>NZ_JAAIJR010000046.1 GCF_010915725.1 Thiorhodococcus mannitoliphagus
CCAAGGCCTCGCGTCCATGCAGCAGGCGTTCGCGAAAGCGGTCGTAGTCGGCCGCCTGGGGCGCATAGAAGGCCTGGAGCCGCTCGGCGTGAGACCCCCGGCGGGGCTGGCCGAGCAGTAGGCGCATCAAGATACGGGCGTCGGTGGCAATCATGCCCTGACGTCCGCGATGTGAAAGCCGGCATAGGTGTGGACGCGGTCGAGGAGACTCAGGCGTTGCGCCAGCTCTGGGTGGAATCGAAGCTGTTTGCGCAGCGGGGTGCGTTCCGCGCCCAACTCGATGCGGTCGAGGTAGGTCGGCGTCGCGTGCGCGCTGCGGAAGATGATGCGGGCGTCTGCGGTCGCGCGCTGCAGGATGGCCTCCCACTCCTCGGTCAAGGCGTCGGGGTAGTAGGAACTCATCCAGTCCATGTGATCGAGGAGGACGAACTTGGAGATCGGCTCTTCCGTGTTGCGAAGGAAATCCGTGACCGTCGAGGTATGCGTCAGGATCCGATCGACGAGTCCGTCCTTCAATGCCGCGAAACTGTCAGGCTTCAGATACTCGGGGCAGCAATCCTCGGTGTAGCGGCCGCGGAGATAGACCGACCAGAAGTAGTTGGAGGAGATGGGCAGCTGTCGGAAGACATACTCGATGGCCTCTTGAACGAAGCCGGCCACACCGCGCAGGTGCTGCGCCTGGACCTCCTTGCGCTGCGGATGCGGCACCCCGAGCATGCTCATGGTCAGCTGTCTTGAGAGCGTCCACTTGACACTGGGTGTCCAGATGAGGGGGCTGACCCGGGTGTCGTAGATGCGGCGCTGATCGTCGAGCGAACTGCTCTCGAAGAGCGCGTGCACGCTTGCCGCAAGGCGGGGGCGCACCTTGAGGTAGGTGTGAAAGAGTCGGGCGACGATTCCGGACAGACCATGGAAATAGAAGCTGCCGTTCGGATTGCCGAACCAGGCGACCCGTCGATCCCAGAACTCGGTCGCGGATCGCGACAGTTCTGCGCGCAGCACGCCCAAGTAGATGTCGCGGAGTTCGGGATGATAGCCATGACCGAAGATGGCGAAAAAATCGGCGTGGTCCAAGCGCCGGATACCCGCGAGCTTGAGTTCCAGCAGGGCGTTCTGACGCGGGTTCGCGTCGACGGCGTGGATGCACCTGGGGCCGGTCAGGGCGTAGTCGAGGACGTTGCATCCAGCGCTGGTGATGACCAGCAGGGTGTCGTCGGGCTTGAGTTCCAGGGCGATCCGATCGACCGCAGGATCTTCCCAGCAGGTGTTGTACACCAGGGCGCGCGAATAGATGGCGTTGAAGACCCGCTGATCGATGCGGTCGGAGAGGGTCGGCTTGGCTCGAACGGGGTGCGTGCTCAGAGTGAAGCTCCCGGCGATGTGGCGCTCCGGCCGCTCGCCATCAAGGTCGATGAAAATCGTGCCAGGATAGGCGCTTGAGATGACCGCGTGATGGCGATTGGAAGACGTCTGCATGGCGGCTGGATGACGCTCATGTTGCGTTGCGGCAATTAGAGCGCACGGTAGCGTTGCTCCCTCCTCGCCTTCGGCTCACAATCGTGGGCTAGGCGTCGCAAACAGCTTGGCTCGCTGCATCAGTCAGCGAGCGGCGGCAGGGCCGTGGACAACAAGAGTCGCGAGGCTCCCATCGTCAGCAAGCCCGCGACCATCCATCCAGTCAATGCAAACTCGGAGAACGATCGATGTCAGACAAGGCCCCCTGGATCACCTTCAGACCAGAGCTCAAAGTGCTCGATTGCACCGTCAGGGACGGGGGGCTCGTGAACGCCCATCAGTTCAGCGACGAGTTCGTCAGAGCCGCCTATCAGGCGTGCGTTGACGCGGGGATCGACTACATGGAGATCGGCTACAAGAACTCGCCCAAGACCTTCCCCAAGGAAAAGTTCGGTCCATGGCGTCACTGCGACGAGGCGGACCTGCAGCGAGTGGTGGGCGACCATGACGCGGAGAAGACTGGGCTCAAGCTCGCGGCCATGGCAGATGCCGGTAAGAGCGATTGGGAGACGCAGATCGTGCCTGCGGCCGAGAGTCCGCTGTCGACGATTCGTGTCGCCTTCTACGCTCACCAGGTCTCAGAGGCGGTGGACATGATTCGCCATGCCGACGCGCTGGGCTACGAGACCACGGCCAATCTCATGGCCGTCTCCAACATCACGGAAGAAGAGATCGACACCGTGCTGGAGGCCATCGCGGTAACGCCGGCGAGCACTATGGTGATCGTCGACAGCTTCGGCTACCTCTACCGCGAGCAGATCGATCGGCTCTACAAGAAGTATGCGGCGGCACTGGAGGGCACCGGCAAGGACATCGGCATCCACGCGCACAACAATCTGCAGCTGGCCTTCGCCAACACCATCGAGGCGATCATCCTGGGCTGCAACCGTGTCGACTCCACCCTGTTCGGCTTCGGGCGCGGCGCGGGCAACTGTCACACCGAGCTGCTGCTGGGCTTCCTGCGTAATCCCAAGTTCGAGGTGCGCCCGATCATCGACGTTATTCAGAAACACATCATGCCGCTCCGCCAAGAGCTGGATTGGGGGCCGTCGATCCCCTACAACATCACGGGCCAGCTCAATCAGCACCCGCGCAGCGCCATCGAGTGGCGGGAAGGGGCGACCCCGGACGATTTCCTGGGCTTTTATGACAAGGTCGTGGCCGAGGTCTGAGACAGGTCTAGCGGGGCGGCCCAGGTCTCTCCGAAGGCATTACGTCGGCTCCCGATGATGGATCGGGGCGACAGGAGCGCTTCAATTCAGCGTCCGGCGCAGCGCCGACTCGAGTGTTTTCGAATCTACCGGGAAAGGGATCGCGGCGAAGATTGGAAAGCGGTCCTCGAGGAGATCGAGCTTGTGTCGATACTCCTCCTGGTAGAAGCAGATGACCTTCACGTCCGGGTGCTTTTGCAGCCTCGCCATGAGTGTCTCGAGGTTGCTGGTCCGATCGCGAAAATCGGACTGGAAGTTGTACTCGGCGACGATGACGTGCGGAATCCATCGCTTGAGAAGTGCCTGCGCGCGACGCTGAGAGTTCACGACCTCGACTTCGAAACCCAGCGAGCGGTAGAGCGGCGTGAGATTCGGATAGCCGCCCAGCTCGATGATGGCGAGCAGCCGGGGCGCGCTCGGGGCCGCCTCCGAGGTCATGCGAAGACCACCCAAGTGGTGGCGATGTACTTTGCGCCTTGCCGTACTTCGGCGGCGCGGTGCTCGTGTGTCCAGAAGGGCGGGAAGAGCACCAGCTTCCCGCACTCTGGCCGGACGCTGATTCCCTGGTGCAGGAACTCGGTCTCCCCGCCTGGACCCGGTACCTCGTTGAGATACCAGAGTGCGACCAGCTGACGCTGACTCAGCTCATGACTGCCGCTGTCGATGTGCCAGTGGTAGTAATCCCCCGCCCGATAGCGCTGGACTTGATAGCCTTCGTCCTTGAAGGGCCCCTTGAAATAGGGGAATGCCGCGCGGAATTCCTTGATCGCGGCTGCGAGCGAGGCGAAGAACATCTGATCTACATCCTTCCATTCGGGCTTGTTACTGACCACCAGATCCCTGGTGCGCTTGATGCTGCTGTTCTCCGTTCGCAGCTGCCCGATGCGCCCGGCGTATTGATGTTGCGGGTTGGCCTCGAAGCGCTCGATCACCGCCTCGCAGAAGGCGGGGGGAAGGGCTAGCGGGCGTTCGAAGATGAAGCTACCAGGCTTCACTTCGCGGATGGTCTTGAGGTCGGGCAAGTTGTGCGCTGTGATGGCAGACATAGATGTCGATCTTCTGGTGGTTGCTTGCCCTATTTTCCGGATGCGCATCCCGGCGGGTCAATCGCGCTCGACTGATTTGCGCGAGCTTGACCGCTCGATGAGCATCGAGAATGTCGCTTGGCCTTGGTCATCAGTTGGGCCGTTAGGGTGGACGAGCGAGAGCGAAATCCACCGAATCCCGCGTCGGCGTTGGTGGACTGCGCTGCGCTTGTCCACCCTAAAGAAGACGACTGGCCGAAACGATGAGCGACGCCTGCCGCTTCTTTGCGTGTTTCATCGCTGAGCCTGACACAGGCGTCTGCTTGGACGCTCGCTACGCGGCACAATGGCCCTCATAGCGGCTGCGCCAGGACCAGCTCGCGGATCGATTGAGCAGATTCGACGCCCTGCTTGCGGTGGATCTCAAGCATGGATTGGGCAAGGCCCAGCCAATGTGTTCGCCCTCGGGCCGAGATCTCGTTGAAGCCCTCCAAACGGCCGTCGCCGAGCCAGTCAAGGTAGACCTGCTGCAGACTGGGGAAGATCTCTTTGCGCATGCTTGTCAGCTGACCCAGGAAAAAGTCGATCGAAGCAGTCTCCGCCTGCTCGGCGAGGGTAGGGAGCGTGACCAGGCAATCGGCGAGATGATCGCGCACGGCGCGTGCCATGATCTCGGCCGGCGTTCCCGCGAGGTCCTGGAGCATGGCACCCCAGGTATCGCCGAGCTGCTGGCCGGCGAGGACTTCTCCTTGCTCATGCAGGAGCAGCGTCTGGATCTGCTGATCGGTCATGGCATCCAGCGAGGCGTCGAGCGCCTCGTCGAAGTCGTAGCAGGCGAAGGCGCGACCCAGGGCGTTGTCCGGTCGGTTCCAGCGCCAGCTCTCCAGCTTCTCCCAGAGCATGCGACGCAGGGATTCGCGACGCACGAAGATGTTCTGTCCCAGGGTCATGGCCGGCGGCGCGGCGAGATCCCTTGCATATTCGCTCGCGACGATGAAGACGGATTGATCTCCCTCGCGCTGGTGCCGCTCGAGATCGCCAAGCACGAAATGGGGTTTGGCACCGCCGCCGAGTCCGCCGCTGTAGACCAAGCCCTGAGGCATCAACTCAGTGTTGATGGCATCGGCGTCGAAGGGGTCGTAGCATTGCCCGTCGATCTCGATGGGGCGCAGCTCGGCCTGCTCGAGCTGCTCCCACAGCTGCTCGCGCGCCTGCAGCCATTCACCGACCTGCTGTCGCTCCAGAGGCGCACCGAAGGGGAGCCGCTGCTCCCAGCGGAAGTACTCGCGCATCTTCATGAGGTAAATGCACAGCGAGTAGTCCGCGCCATGGCGGGCGTCGGAGATGTTGCAGTTGTATTGCACGGTCTCGGCCAGATGATTGAGGGCTGAATTCGTCATCGACTCACCTCTTACGCCTGGGTCGCCCGCGCCTTGCGGGGCGCGCGCCCTGGGCTTGGCTGTCTGTCTTGGTGCTCCGCGCACGGCCAGTCTTGCAGCGGCGCGCAAGCTTCGTAACCTAGGAGAATACTGTGGCCTTACGCATCAAAAGCCATTGGAAGGATGAGGATAGGGAGCGTTCGCTGCCCGAGATCTCCAGTGCGCTTGCCTACATCGCCTGGCGAATCGCCATGGACAAGGCGATCAATCTGCACTGCGAGCGTTTCCTCTATCGCGACGACGCCCAGCGCTTAGCGGTGATTCAGGAGTATCTGGTGTTCCTGATCCAGATCGCGGATCGACTGGCGCATGGCGATTTGGACGATGAGAGTCGCCGCCTGCTCGTGACCGAGTTTGCGAAGAACCTGTTCGCGCATGTTCAGGACAACAGTCAGGATCTGCTCGGGCCCGGCGACTATGGGGGGCCATTCATTGGCCTGCTGAATGCGCGCTCAGGTGATTACGCCGACTATCAGTTCGCCGACGATGGTCCCAGCTATGCTTTCTTGCGTCACCTGGGCTACGAGATCCAGACGCTCATGGGCGACAAGGAAGAAAATCGCTGGGTGATCGATCAGGTCATGGATAAGGACGGCTGGGATGCATACAAGAAGTTCGCCAGGGCTTACCGCGATCTCTTTGAATGAGAGCCTGTCCCAGCCTGATATCGCTCGGTGTGAAAAGGGTTCACCCTCGCGGATCTTCCGAAGGCATCATCGCCGTAAGTGCTCAAGCTGTGTGATGAGGATGCCGCCCAGGATGAGCGCTAGGGCATAGAGATGGTTTGGCTCGGGGCGCTCATGCAAGAAGAAGATGCCGCTCCCGACCGCCCACAGCGGGATCAAGTAGTTGAGCTGTGAGACGAAGGCAGGACCTGCCACCGTCACCAGCCTGAAATAGACGATGGCGGCCAGTGCGGTGGAGAAGATGCCGAGCAACCCGACCGCAATCAGCTCTGAGCGAGCAATTTCGAGCACTGCGACCGACTCGACGCCCGAGAGCGCCGACGGCGTCATGAGCACGGCGGCGATCGAGATCGTTGCCGCAGCCGTGAAGCGAGCGTCGCTGCGCGGACGCAGTCGGGCCAGGATGGAGGAGACCGCGTAGCTGATGGCTCCCGCGAGAACCGCCAGCATGGGTAGGATCTGAGTCTCGCCGTTCATCAGCGCATGCCATGCTGACGGACCCATGAGCACCACCACACCCGAGAAGCCCGACAAGAAGCCACCGATGCGATAGCGCGTGATGCGCTCGCCAGGGATCAGCCAGTGCGCAAGCCCCAGGGTGGCGAGCGGCATCACCGCCATAAGGATCCCTGCAACGCCACTCTCGATGAAGCGCTGGCCCCAAGAGACGAGTGAAAATGGCAGGGCATAGCCAAAGACGGCGATGAGGACCATGAACATCCAGAGGCGCGGGGTGGTCCTCGGTCGATGTCTCAGCGCGAGCGCCACGGGAATGAGCAGCATGGCGGCGACATAGAGTCTTCCCGCGACGACCAGGGCGGCTGGCAGTCCGCTCACCGCCACCTTGGTCAGGGTGAATGCGGAGCCCCAGAGCACCGTCAGCGTGAGCAGCATGGCCCATTCGAGCGGGCCGTGTTTGTGGGTCACGCCAGCTCGCGGTCTCTTTGCGGCTGTCCGGGAGCACTCGTCTGACAGCTCGGGCACCAGTAGGTCGAGCGCGGATTGCGACCGAGCATCTGTCTGACGATGGGCACCCCGCAATGCAGGCAGGGGAGTCCGGAGCGCTTGTAGACCCAGAGGCGACCACGACCGTCCTGGTGCTTGCGGGTGACGCGCGGGCCATCGGACAGGTTGTCCCTGAGCAGCCTCGCGGCGGTCTCGTAGAGCCGTAGAGTCAGCGGAAGCGGGACGTCGCGCAGCCTCGCGAGCGGCGGCACCCCCTGGAGGAAGAGCACCTCGGACTTGTAGACGTTTCCGATGCCGGAGGCAATTCGCTGATCCAACATGAGGTCGACCATGAGTGTGTCTGGCTGTGCCATCTGCGCCAACCGCTGCTCAAGCACTTCGGCGTGGGGCGGATCGCGCGTTAGATCAGGTCCTAAACGTGCTCGTTGGTCGCGCGCGTGGAAGCCCTCCGCATCCGTTAGTTCCACCTCCTTGGCGTTGAAGCAGACGTAGATGCGTTTCTCGAGCCCAAGCACAAGACTGGCCTGCCGCTCGGGCTTTTGCCAAGGCTCCCTCGGCCAGTAGCGGTGCCAGGAGCCATAGAGTCCGAGGTGGGTGCGGATGCTGAGGCCGTCGTCGAGCTGGATGAAGAGGTGCTTACCTTTGCTCGTTACCCGCGTGATCCGGGGGTGATCGGCGGTTGGCTGTGATCTGTGGCGGATCCAAAGCCGCTCGATGCGCTCGCCGAGCAACTCTGGCGCGAGCACGGCAGCAAGCTTGTGGATGGTATCGCCTTCGGGCATTTCAGACTCCTGGGGGCGCTTCGCGGTTCTTCGAGGCGTGATTTGGGTCGAGTGCCTCCTGGCAGCAAGCTGGTCTTGCAATTCGAGCGCTTGAGCGCCATGATCTCGCCGACGCCGCAAGTCTCGTGAATGCGACCCCTCCGCTTGCAGAGACACCTCCGCGATGTAGTCACTCTTTAAGAGGCGATACGCCCTCGTTTAGGATCCCGCTCGGTGTTCACGGCGCGCGCAAGACGCGAGCTTCGACCGAGTCTTTGGAGAACGTCAAGTATGGTTTTAAAGATAGGCGGCGATACGCTAGCGTTGGATGCCGAAATCCGTCGCCAAATCGAGTCAGAAGCCCAGAAGCTCGCCGATCGGTTCCCAGGCGAACGCATCGAAGCTCAAGTCAATGTCCAAGAAGAGTTCGATCAGCTCCACGGCCATCGCGTTCGTTGCGAGTTAAGCGCGAAGCTCGCGTCCAGCCGTCAAGTCGTCGTCCGCGAGGCTCGAAAGACCGCAAAAGAGGCGATCGCCGAGGTGTTCCTGGCTGCACGACGCAATGTGCGCCGGTTACGCCGCCAAAGTGTGATGGGTGTTGCGCCTAAGGCGCCCGCGCCGCCACGCGCCGCTCATGTCGTCACGCGCTGATGCCAGTTGGCTAGGATAAAGCGCAGCACCTCTCCCCGCTCCTGATCCGCATCGTGCGCTCGATCTGCCCACCGATCGTCCCCATCTTCGTCGACAAGGTTCGGCCTCGACTGACTGAGGTCCTTGTTGGCCGACTCTAGAGGGTTACCGCTGGGTGCATGTTACGCACTCTATCGGCGCCACATTCGGTGCGACGGCTCCCGATCTGCTGCGCCCCTATCGTGGCCGGTCGTTTGAAATGAGCAGGGCCTTTTATTCCGCATGAAGATGCCTCCTGCTCGCGATCTCCTCTAGCGTCGATTGCTGCTCAATTGCTGTAAGGAGAGATCCATGAAGGTTGCGATCATTGGCGGAACTGGGTTCGTCGGCTTCCATATCACGCGTCGCCTGGCGGCGGCCGGCCATGTTCCGCGACTCCTCGTGCGGCCCGGAAACGATGGCAAGGTCGCTCAGCCCGGATCCTGTGAGATCGTGCATGGTGAAGTCGGCGACTCCGCTGTATTGGAGGCCTGCCTGACGGGGGCGGATGCGGTCATCTATCTCATTGGTATCTTGCGCGAGTTTCCGGCGCAGGGGATTACCTTCGAGGCGCTCCAGCACCAGGGGGTCTTGGATACTATCGCCGCAGCGCAGAAAACGGGTGTCGGCCGTTTCCTGCTCATGAGCGCCAATGGCGTGCATGGCGACGGCACCAGCTATCAGCGGACCAAGTATCAGGCTGAAATGGCGCTCAAGTCCTCGTCGCTACGCTGGACCATCTTCCGACCCTCGGTGATCTTCGGGAATCCGGAAGGGCGGATGGAATTCTGCTCGCAGCTCAAGAAGGACATCATCGACAGTCCGATCCCGGCACCCTTGTTCTACGAGGGGCTCTTGCCCGTCAATGCCGGGGCCTTCGAGCTGGCGCCCGTCAGCGTCACGGATGTCGCGGATGCCTTCGTGCTGGCGTTGACTGAGTCCAGAACCGAATCCCAGACTTACAGCCTTTGCGGTCCGGAGCGACTCAGCTGGAAGGCGATTCTGACCACCATTGCCGCCGCCGCCGGGAAGACCAAGGTCATGCTGCCGGCGCCCGTGGTGGCGATTCGGGCGACGGCGGCGATGCTGGATCGTTTTCCATGGTTCCCGATCTCACGCGACCAGATCAAGATGCTGATGGAAGGCAACGTCTGCGCTGAGAATGACAGCTTCGCCAGACTTGGGCTGACGCCAACCCGTTTCGCTGTCGAGCAACTCGACTACCTCTGACAGCGCGCTTGCAGTCGCTCCAGTTCTTCCTCGTCGAAGCCGGCGCGACGGCGATCAGCGAGATTCAGAGGGCCGCGAATCTCGCCGGTCATGTATTGGTCGAGCAGACTGAAGTAGTGTGAGCGCGGCTCGAGTCCGCGCGCCTCGCAGAGCGACCGGAGCCAGCGTGATCCGGCCGCGACGTGGCCGACCTCATCGCGCAGGATGATCCTCAGGCGGCTTGCCGTCTCAGGGTCATCCGCAGCCTCGAAGCGCGCGATCATGCCGGGTGTGACATCGAGCCCTCTGGCCTCCAACACGCGTGGGACGAGCGCCATACGAATCAGCGGGTCGTGCGCCGTGCGCTGCGCCATCTCCCAGAGACCA
Source organism: Thiorhodococcus mannitoliphagus (assembly GCF_010915725.1). Classification (GTDB taxonomy): domain Bacteria; phylum Pseudomonadota; class Gammaproteobacteria; order Chromatiales; family Chromatiaceae; genus Thiorhodococcus; species Thiorhodococcus mannitoliphagus. The sequence goes on from NZ_JAAIJR010000046.1 coordinate 9,869, forward strand.
TTGTGGGCCGGGAAGTCGCCGTAGTCGTGACCGAGATCGCGCAACCGCTCGCGCAACAAGCCAAAGTGCGTCGCCTCCTCTACGGCGACCCGGATCCAATCCTCGTAGAATTCCCCAGGCATGTCGCGAAAGCGTTGGACGGCATCCCAAGCCAGGTTGATGGCGTTGAATTCGATATGCGCCACGGCGTGAATCATGGCTGCGCGCCCGTCGCGGCTGCTCAGCTTGCGCGCGACAAGCTGGCGCGGCGGCACCAGCTCGAGCTGGGCAGGAAGACCTGCTGTCTCGGTTGTGGCTGCGGCCTGGGTCGCGTCTGGCGAGAGCCGTCCGGTCTGCCAGGCGGTCGCTGTTTGCTCTGTGAGTGCCAGCTTTTGTTCGGGATCGGGCTCCGCCAGGCAGCGGGCCGCGGCGGTGAAGAGGCTTTCAATCGGGGCCTTGCTCACGTCTTGAGTCCTAAAACGATGTCCATCACGTTGGTGCCGGTTGGGCCAGTGCGGACGAGATCGCCGCTGGCCTCGAGCAATGTGCCGGCATCCGCCCGGCTCAAGGCCGCTTGGGCGCTGAGGCCGGTCATTTCCGCGCGATCTAGGGTGTCGGCATCCACCAGGGCTCCGGCGTCTTCGGTCGGGCCGTCGGTGCCGTCTGAGCCGGCGCTGAGCAGGAAGTGGCCTGCATGGCCCGCCAGCTCGATGGCGGCGGCGAGGGCCAGATGCTGGTTTCTCCCGCCGCGTCCCGGGCTGGACGGCAGCTGAACGGTCGGCTCGCCGCCCCAGATATGAAGCCCGCGCTCGCTGGCTAGCAGTGCTTTCGCCAAGTCGCGCCCGAGCGTTGCGGCGTCGCCCTTGAAGCGGTCCTCGTGTAAACGGACTGGCAGCCCGCGGTGGCGGGCCGCTGCAGCGATCGCTAACTTCGCTTGTGAGAGATTCGCCACGATCTCGACCGCAATCATTTCTGGCTGGCATGATCCGCGCTCACGAATGCCTCGATCGACCCATGCAGCGAGCCAATCGGGCAGATCGAGTTGACCGACACGTTGGGCCAGATCAGGCTCAGGGGTCAGGAGGCCCGACCCGATGACCTCGGGCAGGTCGCCGGGAACGTCCGAGATGGCTAAGGCACGCAGGGATCGGCCTTCGAGTTGACGCAGCAGACCGCCGCCCTTGATGAGGGAGAGCGACTTGCGGACCAGGTTCATCGCGGATATCGGGAGCCCGCTTCCCAGCAGCCAGGTGTTGACGCGTTGCAGCTCTGGGAGGCCGATACCTTGAACCGGCGCCTCGACGAGGCTGGAGGCCCCGCCTGAAATCAGAAAGAGGAGCTTGGCATCTGCTGGCAAGGTTCTCAGCGTCGTCAGAAGGTCCTGTCCCGCCTCGAGGCTGCCGTTGTTCGGCACTGGATGCCCCCCGATGCGCACGCGGATGCCGCGTCCTTCGAGCGCTGGAACCTCGGCATGACCGAGCTTGGTAACAACGAGTCCGGCGTCGAGCCGGTCGCCAATGACGTCACTGGCCCCCAAAACCATGGCCTCTGCCGCTTTTCCGATGGCGCAGACCCAGACTGGCTGTTGCATGGGGGTGTTGGCCAAGGCGCTGCGGACGGCGAGACGTCCGTTGACGGCTTTCAGCCCCGCCATCAACAACTCCAGCATCAGTTCGCGTGCTCCAGAGACGGCATCCTGGCTGGCGCTGGTCGATCTGGGTGTCATGGATGGGGCCTGAACCTGTATTCGCCTGAGCTGTCCAATGAGACTAGTGGGACTCGAAGTGTCTTGGGCTTTACGCTCGCTCTGCGCTGCGTCGTGACAGCCCGATTTGCCATTGAAGATCTCGACGACAATACTTCAAAAGACAACTTAGCCTCCTGCCATGGTAACGTGGAGGCCTTATCTCTTGCGAGAGCAGCTGTTCGGGGTTGAACCTCGAGACTCGAGGAGAGTACTGATATGAAGCTCTGTCCGAAATGCGGCCGATCCCGTTGGCCGTTCGTCATGGTCTTCGCGATTGCAGTCTTCATCGCCGGCATGACTTGGCTGATGCTTGGCTTGGCCACCATGGATGCTTGGATGCGCGTGCTCGTTGCGGTCGGGGTCTTTCTTGGTGTCGGTGCTACCTTGCTTCACTATGTTGTGAGCTGCTTGCGCCGACATTGCCGGCATGGGCATGAGTCACCAGCAGCGGCGAAGCCTGCGCTGGGCGGTTGAGTGCTAGGTTGGGCTCATGGCCGATGACAGGCCGCCGATCGGTGATGCTTTGGACCTGCTACAGCTCGGTCCCTGGCCATGGAATGCTGGCGAAAAGGACGGCGGGGAGCGGAGGTTAGTTGCGCTAGGCTGTGCGCGTAACCTGATCGCGTAGATAAATCGGTATGGCTTGCTCTGGAGGCAGTTGGCGGCCGGCGGAGAATTCTGTAGCGGCCAGCGTTGCGATGTCGCGAGCCTCGCAGAATGCCTCTGGGCTGGTCGTTTCCACAGCTCCGCCCATGCGCGCTTGCAGGATGGCTTGGTAGGCCGACCATCCAGGTCCCACCCCCGCCCAACCTTCGCTGGTGGGTGGCAGCGGGGCCCGGTCTGGTGGACAGACGCACTCTTCGCCATGAAGTTCGGCGAGCCCCGCGTCCCCGATCTGGTAACACCCCCAGTAGACCTCATCCATGCGCGCATCCAAGGCTGCAAGCAGGCGGCGCTGGCCCCTGCGTCTGAATTGACCTTGGGCCATGGCGGCGAGCGTTGAGATGGGGATAACCGGCAGATCCGCTGCGAAGGCGGCACCTTGAGTGACAGATGCCGCGATGCGCACTCCGGTGAAAGAGCCTGGTCCCCTGCCGAATGCGATGCCATCAAGCTCGTGGAGCTGCAGCCCTGAATCATCAAGCAGACTCTGCATCATGGACAGGATCAGCTCCCCGTGACGCCGTGGGGCGATCTGTAGCTCCTGTTGCACCCTGTCGTCGACGAGCAGCGCGGCGGAGCAGGCGTCCCCCGAGGTGTCGATCGCCAGCAGCTTCATCCGCAATCAGTCCGATAGGGCGAGACCGGGTGACTGGATGCCAAAGGCGCTAGCGCCGAAGGGACCTTCGATCTCATGGATGTAGGGATAGGGCGGGTGGAGTACCCAGCCCCTGAACGGGCTGTCGAGTGTGCTTTCAAGCTGGCGCGCCGGTCGATCTTCCGATACTTCCACGATAATGAGTCTGATGCGTCCGAGCAAGTTGTGAGGATCATCCAGATGGGTCTGAACCGCCCAGCCCTCGAGTCCGTCCATGAAATACTCGCTCTGCAAGATGGATTCCTTCGTCTTGACGGCGAAGCCGAGCAGGAGCAGAACCTTGTATTCAAAGACCGGATCGAAATCGCCGATGACGTCGGAGTGTGCGCCCGGCTCCCAGGAGCTGCCGACCCGTCGCGACATCAAATAAAGCTGAAGCTCATGCAGGTCTCGCCAAGTCCCGGCTGGCAGGGGTGTCCGCCAGAGCCCCGCGTAGCGGACTTGGCGATTCGCGAAGCGAAAGATGTTGCGGATGGTCCACTGCCGACGGCGTAGCTGGCGACGGCTTGGAAGCGGGTACTCTTGGTCGAATTGGTGCAATGCCTGGAGCAGGTTTACGAACATCAGCCGGCTCAAACGCTGCTCGAGCGTAACACCCGAGCCATGCTCGGCACCCGTGTCCTCGCCCGAATAGGGCTTTGGCAGGCCAGCGCAGGTCTTGAGGAGCGGGACTTTGAGTGTCGAGAGGATGGCGAGTCGGCGTTTGGCGCTGAGGTCTTCCTTACGCAGATTCTCCAAGGCCATCAACAACGCTGGCCCGGATTGCCGTACGCCAGCGCTCTTGAGCATGGCGAGCCAATCCTTCAATTTCTCCAGATTGCCATCGAAGCGCGGTCTCGTGCATTCCCGCATGACGAGCGGTGAAGGCAGCGAGGGTGCATCGAAGCTCAACATGATGCAGCCTCCTGATATCTTGGGCGATACGAATACACCTAGCCCTGAGTCTAGTGGGCCAGGGACGCCTTCGTAAGCGCGGATTGTCCCCTGTTAACCGCAATGCTAGCGATTTGACGCAACCGAGAGTGTCGAACAGGTCGCAGTTCGCCTTTCCCTATCCCCTTCTTGAGCCTGCTCCCCGAGCATGGGTCGAGACGATGCGAAATCACTGGAGGTATCGGCCAGGACCTGCGAATGCTTGAGGTCAGGCGGCGGTCTTGTCGGCGCCGTTCCGCCGAGGGGGCAGTGCTTGGACAGGAATTGCGCGACTCCTGAGCGTCCTGGTGCTCAGTCACCCAAAGTGCTCGGTCACCCAAAGCGTCTCGAAGTCCTGTCCACTTTGCGGTCTGAGGCTCGGGCCGCGCCGGCCTTCTAGTCGAAGGCCTTCAGGATGCCTTGCGTCTCTGCGGCGGCGATCCGCGGGCCGAGCGATGTGACGAGCTTGGCCGAGGCGGCCGAGGCGAGATCGCCAGCGCGTTGGAAGCTCCAGCCTTGGCTGAGTACGTAGAGGAAGGCCCCCGCGAACATGTCTCCGGCGCCGACGGTGTTTACCGCCTCGACCTTGATGGGGTCGATCTCGATCAGCACTTTGCCGTCCCAGACGATGGCCCCCTGAGGTCCCCGTGTAATCGCAAAGCCCTTAGCGATGGTCTTCATGTAGGCCACGGCTTCATTGAGGTCTTCGCTCTCGGCCATGCCCATGGCTTCGAATTCGTTGGCGAAGAGCAGGTCGACGCCCGAGCCGATCATCTCGAGCAGGCCCTCCTTGAAGAATTTCACCATGTTGGGGTCCGACAGGGAGATTGCCGTCTTCACGCTGGCGGCGTCGGCCAGGCGTTTCGCCTCGATGGCGGCGGCGCGCGCGGAGTCAGAGGTGACGAGATAGCCTTCCGTATAGAACCAGTCGGAATCGCGCAGGGCATCTTCGACGATCTCGTTAGCCGAGAGATTGCCGCTTACCCCCAAGAAGGTGCACATGGTACGGTCGCTGTCTGGCGTGACCAGCACGACGCAACGGCCGGTGTGGCCTTGCTGCTTCTCGGTGTGGTGATTGGTGTCGACGCCACCGTCGATGAGGTCCTGCATGTAGAAGTGCCCGAGTTCGTCATCGGCGACCCTGCAGGAGTAGTAGCCTTTACCGCCGAATTGGCTGAAGGCGATGATGGAGTTCGCCGCGGATCCCCCCGAGCCACGCTGATGGTGATGATCCTTGAGATGATTCATGATGCTGGTCTGCTGCTGCTCATCCACCAGGGTCATGACGCCCTTGTCGATGCCGAGGATGCCCAGATCATCGCTGTCGACCTTGTACTCCATATCTACCAGGGCGTTACCGATTCCGTAGATGTGATACTTCGACATGATTTCTCCGTTGGTTGATCGATGAGCTGCTGCATTGTACAGGTCGATGGAGCGGCTTCCGACCCTTTGAGCCGCCCATGACGACTTCGCCCGCTCCCGTGAATGCTGACGCGCCGCCGGTGCTCCGACTGGAGGCGCGCCTGGCCGCGAAATACCGCGGCCGCATCGCCGCGACGCATTCGGCGCCGGCGTGTTCCGCTCAATGGCGCGATTTTCCGACCGATTTTCCGCCGCAGCTTGCCCAGGCGCTGCACGAGCGCGGTATGGAGCGCCTCTACAGCCATCAGCGCGCGGCCTGGGATCTCGCGCGCGCCGGGCGCCACCTGGTGGTGGCGACCCCGACCGCGTCCGGCAAGACGCTCTGCTATAACCTGCCGGTCCTCGAGTCGGTCTTGACGCGCGGGCGCAAGGCCCTCTACCTCTTTCCCACCAAGGCGTTGGCGCAAGATCAGGTCGCCGAACTCATGGAGCTGAGTCGCGCGCTGAGCGCCGCGGGCGGGGCAGGTATCAAGGCCTTCACCTTCGATGGCGATACCCCGGGCGATGCCCGCAAGGCGGTGCGCACGCGCGGCGACATCGTCGTCAGCAATCCGGACATGCTCCACCAGGCCATCCTGCCGCATCACACCAAGTGGGCGCAGTTTTTCGAGGGGCTGGCCTATGTCGTCGTCGACGAGCTGCATAGCTACCGGGGCGTCTTTGGCTCTCATGTCGCCAACGTCTTTCGCCGGCTGAAGCGCATCTGTCGCTTCTACGGGGTGGAGCCGACCTTCATCTTTGCCTCGGCCACCATCGCCAATCCGGCTGAGCTGGCGGAGCGCCTGTGCGGCGAACCGGTCGAGGCGATCCAGGAGAGCGGGGCGCCGCAAGGGGCGCGGCATCTGTTGCTGTGGAACCCGCCCGTCATCAATCCGGATCTTGGTATTCGCGCCTCGGCCAGGTCGCAGACGACCCGCATCGCCCGCATGGCGGCCAAGGTCGGGCTCAAGGCGATCGTCTTCGCCCGCTCGCGGCTGATGGTCGAGGTCATCACCAAGTACCTCAAGGACGTCTTCGACCATGACCCGCGACGTCCCGCTCGGGTGCTGGCCTATCGTGGCGGCTATCTGCCGAGCGAGCGACGCCGCGGCGAGCAGGCGATGCGCGCGGGCAAGGTCAATCTGGTCGTGGCGACCTCCGCGCTGGAGCTGGGCGTCGACATTGGCGCCCTGGATGTCGCCATCCTCAACGGCTATCCGGGTACGGTGGCCGCCACCATGCAGCGTCTCGGGCGGGCAGGGCGCCGGCTGCGGCCATCGCTCGGCGTCCTGGTCGCCACCAGTGACCCGCTGGATCAGTTCCTGGTCCGTCACCCGGAGATGCTCTTCGGTGCCTCGCCCGAGCATGCCCGCATCCACCCGGATCAGCTGTTGATCCTGCTCGAGCATGTGAGATGCGCGGCCTTCGAGCTGCCCTTTCGCGACGGCGACGCCTTCGGCGGCGAGGACTTGGGGGAGATGCTGGGCTATCTGCGCGACGAAGGCGTGCTCCAGCATCAGGGCGATCGTTGGTATTGGGTCGCCGACAGCTATCCGGCCAATGCGGTCTCCCTGCGCTCGGTCGCGGAGGGCAACTTCGTCGTCATCGACACCACCGAGGGTGCCCAGACCATCATCGCGGAGGTCGACTACAGCTCGGCGCCTGGCACCATCTACGCAGGGGCGATCTATATGGTGCAGTCACAGCCCTATCAGGTGGAGCGTTTGGACTGGACCGGGCGCAAGGCCTTCGTCACCCGTACTCGCGCCGATTACTATACGGACGCGATCGACTACACCAGGCTCAAGATCCTGGACCGCTTCGAGGGGGCGGTCCTCGGGCGCGGCGTTGCGGCCAATGGCGAGGTGCATCTGGTGCGCCGCTATCCGGGCTACAAGAAGATCCGTTATTACAGCCATGACAACATCGGCTATGGCAATATTGATCTTCCCGATCAGGAGATGCATACGACCTCTGTTTGGTGGCAGGCCGAGCCGAGTGCCTTGGAGGCCGCCTTGCCGGACCGTCAGCAGGCGATTGAGGGCTTCCTGGGTGCGGCCTATGCCCTGCATCATGTCGCGGCGCTCAGGTCGATGGCCGAGCTGCATGACCTCGGGCGCGCGGTGGGGGACGGTCAAGGAACCTGGTTTGCCGTGGTCGGTGGCGATGGGCGTGGGCAGATGCGCGGGCCTGGCAACGATGCCATGGATCCGGCGGAGCAGGATCGCTTCGAGCCGACCCTCTTTCTCTATGACAATTACCCTGGCGGGGTGGGGCTTTCCGCGCCGCTCTTCGATGCCGCAGGACAGCTGGTCGGCGACGCGCGCGATCTCGTCGTCGGTTGCTCATGCGCCGCAGGCTGTCCGGCTTGCGTCGGCCCGGTCCTGCCGGGGGATGAGGAGCGCGCGCTCACGCCGCGTCAGGCCGCACTCGCGGTGTTGGAGCTTTTGTTATGTCGCGAAGGATAAATGCAGCGCTGCTGATCGGGCTCATCGGCACGCCAATCGCCGGCTCAATGGTCGCTATGGACTATGGTCGTGCCCTGTGGGGCGACGATCAGATCTGGTGGACGCCGCGCACCCAGGCGCTTGCGCTCGAGGAGACGGACTCCAACGTCCGGATCTATTTGGAGAACGAGCCCTTGCGTCACCATTTGGAGCGCTCGTCATTGACGGCCTTGGGCCAGGACGGTATGGCCTATTTCGTCACGCCGGACCTCTTCCGCGTGCGGATCAACAACTGGGATCGCGTCAAGGCGGGCTATCTGCATGCTGCGGTCTATTCGGCCTTCGGCTTGGGCGTCGCGCTGACCTGCTTGGTCCTGGGGCTGATTCAGTTCTTCCGAGAGCCGCCACAGTCGCGGCGGCGAGTCGCTGGTGCGCGGCCCCGATCGATCCGTCGCTGACCGCCTGAGGCGCCTTCGGGGGCAAAGCGGACTGCCCGAGGCGACTGCGCAACCGCCGTTGACCGCGTCGCCTGAGCAGGCGTCTTTCTCAGACCGCGTGCGCAGGCTGATGGTCGGCCCTCAAGGGGCTCGTCCAAAGACGGGAGACGCGGCTGCATTGGCGGAGCAGCTGGGCGCGGAGCCCATCGCGCCTGGGGTTCTGCTAATCGAACGGCGGCTTGGCGCGCGTCTGCGCCATGGTCGTGTTCTGCTCAAGCCCGAGGTCGCCGAGGGGGCGCGGGTGCCGCCTAGCTTGATCGAGCTTGCTTGGCGCGAGCCCTCTCCCGATTCCGCACCGAGTCGCCTGCTGTTCTTGGATACCGAGACCAGTGGGCTGGCCGGCGGCACCGGGACCTGGGCCTTCTTGACCGGCATCCTGATCGGAGCGCCGGATACCTTGATCCTGCGTCAGTACCTGCTCACCAGCCTGGACGCCGAGTCGGCCTATCTGGATGCGGTGGGCGGTGAGCTGTCAGCGCCAGCGACGCTCGTGAGCTACAACGGCCGTGCCTTCGACGCGCCCTTGCTGACGACGCGCTTTCGTCTTTGCGGTCAGCCCGATCCGCTCGGCCAACTCTGGCATCTCGATCTCCTGGCGCCGGTGCGCCGCGCCTTCGGCCGCGTCTGGCCCGATTGCAGACTCATGAGCGCCGAGTCGAAGCTTCTCGGGTTCGCGCGTGAGGATGACTTGCCGGGATCGGCGGCGCCTGCCGCTTGGCTCGGTTGGATTCAGCGGGGGGAGATGGCGGCGCTCGGGGGTGTCCTACGCCACAACCGCTGGGATCTGCTCTCCTTGGCCGGACTCATCCCCGTGCTGGGCGAGGCCTTCGAGGATCCCGGATGCCATGGCGCGGATACGCATGCTGTCGCGCGACATCACTGGGCCCAGGGGCGTCTGGGGCAGGCTCTGAGTCTGTTGGAGGCCGACTCCAGTCGGCTGACCGACACTGGGCTCATGGACCTTGCCGATCTCTATCGCCGCCAGGACCGCTGGGCCGACTGCTGCGCCATCTGGCAGCGGCTCGCGAGCCAGGGCAGCCAAGATGCGCTGAGCGCATTGGCCAAGTATCACGAGCACAAGCGTCATGACCTACCGCTTGCGCTCGAATACGCGGAGGCATTGGCCCCGAGCGCGGAGCGCGAACACCGCTGCCAGCGGCTGCGTCGGAAGCTCCAGGGCTGAGCCTGTTGGCGCTGCCTGTCACCTGAGAGACAATCCTGACTGCCACCTGCCACCTGCCACCTGCCACCTGCCACCTGCCACCTGCCACCTGCCAACTGCCAACTGCCCTCACCCCGAAGCCTCGGTCTTAAGCTCCGGTCCGACCGCCAGAAGTGTCGCGGCCGTGGCCTTTGGCACGATCGAGGCGTCGCCGCGCGCCAGTTCGCGGCCCTGGTCGAGGACGAGCACCTGATCGACCCAGTCCAGGCCGGCCGGACGATGGGTAATCAAGAGGACCGTTCGGTCGGTCATGAGCTTCGCCAATGCCTGCATGAGGTCGCGCTCGGTGGCCGCATCCAGCCCTTCGGTTGGCTCGTCGAGCAGCAGAATCGGGGCGTCCTTCAGCAGCGCCCGTGCCACTGCGATGCGACGACCCTGGCCGCCGGAGAGCCGGACGCCCGTTTCGCCGACCCAGGTGTCATAGCCGTCGGGCAGCTCGCTGATGAAGTCGTGGATCTGAGCGACCCGACAGGCCGCTTCAAGCGCACCCTGGGATGCCTCGGGGTTGGCGATCAGCAGATTCTCGCGAATGGTGGTATCGAAGAGGTAGGTGTGTTGGCTGACGACCGCGATATGGCGTCTGAGGTCGTCGCCATGGAAATCGAGCACGTCCTTGCCGCCGATGCGAATGGCACCCGAGTCAGGCGCCCAGAATCGCAGCAAGAGGTTGAATAGGGTGCTCTTGCCGGATCCGGTCGCCCCGATCACCGCTGCGCGACTACCCGCGGGAACCTGGAGCGAGATCTCAGCGAGGGCGGGCTTGCTGCTGCCTGGATAGTTGAAGGTGACCTGCGCCAGCTCGATGTCGAAGCGCGCTGGCATTGGTGAGATGCCGCTGGGGGCAGGGACGGCGGGCTGCGTATCTACGATCGCGAACAGGCGGCGTGCTGCGGCGAGGGTGCGGCCCAGCATTTGAAAGGCCTGGGGCAGGGGGGCTACGGCCTCGAAGCTCGCAAGCGTAAAGAGCGCGAGCATCGCCAGCTGCGGCGGGAGGATCCGCCCATCATGCACCATGGGGATGGCCAGCCATAGGAGCGCCCACAGGCTCAGGCTCGCGCACAGACCGACGGCGGCCTGGGTGAGGCCGTGATCGCTGCTGAGTCGGGTTTGATCCGTGACCAGGCGGCGGCTGATATCGTCGATGCGCAGTGCTTGGCGCTCGGTCATGCCGTAGAGCGTGAGTTCGGCCATCCCTTGCACGCCGTCGACGACGGCGGTTCGCAGGGCCCCTTCCTCCTCGGCGATGCGCTGCCCCGGGGCTTGCCCGCGCCTCTGTGACCAAATCGGTAGGCCGACGCCCGCGAGGAGGAGGAAGCTCAGCCCAGAGACAGCCAGCAAGGGATGATAGAAGAGTAGGAAGAGGGTGAAGAGGAAGATACTGACGTTGGCGACCACGACCGGCACCAGAACGCGCACGTAGAGGTTATCCAATGCGTCGATATCCGCGCGGATGCGACTGAGCAGGTCACCGCTGTGATATTGCTGCAGACGCGCGGGTGCCAGGGGCTCCAAGTGCCGGTAGAACCAGACACGCAGGCTCGCGATGAGCCTGAAGGTTGCCTCATGATTGATCAGGCGCTCGCCATAGCGGCCCCCGGTGCGAATCATGGCGCTGCCGCGGATGAGGGCGGCCGGCGTGAAGTAGTTCATGGCGACACCTGAGATGCCGGCTGCGGCCATTGCCGTCAGGAACCAGCCGGCTGCGGCCATGAGCGTCACGTTGGCAATCAGGGTCAGAATGGCGGCCAGCGTCCCCAGTAGCATCCAGCCTCGATAAGGCCGGAACAGCAGCCATAGGCGTTTCAGCTCTGTCATGCGCGATCCCCAGTTTCGGCCTGCGAGGCCGATGCGGCCTCGGGACCGCCGTAGGCGGTGATCATTCGAGAGTAAAGCCCCGCAGCCCCGGCAAGCTCCTGGTGGGTCCCTTGCTCGACGATACGCCCCTGGTCGAGCACCAGGATGCGGTCGGCGCCGCGCACGGTTGCGAGCCGGTGAGCGACAACCAAGAGGGTGCGGTCTTGTGCGAGTTCGTCGATGCCTTCCTGCACCAGGCGCTCGCTCTCCGGATCTAGGTTTGCCGTCGCCTCGTCCAGCACGACCAAGGGTGCGTCACGCAAGAAGGCGCGGGCGAGGGCGATGCGCTGGATCTGGCCGCCTGATAGGCCAGCGCCGCGCTCGCCGACAAGGCTGTCGTAGCCGGAATCGAGCCTCTCGATGAATTGATCCGCGCGAGCCCGACGCGCCGCATTGCGCACCGCCTCGACATCGGCGTCGGGTGCTCCCAGTTTGATGTTGTCGGCGATCGTGCCCTGGAACAGCCGGGGCTGCTGAGGCACCCAGGCGAGATGGCGGCGCCAATCGTCCAAGTCGAGGTCGGCGACATCTTGCTCGCCCACGAGGATACGGCCCGTGGTTGGGGTCAAGAATCCGAGCAGCAAGCTCACCACCGTCGTCTTGCCGGCGCCGCTGGTGCCGACCAGGGCGATGCGTTGGCCTGGCGGAATGTCGAAGGTCAGTCCCCGAAGGGCCTCCCGGCCAGCTTCGTAGCTGAAATGCACGGCGTCGAATCGGATCCCGAGCGGGCGTGTGGCGGCGAGCGGCTGGGTGCCCTGATTGGCTTGTTGCGGCTCGGTCTCGAGGATTTCGATGAGGCGCTCGGCTGCTGCGACCGCACCCATCTTGGCGTGGTATTGCGTGCCGAGATTGCGTAAAGGCGCGTAGAACTCCGGCGCGAGCATGAGGACGAAGAGCCCTTGCAGATAGCCGATGTCGGGGATCGCGATCCAGGGCGGCACGGGAACCGCCAGGTCGTAGAGACGGAATCCAATGAAGACGGCAACCAGGGCGATGCCGACGCTGGCGAAGAACTCGAGGACAGCGGAGGAGAGGAAGGCAATCCGCAGCACTTGCATGGTGCTGGCGCGATAGTCGTCCGAGACACGGGCAATGACATCGACCTCGCGGCGGCTTGCGCCGAAGAGCTTCAGCGTTGTCAGGCCCTGGATGACATCGAGAAAATGGGCGCTCATGCGCGTGAGCTGCTTCCACTGACGTTGATTGCGTGCCTCCGCGCCTGAACCAATGATGATCATGAACAAGGGGATCATTGGCGCGGTCACCAGGAGCACGAGCCCTGCCAGCCAGTCGGTTGGAATGACGGCGGTCAGGATGGCCAACGGCAGAATCATCACCAGGGTCATCGCTGGCAGGAAGCGCGCATAGTAGCCCTCCAGATCGTCGATCCCCTTGGTCAGGGTTTCGACCAGGGCGCCGCTGCGCTGGCCGGCGAGGTAGCTGGGGCCCAGTGTTTGTAGGTGTCGGTAGACCTGATCGCGCAGGTTGATACGCACGTTCGCCGCAGCCTGGAAGGCCGATCGCTCGGCCAGCCAGACGATGGCGGCTCTAGCGAGGAAGACACCGAGCAGGCTCCAGAGCCATGGTTGAACAGCGGCGAGATCCGCTTGCGCGAAGATGACGCCGTTGAGGACGACGGCGAGCAGCCATGCCTGTACGATGGCGACGAGGCCATTGGTGGTGCTCAGCCAAATGCTATGGGCGAGTGCTTTACCCGCGAGTGGCCGTTGCGACTTGAGCCAGGCTGTGACTGACATAGGTGGTCGTTCTCAGGGCCTCGATGGTTTTCGAAGCCGAGAGGATACGGAACCACGGGCGGGATCGCCAATGCGGATTCGCGAAATTCCCGTCATCTTAGAAAGCATCGAGCGACGCGCGATGGGGCGTTAAGGCGAAGCTCAGCTAGTGAATAGAGGGTCTAGTGCCCCTGCGGATAATATGGTTGCGCGATGACCTTGGGTTGACGGTGTCGCTAGCGGAGAGAATCGAACGCTGATCCTGCACGTGGTTGTCTAGCGGCTGGATTCGATCGCGTCACGCTCGACACCGTGTTTTGCCATGAGGCGGTAGAGGGTCATCCGCGACACGCCCAGGTCCTGCGCGGTGCGGGTCACATTGCAGGCATTGCGCTCCAAAGCGTACTCCAGGTTGCGCTTCTCCGATGCCTCGCGCGCACTCTTGAGGGTGCCGATGACATATCTTCCAGTCGAAGCGCCGTTGTGCTTCTCCGTGGCGTTTCTCCCGCGCCCGGCATAGCTGCCAATCGCGCCCCGGCTTTGGCCCTGGATCTTGAGATCCGAAGCGCGAATGGTGATGCCTTGGCAGCTGAGGGCCGCTTGAAAGATAACGCTGCGCAGCTCGCGCACGTTGCCAGGCCAGGGGTGGCAGCGCAGCGCAGCGACGGCGTCCTTCGCCAGATTGAGTTGGCGGGTGCCAGCCTCACGTGCGGCCTCGTCGAGGAAGTGCTGCGCGAGCAGCTCGATGTCGTCGCCACGCTCGGACAGTGGCGGCGTCTCGACCGTCAGAAAGGCCAGCCTGTAGTAGAGGTCGGCGCGAAAGCGCTTGTCTTCGATTGCTTGCTCTAGATGGACATTGGTCGACGCCAGGACGCGTACATCAACATGCCTTCCGCGGGTGCTGCCGATGGGCGTGACGATCTTGTCTTCCAGAAAGCGCAGCAGTGTGGCTTGGGACTCCATCGGCATGTCGCCGATCTCGTCGAGAAAAAGGGTGCCTCCGGCAGCGCTTTGGATGTAGCCGGCCTTGCGGGCGTTCGCGCTGGTGAAGGAGCCCTTTTCGTGGCCGAAAAGCTCCGATTGCAGCAGCGCTGGCGGGATCGCCGCGCAGTTGATGGCGACATAGGGGCCACTGGACCGCTCGGAGTGATCATGGATCGCCCGGGCCGCCAACTCTTTTCCTGTGCCGGTCGGTCCAGTGACGAGCACGGATACGTCTGATTCGGCGGCGTGCTGAAGCATCCGGTAGAGGTGGCGCATCGGAGGGCTTTCACCGACGAGTCCAAAGCGGCTCGGGGCCTTATTGATCTCCCGGTGATGGGCGAACTCGCGCTCTAACCGCGCCATGCCGTAGGCGTGGCCTAGGACTGTGGTGAGTCGATTCCCCTCGAGTGGGTAAACATGGAAGTCATAGATATGGGTGGCCACGAAGTGCTTGATGTCATGCTCGCAAAGCTGCTGTTCCGACAGCACCGCCACCCACTTCAGTTGTGGTAGTCCTGCAACGATTTGTTGTAAGTGCTCGTCAATGCGGGTGTCACGCAATTGAGGGAAGAGGACGATGCCGACGAGAAGGTGCTTGTCGGTGGCTAATTTAACAGCCGTGTCGGAGTCTCTGGCATAGCAGGCGGACCACTCACTATCGCTTAGGGAGCGAGCGACGTCATCGGCTAAATTATCTTTTGAAACAACAAGTAGCTCGCGCATTTTAGTATATCCATGGCTGATCGGATGGCGTTCGAGCAGATTCTCGCTGATGGCCAGATGCGGCCTAATCGTCACGATCCTGCTTCCGCTGATCACCTGTTCCTACAATCGGGTGCTTGGATAAAGCATAACAAAGTTGCGACAGTTGTTGTCACCCTTGAGTGACGCTTTTGTTGCTTTCTTGTCGGGATTTGTGAACTTGCTAGCAGCTCGGCGCGAGTTTGTGACGGAGTTGTCGCTTGCGTCGAGAAATGGGGTGTGCGGCCTATCGGCGCTAGCCTGAATCCTGCATCCAAGGCTCTCCCCTACCGGTGGTCGTGGTGAGTCAAGTTTCGTGCCTGTCCTTTGAAGTCGTTATTTTTCAGAAAGCTATATGTTGCTTTCGGGATTTTCGATGCAGTGACAGCCAGTGGCTTAGTCGGTTTTACGACAGCTTCTGACATTTCTTGCCGCTTGAATTGGGGGTCGTAGCGAGCGGATGTCAGAGTCAGGTTGTCGGGTATTGTTTCGATGTTGGGGGTAAACAGGGTGATGGCGATCTCGCGGACTAGGGCCGTCTTGGTTTTATGCTCAGGGGCGGTATTTTTCGTCATGATCCTTCGGCAAGCACCGACCGGGCGAGCGTGGGCGCCGACGAGGCGGTTCCATCCCGTCGGATGAACCCGAATTGGTGCTTCCATTTCTCTCCAAGTTCTGTATATTTGCGCGTTTACCTGCGGGGCGGTCCCGCATTGCCAAATATCAGTCTTGAGCCAGGACAGCACATGGTCACGATTCGTTTATCTCGGGGTGGTTCTAAGAAGAATCCCTTCTATCAGATTGTCGTCGCGGATATTCGCTCAAAGCGGGACGGTCGCTACATCGAGCGTATCGGCTTCTTTAATCCGAACGCCCAGGGCGGCGAAGTCGGGCTGCGTGTCGATAACGAACGCGCAAACCACTGGATCAGCCAGGGCGCGCAGCCGACCGATCGCGCGAAGCAACTGCTGAAGCAGGCTGCGCGCGAGGCGGCTGCAGTCGCCGCTTGAGGCGGCCGCGCGGCATGCGTCGGCGTTGAACGCACGGACTGGCCCGCCTCGCATCGTTCTCGGGCGCGTCTCCGGGGTCTACGGAGTCAAAGGCTGGGTCAAGATATTCTCCGAAACGGATCCCCGCGAGGGGATACTCAAGTACCAGCCTTGGCTGCTCGGTCCGGATGCCAAGCCATGGCGTTTCGCCGAGGGTAAGCGTCACGGCAAGGGTGTCGTCGCGCGGCTTGAGAACTGTGAGGATCGCGACCAGGCGGCCATGTTCGTCGGCCAAGAGATCGCCATCGATCGCAGACAGCTTCCGCCCGCGAGTCCGGACGAGTTCTATTGGATCGACCTAGAAGGGCTTGAAGTGATCACGGTGACGGAGGTCGCCTTGGGTCGCGTCAGCCATCTATTCTCGACTGGCGCGAACGATGTCATGGTCGTCAAGGGTGAGCGCGAGCGACTCATTCCCTTCGACTGGGGCGAAGTGGTGCGAGAAGTGGACTTCGAGCGCGGCCGGATTCAGGTGGACTGGGATCCGGAGTTCTAGACGTCGGATTCGACGTGGGCGACGAGGTTTGCGCCCAGCTGGATTCGGCAGGCTGCGGGCTGTCGCTCATGCGCTTCGATGTCATCACACTCTTCCCTGATCTTGTTCGCGCGATTGCAGAT
Source organism: Thiorhodococcus mannitoliphagus (assembly GCF_010915725.1). Taxonomy (GTDB): domain Bacteria; phylum Pseudomonadota; class Gammaproteobacteria; order Chromatiales; family Chromatiaceae; genus Thiorhodococcus; species Thiorhodococcus mannitoliphagus. Next base: position 26,377 of record NZ_JAAIJR010000046.1, read on the forward strand.
CAAGGTGTGCTCGGACGTGCTCTTGCGCGTGGCTTGGCCGAGATGCACCTTTGGAACCCTCGCGACTACACCACCGATGTCCACCGAACCGTGGATGATCGGCCTTACGGTGGGGGTCCGGGAATGCTGATGAAGGTCGAGCCGCTGCGCGATGCCGTCCTGGCAGCGCGGGCCCAGGCCCCCGAGAGCAAGGTGGCCTATTTGTCGCCGCAGGGGCGTGTTCTCAATCAGGCGGCCATGATCGATCTCTCGTCGCAGCCTGGTTGGATTCTGATCGCTGGTCGATACGAGGGCGTCGATGAGCGCCTGATCGACGAGTACGTCGACGAAGAGTGGTCGATCGGCGACTATGTCCTTAGCGGGGGCGAGCTGCCTTGCATGGTGGTGATGGATGCGGTCATCCGCTTACTGCCGGGCGCCTTGGGTCACGCAGAGTCGGCCCTACAGGATTCGCATATGAGCGGACTCTTGGATTGTCCCCATTTCACGCGTCCCGAGGAGATCGAGGGGCGCAGAGTTCCGTCTGTACTGACAGGCGGCAACCATGCCGCTATTGCGCGCTGGCGGTTGCAGCAGGCGCTGGGGCGAACCTGGCTGCGCCGACCGGATTTACTCGAGCGCCGTGGCCTCGACGAGAGCGAGCGTGCGCTGCTTGACGAATTTATGCTGGCCCATCCTGAAGATGGCGCCGGGTGAGAGAACAGGAGCCTGAGGAAACCATGAGCAACATCATTCAGCAGCTCGAAGAAGAGCAAATGAACCGTGAAGTCCCTGACTTTGCCCCCGGCGACACCGTTGTCGTTCAGGTCAAGGTCACAGAGGGAAACCGCGAGCGTCTTCAGGCGTTCGAGGGTGTCGTGATCGCCATCCGCAACCGCGGTCTCAACTCGTCCTTCACGGTGCGCAAGATCTCGCACGGCGAAGGCGTCGAGCGTGTTTTCCAGACCTACAGCCACGCAGTCGCTGCCATCCAGGTCAAGCGCAAGGGTGACGTTCGTCGCGCCAAGCTCTATTACTTGCGAGGTCGTACCGGCAAGGCGGCTCGTATCAAGGAAAAGATCTAAGGCGATTTCTGTCAAAGCTCGTCCCCGCTGACTTGTCTCCAGGCCCGCCTTCCGTGTCGCACCTGCGGTCACATCGCTCGGCTATGCTCCCGCCGGTGCTCCTTGAAGGCAAACCTGGATCCGGCGCCACCTGGCATGCGATTTTCCCACAATCGCCTCATCCGCCTGCGGCCGGTCCTCCGGATCGGCCGTGGTGGTGATTAGGGCTCCGACCCGTGCCTCAAAGCTTTTACTGGCACGATTATGAGACCTGGGGCGCGGATCCGCGTCGCGACCGACCCTGCCAATTCGCCGGCCTCCGCACTGACGCCAATCTCGAAGAGGTCGGTGATCCGCTCGTCATCTACTGCCGCCCAGGCGCGGATGTGCTGCCGCATCCCGATGCCTGTCTCATTACCGGCATCACCCCACAGCTCGCCGAGCGAGAAGGGCTCCTTGAAGCCGACTTTGCCGCCGCGATCCATGCTGAGTTGAGCCGTAGCGGCACCTGTGGTGTGGGCTACAACAGCATGCGGTTCGACGATGAGATTTCGCGCAACCTCTTCTACCGCAACTTCTTCGACCCCTACGCGCGTGAGTGGCAAAACGGCAATTCGCGCTGGGATCTCATTGATGTGCTCCGGCTTGCGCATGCCCTAAGGCCTGAAGGGATCGACTGGCCGACTCACGACGATGGCACCGCGTCCTTCAAGCTCGAGCAGCTCAGCGCGGCCAACGGTGTCGCGCATGGGCAGGCCCACGACGCGCTTGCCGATGTGCGCGCCACCATCGCGATGGCGAGATTGCTCAAAGGGGCGCAGCCCAAACTCTTCGACTACGCGCTGACCCTGCGCGACAAGTGGCGCGTTCGCGAGATCCTCGAGAAGGGACGTCCGCTGCTCCATGTGTCAGCCCGCTACCCGGCGGCACTTGGATGCATTGCCCCGGTCTTCCCGGTAGCCCCGCACCCGACCAACTCGAACGGCGTCATTTGCTTCGATCTGCGCAGCGATCCCTCGATGCTGCTCGACTTGAGCGTCGAAGAGATCCGTGAGTGGCTCTTTACCCCGTCAGCCGAGCTTCCGGACGGGGTCGCGCGTATCCCGCTCAAGGTGGTTCATGTGAATCGCGCCCCAGTGCTTGCACCCATGCAGACGCTCTCCCCTGAGGCCGCGGAGCGCTGGCAGATTCACCCGGACGAGGCCGCTGACCAGGCTCGGCGCATCCTGGACCATGCCGGGCAGATTCGTGATCGGGTGCAGGCCGTGCATCAGGCATTCACGCCAACCGCCGACACCGATCCGGATCTCATGCTCTACTCCGGTGGTTTCTTCTCCGATCGGGACCGGCGATCCATGACGGCTGTGCGCCAGTCGGCTCCTGCCGACCTGGCCCAATCGCCACCGGCCTTCGAGGATGCTCGTTTGCCTGAGATGCTGTTCCGTTATCGGGCGCGGAACTGGCCGGATACCCTGACGGCGGAGGAGCGCCAGGACTGGGATGCGTTTCGTCTGGCGCGCCTGACTGAGCCCGACGGTGGGGGTAGCATCCAGGTGGACGTTTTCGAGGAGCGCCTCAGGGTCCTGGCGGACGCCCACGCGGAGGACCCGGCGAAGCTGGACATTCTCCACGCCCTTGGCGATTGGGCGGAGATCATCCTCGACGCGGACGGCTGAACGCGGTCGCCGACAACTTGGTTCATGGGAGGAGGGGGCTCAGGGGGGCAAGCCCGCCATCCCTAAGAAAGCGCTCATCAATTGTTTCCCGATGTGAGCGATCCCGTCCGAAATCCCCCCTGGCCCCCCCTTTGCGAAAGGGGGGAAGTTGTTGATGGTCACTTTCTAACCATTCTGCGTCGGTGGATCGCGTTCAGAGCGATACGAGCGGTTGGTGCGCGGATTGAAGTTTCCACGCATTGAGCCGACACTTGCAGGGCTAGTGATCTGGAATCATCGACCAGCCGGCCGTCGCCGAGCTTGCGGATGAGGCGACTCGGAGTCGTGTCGTGGCCGGTCGTCTCTTGGATGCGAGCGAAAACCGAGGATCTGCCGCATGCGCTTCTACCGACCCTTTATCGCCGCCTTGACTGCCCTTGGACTTGTCGCCTGCGGCGGGACGAGCAGCACACCACCTGAGACTTCTGTCGCCTTGCCCGCCGTGGATACCATGGCGGTCGAGCGGCTATTGTCCTCTGAAGAGACCCTTGAGGTACTGAGCTTCCCCACCGTCGGGCGCATGACCCAGGTCGGTGAGATCGTGGGCTACGCCAGTGCCGCCTATGCGGTCCCGGTCGCGGCTGGCCAAAAGCTGCTGGTCACCCTGGAAAGTCCCAGTAGCAATGCCTACTTCAATGTCCAGGATGCGGCCGATAGCAGCGGCGCCGCTGTCTTCCGCGGAGAGGTCGAAGGTCGTGAGGCTCGCATCCAGGCAGAGTCTGATGCCGCCTATGTGATTCGTCCCTTCCAGCCCCGAGCAATGGCGCGCCGGGACGAGGTTGCCCCCTACAGCCTGACGATCGAGCGTCAATGAGCACCTCTGCGCAGGATACTCAGGCCGACGAGTGCGTCAGCTCACTTATGAGATGGAAAGACGATCGAAAGGCGCTCACTGCTTTCGCGCCGCCGCGATGGACCAATCGCGAGCTGCGAGTATTCGGCTTCTGGTCACGAGGCATCAGCTTCGTGACCGATGCGATGGAGTTTGGGGCTTGCGCCACGGCTGCTAGCCTTTGCTGACCTGAATCACCTCGATTTTCTCTTGCTCCAATCGCCACCGAATGTTCAGCTCGCACAGCCGCAGCCCAAAGTCTCTTCGTTGCGGATAGCGATCCATGTATCCTGGCCTCGGGTCTTGGGCCAAGACCTGCTCGATCAGGGTGCGCAGGCCTCGCCGGCCATCAGGGTCTAGTGCGCTCAGCTGCTGCCTGGCCGTTTCTGAAAAGCCGACCTCTACCACCGCGCTCTCTGGTGGCGTGGCGAAGCCGGACTTGGCGTGCGGCACGGCGTCCGCATAAGGCACGTAGGGCTTGATGTCGAGCACGGGTGTGCCGTCGAGCATGTCCATGCCCCGAATTCGAAGTGCCAATCTTTGGTTGTAGCGTGTCAGCCCCAGATGCTCCACGGCCGAGATTCCGATCGGATTTGGACGGTAGGGTGCGCGGCTTGCGAAGACCCCGACCGATTCACGCCCACCTAGGCGCGGCGGTCTTACGGTTGGTTTCCAGCGAGCGGTGAGGCAGTCTTCATGGAAGAGAAAGATCACCCAAATATGCGAGAAACCTTCAAGTCCCTTGAAGGCCTCCTCGCGCGCGTAGGGCGTCAGCAGCTCGATCCTGCCCTCGGCCGACGCGACCAGTCCGGGTTGTCGCGGAATACCGAATTTGTCCGTATAGGGTGACCGAAGGATTCCGATGGGCTCGAATCTCATGGCATCAGATTATCGCGGTCCGACGGCTTCGGGGCCAGCCATCCTAGCAAGCAGCGCCTTGCTCAATAGAAGTGGTCTTGATGCTTGGGGCGCGGTGGGACTCTGCGTTCTCTGGCAACCTTGCCCGTTCCAGGGCGGACTCAGCGCCCTGTTGCCTCTCTTCCGTAAGCGCATCGGTGCTAGGAGCCTGTCCGACTTAGAGCGTGTCCATCAATTGTTTCCCGATGCGAGCGATGCCGCCCGAAATCCCCCCTAACCCCCCTTTGTGAAAGGGGGGAAGTTGTTGATGGACGCTTTCTTAGGATGAATCGGCTGCGGAATCGGGAGAAGGGTCCCTTTCGCCCCGCTTTTTCGTTACATAGAACCACTATGCGCCTCAAAACCGGAACGAAATGGCCTCGCTCTCCCACTTCCTCGCTTCGATCCCCCCAAGTCGGACAGGCTCCTAGTAGGCTCGATGCCTCCTGCATGCTGCAAGACTAGAGTCCGGTCGCTCGCCTCAGTGGTTGCGCAGCCCTGCCGCTTGCCAAGGCGCAGCGACTAGCCAGAGGCGCGCATCGCATGCGCGCATCGCATGTTAGAAGGCTTTGGGCAGTGGGTCACACATTGGGCGTTTCGCCCGGTTGCGACAGGCTGTTGGGACTAGACTTTCACTGTGGAAATACGGACGACCACTCAGTGCAGATCCACTCCGCAATCAGTAGCACTTCCTATCCCTTTGCACGCCCAGGGGGCGCGCAACCCTCTGTTGCGCCCGCAGAGGACGAACGTCCAGAGAAGGGGGCGCTCAATCCGGCAAGCACCCCAGCCGAGGGTGAGGTCGATCGGGAAACGGATCGGAAGGTTGCTCCGGCCTCAGAATCAGACTCGGCAGAGCAAGCGCTTACGCAGGACGAGCTGCGCGAGGTCCAGCTTCTGGCACAGCGCGATGCTGAAGTGCGCGCGCATGAGCAGGCGCATATCGCCGCGGGCGGGCCCTATGTCAATGGCGCGGCCAGCTACAGCTATCAGATGGGTCCTGATGGCAAATCCTATGCGATTGGTGGTGAGGTTGGGATCGATACCTCAATGCGCTCCGGTGATCCTGAGGCCAATCTCGAAAAGGCGCGCACCATTCTGCGCGCGGCACTCGCCCCCGCCGAGCCTTCGACGCAAGATCGCAGTGTTGCTGCGGACGCACGCGCTATGGAGATCGACGCCCAGCGCGAACTCGCAGCGCTGCAACAGGCGGAGCGCGAGGCGGGCATGGCCGAGATGGGCCGCTCCGATGGCGACGCATCTGAGAGCCAAGAGGGCGCGGATGCGCCGGAGGCTGAAACGACGAGCGTGATCAGTATGAAGGGGGCGCGGGCGAGGCTTGAGCAGAGGATTGGACAGCTCTTTGCGGAGCCGACGCAGAGTGCGCTAAACGAGGTTGCTTGAACTCCGTAGCTCAGTGCTAGCGGTTGCTCCAGCGCGAAGCCCTCCCGACTCTTGAGGCGGATTGAAAGCTTACGCCATGCTGGAGGTCCACAGGGTCTGGGGCGCGTCGTGCGCAAGCGGATCATGGCTAACAGCCGCTCCTCGCCTGATGTGCCGCACCCCTTCAGCCGGTCCGGTCGCGACTCGATCTGGCGCGGAGCTACGCCGTGACGTTGATGTTTCGCCCCACGTTGTCCGGCAGGGCTTCTGTCGGAACCTCAGGAACGCTCTGAACCATCTGCGTGGCCATCTCGGCTTGGGTGTCCAGCGCCTTCTTGAGTGTTGCGATGCCGACCTGGGTTGAGACCTGATTGCTCGCCGAGGTGTTGGTGTAGCTCGCGAGTCCAGCGGTTGATCCAACGTCCATCTAGAGTCTCCGGTTGCGGGTTCGTCCGCTGAACTCGGGCGATTTGTCGTAGAGTGTTCGAGGTGACACTCGCCATTCTCAATCAGCACCAGCGAGCGGACGTTTTGGAAGCCCGCCCTCTAGAGCGGGGGGCAGCCTGAATGTCTGGGCGGTACTCCAGCCGCACATTTACGTGCACATTGCCCCTTTATGGCAATTCTAGATGCCGACGATCCCGCCGAGTGCCAATTCGCTCACAGTTTTGCTTGATCCTTCAATAGACCATAACTCCTCGGCCAAAGCCAGGGGGTCGCTCAAGTTTGCTTGAGGGACGCCGTTACAGCGGTGAATCACCAAGGAGAACAGTCGATGCAGATCAATCGGGATACCTTGAAGGTTGATGCCGCGCAGGCCCCCGATGCGCCAAGGCGGCTGACGTTTGACGGCCTCATGACCGGTTTCCTGCCGGCCTTCAGGCATCTCGAAACGGGCGAGGTTCGGCTGTGCCGGATGGAAAACGGTCAGATTGCGCGCGAGCATCTCCTCGACGGATTACCCGATCACTGGATCATCGATCGCGACTCTAAGGGGCGCGCGTCCGCGCTGGTCTATGCCATCGAGCCGGGTTTCATGCGCGGGGCCGAGTTCTGGACCCTGTCTGATTTCAACCATCCGGCGCTCGATGGCTGAGGCTTGCCGAGAGTCTGATGATGAGTCCTGTCTCGGATCGGCGGCAGCACCAGCGCCTACCCATGGAAGTCGAGGTCGAGCTGCACCAGGAGGGAGAGCCGGTGCGCATCGTTCGCACGGAAGACTTGAGTCAGGGCGGGGTGCTGCTGGTGCTGAACGGGCATGCCCGGCCTGCGGTTGGCTCGCGGGTTCAGGTTCGTGTCTGCGGGCTCCTCGGCGGGGGCGAGGCACCGCCCATGGTGGAGGCGACCGTTGTGCGCCACATTGAGGCGGGCGTGGCGGTTCAGTTCATGGGGGATTTTGGGGGCGAGTGATCAGTCAGTGCGATCTGCGCCCAGCTCATGGCGAGGCTGCGCGTTGATGCAAGCTGGATGCGGCGGTTGGCAGGCCTTCATCCGGCGGGTGAGTCAGCCGGAGGCCTCAACGCTCTCGAGCAATGCGCCGCATCAAGCGGGGAGCGGTCAACTGCTGGATCTAGTTGTGCCAAGAGGATCTAGTTGTGCCAAGAGGTCGTTGAGTCGGCACATCCTTAGGTCGTACCAGCATTTGAGCCCAAGTCGAGGCTCTGCCGAGCAGAAGCGAGAATTGGTAGCACTCAGAGGTTAAGATCATGCTACGCCCTATCTCAGTTAACGGGTTGTTCTCAAACGGGTCTTTCCCGAGCCAGACTCGACAACCAGGCACGTCCGTCGAAAGGGGGGCCGCGTCCAGATCGGGTCCGGACAGCGCCACGCTAGCGAGCGGGGGAGAGGTCGTCGATCTTGCCGCGGATGTCGCTAGACTCATGGAGCAGGACCTCGACTATCAGATCCTCCGCAAGAACTTTGCGATCGAGAGTGGGTCGGTGATTGCTGAAGGGCGGGGCTCTGATGGAGCGCCAGCGGAAGGTGTCGCCACCGAGGGCCAATCCATCACGCCTGGTGCGCGTCAGGGGTTCGATCTTGCTGTGGAGGCCACCTCTCAGGTCCAGCTTGAGCTGTCCTGGCATCAGTCTTCAAGCGCGGGAATCGAACTCTCCGCGCGGACGCAAGACGCTGGCTTTTGGACGCAACGTCTCTCTATGGAGCAAGAGACCGTCGCACTGGACTTCAGCATTGGACAGCCCGGGGCAGTTCAGCTCGGTGACCCCCTTGCGCTGGATTTGGGCGGTCGTGGTCTACAGACGACAGGGTTGGATGCCGCTGTGGCATTCGATCTGGATGGCGACGGCAAGCTTGATCAGATGAGCACGGTTGCTGGCGACACTTGGTTCTTGGCGCTGGATTGGAGTCAGAACGGTCGGATCGACGACGGCACCGAGCTGTTCGGCGATCAGAACGGTGCCGCGAATGGCTTTGATGCGCTTGCAAAATACGATAGCAATGGAGATGAGCGTATCGACGCCAATGATGCCGTGTTCGACCAGTTGCGACTCCTGCAGATCAGGGGCGACGGCACTCAGGTGACGCAGACACTGGAGCAAGGGAATGTGACGTCCATCGAACTCGGCTATCAGAACACCCGCAAGGCCCTGAACGTCTATGATCAAGTCGCTCAAACCTCAAGCTTCACGCTGAAGGACGGCAGTCGTGGAGAGGCCGCTGACCTGCTGCTTGGGCACCGTCGAGGCGGTTGAGGATGATCAGCAAGTCAAGAGGGCGGAGTGCGCACCCTGCAGGATGTCGGCCGGTTCACAGAGCTGAGATTTGTTGGTCACGCCGAGTTCAAGCGTCGGGGATGATACTGCTAGACTAGAGAGCAACCGACCGAACGCAAACACCATTAGGATGAGCGACTGTCGGGCATTGTTCAGTACCGCCGAGTCCCCAAGACCAAGGACGCCAAGAATGCAGCAAACATCCGACGAGATCGCCTTACTGGCTGATCTCGAGCTGACACGGGACTTGCCTGACGACGCGCGCGAGGAGCTTGCGGCCAAGTGTCGCTTCCAAGAGGTCGGCGGCAAGAAGCGGGTCAAGGTCGCCGGTCTCAACGGTGATCGTATCTTCCTGGTGGACGGTCATGCCGTGCGCCTATCCAATGGCGTCGCTGAGCGCCTGCAGGCCTTTCAGGGCCTGAGCGAGCCTGAGGATCTCTGCGGCGATAGTCCTGGCGCCGAAGACTGCTTCGTCACGGAGAGTCCCTGCATCGTTTTCCGCATCCCCGGCGCGGAGTTGGCGCGGCTGCTGTCGGATGGCGTGCGGGTCGAGGACATGGAACTCGATCCCAAAGAGGGCGAGTTCCTTGCTGAGATCTATCACCTCGTCAGCAACAACACCTTGGTGCTGCCCGCGAGGCCGGAAGTCGCTCTCAAGATTCAAGAGATGACCAACGACCCCGAGGCCGGCATTGCTGATCTGACGGAGATCATCCAGTCCGACGGCACCATCGCGGGGGCGTTGCTGCATGCTACCAATAGTCCATTGTTCCGCGCAGCGAAGGAGATCAAATCGATTCGCGAGGCGGTCGTCCGTCTGGGCTTCCGTAATACGCGCATGCTGGCCGTGAATCTGGCGCTTCGTCAGGCCTTCCTCGCCAAGCATGCGGTGACCAAGGAAGCCATGGAGGCGGTCTGGACAGACAGCGTTCTAACCTCGGCGTTTAGCTACGTCATCTCTGACCATCTCAAGATCCTGGATCGGGACCGCGCGCTCTTGGGCGGCTTGGTGGCTGGGATTGGCGGCGTCCCCATCATTCAGTTCATCGAGCTGCGTGAGTCTGAGCCTAAGATGACGACTATCCAGTCGTTGCTCGGCAAGCTCTGCAGCATCACTGGTGTCCTGGTCATCAATTACTGGGGCATCGGTGACGACCTGGTTGCGGTTGCGGAGAACTTCGACAACTGGTCTTATGAGCCGGATAGTCCGGACTACGCCAGTATTGCGATCGTCGCGCGCTGGGCCGCACTTCAGAGCGAGGGTGCCGCGCACCCGAGCGCGTCCGAGGTGCCTGCGTTCCGTGTCCTCGGTTTGACGCCGCCAGAACCTGGCGAGGCGATTGCCGAGCTGGAATCGAGCAGCAAGACCTTGGAATCGCTCAAGTCCATGTTCAATCTTTAGACGATAAGGATTTATCTGGTCTTGGGTGCGGAATAGGATGGACCGGTCGCTTCAACCTGAAAATGGTAGCTGAATCGCAAAGGATAGCTGAATCGCAAAGGATAGCTGAATCGCACAGGGGCGCTGGACCGCAATGAGCACCAAGAGTCTAGGGATTTTCAATCGGTTGTCGGGCTGGACGCATTCACCCAAGGGGTGAATGACTGTCTGTGACATCAGTCCTTATTCCGCTGCGCCGACTGGGCGCTTTCTTGGCTCAAGTGCCGAATCGATGCTCAAGCACCTTGAGTGCTTGAAGCTGCAGCGACACACAGGTTTTGCCTCGGGTCTGCTGGCTGTTTGGAGTGCTAGGCTAGGGATGCCGGGCTGTCTCCGCTTCGAGGGGGCTTCGCGAGAGCGAGACCATCGGACTGGGATCAGCAAGCTGCTCGGCCAGGGGAAACGACCTGAGGCAAGGACATTGACGACTTGGGGGATTTGGAGCAAACGCGCGTGTCAAAACCAACCTTGAATTCCCTGGTCAAGAGCACCGGCCAGTTGCTGGCGATTCCGCGCGTGGTCGGCGAGATCATGCGTTTACTGGATGATCCCAACAGCAGCCAGGCCCAGCTCGCTCAACTCCTTGCGCAGGACCCTGCCTTGGTGGCGATCGTCCTGCGGCTTGCCAACAGTCCCGCCTTCGCCACGGCACGCACCGTCGACTCCGTGGACCGCGCGATCATGCTGCTGGGCCGCGCGAACGTGCGCCGTCTCGTCATCGCCGGGGCCTTGACGCAAGCGTCCGGAAAGCTACCAAACCAGGGTATGCTCCCTTTGGAGCTGTTCTGGAGGCACTCTTCATACTGCGCTACCATCGCCAGACTCTTGGCGGAGAAGACGTCACCTGCGGATGCGGGCGCTGTTTTCTTAGGTGGGCTGCTGCATGATCTTGGGCTTCTCATCCTGTTCACTCAGGAGCCCGAGGCTGCCCACAAGGCCTTCCTCAGCAGCCTCAGTGAGCCGTCGACATTTTCACCTCAAGAGGCGGAGCGTTCTGAGCTGGGGTTCGATCACGCCGAATTGGGGGGTGCCCTGGCAGAGCATTGGGGGCTGCCGCATAGCCTTTGCGCCTGCCTGCGCTTTCATCATGCGCCACTCGACGCGCCCGAGGAATTTAAGACCCCGGTGGCCTTGGTGCATGTCGCCAATACGCTCGCCCATCTCGCCGAGCTGGATTCGCGCGATCTGCGCGACGCCCCGCCGCTCGAGCCCCAAGTCTTGGAAGGGCTGGGTGTTCAACCCGAACTACTCATGGATCTCATCGAGAAAGCACAGTATCAAGTGCTTGCGGTAGAGGCTTTGAGGAGCCCGGAACTCGCGGATTGAGCCTCCGGCGAGCTTGCTTCAGATTTGGCGACTTGAGCCGCCATGGGGCAAAGCAGAGGAAGAAAACGAGGGGCTTGATTGACGCGCAATGCTCAGCCATTGGGTGAGGGGCATCGACCAGATGACGCATCGAGCCCCTTGGCCTGATGCGTGCGCTATCCGAAATTCCACTTCCCCTCTTGGCTCATTGATCCGCGCGTTGCAGCTCAGCCTTCTCTAGAATTCTTGAGTCGGTATCGGTATCGGTATCGGTATCGAATCGACGATCCCGATTCCGATAGCGATCCCGATAGCATGACTCGTCGGTCTGAGGCGAAGCCTCTCCAGCGAGGCTCAACCCGCCCCTCCGCGCGGCGCAGCCGTTGCGCCGATTTTCGGCGCAGTCTGAGGTTGACTGGCTGTCGGGTCCAGCTTGATCGGCTCTAGAAGCCTGGATTCGAAGTCTGTCAGCACACTGAACTCGACTCGCCGAGAGGCCTCTGGGTCTTCCGCGCCATCCGGGTCGTGGACGAGCCGCGAGGATGAGAGTCCAACGGCTGCCACGCGGTCTCTGAACCAGGTGGCGTCCTCCAATCCCTCCAGGCCATAGGCAAACCGCAGCACGGCTTGGGTGCGCTGCTGACTCAGCTCCATGTTGAGGAAATAGGCCTGCAATGGCGCTGTGTCGGCGCTCCACTCACTTGAAGTGTGTCCCTCAATGCGGATCTCGCGAATGACGTCCTTGAAGCCGCTCAGTTGTGCCAGATAGCGCGGCAGGAAGTCGCGGAGGATGGCCTCGAACTCAGGTTTGATCCGGGCCGAGCTGCGGTCGAAGAGCACGTCCGGCTCGCGGAAGCGCAGCGTCAGCGTGGGCTTTACCAGTTCGGCTCTCCAGCGCGGCAGATCCTCGCGGAACTCATCTTCCAAGGCCTGGTAGATGGCTTGCCGCGACTCGGCGGCGGTTGCTCTGACCTCGGTCTCGACCAAATGGGTACGCTCCACCTGGGCCATGTGCAGGACTGCCAGGAAGAGAAAAATCATCATCAGGGTCGCCATGAGATCGGAGACGACCAGCCAATGGCTGTCTTCCTCAGGTCCAGCGGCAGAGGGGCGCAGCGATGCGAGCCTTGGTTTCATGCCTGGGCCCTCGCGGGTGGATCATTGCGGGCGTCGCCAAAGGCAGTCTCAACACCGTACTGCCCAAGACGCTGCTGGGTGCTAAGTCCAGCGATGACGGCATTCTCGATGCTCTCCAACATGGCGCTCAGACGCTGGTCAATGGCGGGGAAGGCGTCCTTGGCTTTCTCGCGCAGCTCGGCGATGCTGCCCAGCACGGCCTCGAGTTCCATGGTCTCGCGCTTGAGCGCCTGCATGGCGGACTCCTGGTCTTCGACGTGTGTCGAGATCAGACGCGCCTGCCGCGTGAGTGCCTCTAGACTGGTCTGAGCGTTCGAGACGCCCGCGATCGCATTGTCGAGCTGATCTCCCAGGGCTTCCATGTGTCTGCGATAGTCGTCCTGCCACTGCAGAAGCTTCTCCACGGCGCCGTCGAGGCGGCTGAAGTTCTCGCCGAACTGCTCGCCGAGGTTGCTGTTGAAGTCGCGGATGACGGATTCGAGCGCGGCGATGAGCTGACGCGAGCCCATTTCGCTGAGCTGCTCGGCGAAACCTTGCATCGCGGCCAGGTGGCTTTGGTGTTGGCGTTCCAGGGTTTCGATCAGTCGCTCGTCCATCTGGCTCAAGCGGTCGCTGAGCTGCAGGGTGGCGGTCAGCTGGGCCTCCGCGATTTGTCCTTGCTGCTCAATGAGCGTCAAAAGATTGGCATCCGCAGGCGAATCGCTCGCGAGCTGCTCTGGGGTGTCTTCAGGCAGCGCGCTGTCATGCCGAGTGACGAGCAGCAGGCGGAGTGCTGCCGAGAGCAGAATGCCCACAATACTGGTCGTGAAGGCCGTCTTCAGGCCATCAAGCAGCAATGGAATGCTATACTCGATCCGCGTGGAATCGAAGTCCAGCAGGCCGATGGCGATTCCCAGGAAGGTCCCGAGAATGCCCAGGGTGGTCAGTAGCGTCGGCGTGCTCTGGTAGAAGGCCGTTGCCCGTCTCATGACGATGGTCGTCACGGCAACGGCGAAGAAAATCAGCATGACGACCACAAAGATCCCCGTGACCATGGTGGAGTCCATGCTTTCGAGCATCCCGACGACGCCAAGGGCGATCGATTCGAACATGACGGGCCTTCCATTTGGAAAAATGATCATCGGCCCGCTCAAACTGGGCCTCTTGCCATCCTGTTCTGCAGGAACTGGGCCATGAGATCAGCCGGGACGCGTGAGCGGATTGGCGCAGCTCGCCCGGGAGCCGCGTCTGGCCAGGGTCGGACGCCACGGGATCGACGATCCAGGCGACGCTGCGCTGATTAGCTTCGTCAAGTTTTCGACGGAAACCGCCTCAACACCTAGCGGTTTCCCGAAATCAACCGGAACAGCCGCTCCAAGCCTGCGTAGCCAGGCCATGCTGGCCTGGTTTGCCAGGGCTGGAAGCCCTGGCTACATAAAACCGATCGATGGTGAGCGGAAACCGCAGCAGCGCTTGCGATCGGGTGGCGGTGTGGACAGGAACAATCCGGCGCTGGGCGGGGCAGACGGCCCCAGGGTGTATCCGTCGGTGGCCTTAGGGCTTGGCGACGCTAAGGTGATTTCCGAATAACAGTTTACCCGGTTAAGATGGGATTTACTCAACAGACTGACCCTATCGAGTCCGACCATGT
>NZ_JAAIJR010000468.1 GCF_010915725.1 Thiorhodococcus mannitoliphagus
TCCACCCTACAAGGTGATGCCGTCGTGATGGCCGCAGTGATGATAAAGGCCGCCTTTCGGCATCTCGGATGAATGAAGCCTCCCGTCCCCCAGGGGAAGCGGGTGCTCGCATCAGGTGCTCAACGCCTTTAGGCATCTCGGATGAATGAACCCCCGCACTGCGCCGCGAGTCGGTGTGCCCAAGGTTGGTGCTCAACGCCTTTCGGCATCTCGGATGAATGAAGTTCCGGAACACCGAGCCCGAGCCCGAGACCGGAAGCCGGAAGTGCTCAACGCCGGCCTTGGTCATCAGTTGGGCCGGTAGGGTGGACGAGCGAGAGCGAAGTCCACCGAATCCCGCGTCGGCTAGCCGTTCGGAAGCGGCTACCCCAAGGGTGCAAGCGGAGCCGGGGGCGCGGCGCAGTCCACGGATGCGCCAACATGAAGATCGCCGCCTGGCTCTTGAT
>NZ_JAAIJR010000469.1 GCF_010915725.1 Thiorhodococcus mannitoliphagus
TCAACAACTTCCCCCCTTTCGCAAAGGGGGGCTAGGGGGGATTTCGGGCGGCATCGCTCGCATCGGGAAACAATTGATGGACACTTTCTTTGAGCAGCACGTCCCAGGCTTCAGGGGCGAACGGCTTCCCGGGCTCTCTTCATAAACTCCCTTTATCACGCCTCCTGATCAATCCCTGAGAACAGAACATACAAGGCGCGAACCAGGGGCGAATGAATTCGCCCCTACGGCGGCAAGCATTGTCCGAGGCAAGATGGATAAGGATGCCCGGAAAGCGCCTCAGAAGATGTCTGGAAACTCGTAGGTACTCTAGCGAGGCTTCGCCTCAGACCGACGAGTTATGCCATCGGGATCGGGATCGGGGTCGCTATCGTCGGTTCGATACCGATACCGATACCGACGGCCTTGGATGGTCGGACGCTTCATCGAAATTTGACTCAC
>NZ_JAAIJR010000470.1 GCF_010915725.1 Thiorhodococcus mannitoliphagus
ACGGCCGGATCGGCCATCGCTAGGCGGCTTGAGAGATCATCGAGCAACGCGGCGAGTGGACGCGGCTCGGGTCGGTTGGACTGGGGGGCGAGGACCGGCGTCGTCCTTGCGACCTGCGCGGTTTCGAGCATCGGCACGGTGCCGTGCAGCAGCCAGTAGGGATTCACGCCGCGCGAGCGCTGAAGCGCATTCAACGCTTCCCACTGCGGTTCCGTGATCCCGCGCTCCCATTGCGAGATCGCCTGCTTGGAAATCCCACCCGCGCACTGCCCGAGTGCGGTTTGAGTGAGCTTGAGCTGCTTGCGCAGGATCTTCACACGATCGGCGACAGTGTCCATAGCGACAAGTTTAATTGACATATCCCGCAGGTCAATTGACTTTCTGCCGCAATCGTACTTTACTTTTCGCCATGATCACCAAATCCGACCTGATCAGCGCGCT
>NZ_JAAIJR010000471.1 GCF_010915725.1 Thiorhodococcus mannitoliphagus
AGCGTTTTTGGCGCTTATAGCTCTCCTCCGCTCCCCAGCGGCGATGATAGAGCGCCTTGAACAAGCGTGCGGGTAAGCGTTCCTCCTCGAGAATCGAGGTGGCCAGCACCTCGGTCTCGCCGTCGGGCAAGCGCACGCGGACCAGACGCACGCGAATGGGATCGCTCGGGAGGTCTTGGTTGCGGCAATCACGGGCCTGATCGCGAGAAGGCGTCAACGTGATGATGGTGCTCTGGGCATCGCTGTCCCAGAAGGCTTCGGCGGCGCTGAAGCTGTCGCGGGTGAGGCGCATACAGAAGTCGACACCGCGCACCGCGTGCATCACCATCAGCCAGAACGCCGGGTAGCCGCGGTCGTAGAGGAGCAGGTCCTCGGGGCGCGCCGCGTCGAGATGAGCGATCGCCAGCTCGCGCTCGCTCACACAGTAGGCGGCCAG
>NZ_JAAIJR010000472.1 GCF_010915725.1 Thiorhodococcus mannitoliphagus
CAGGGTCGAGAAAGCGGAATCGGCGGGTCGTGCCTGGGCGAGAATGGCGCCGGAATTGGCGTTTTATGGGCGTCAGGTAACAGGCTAGCGCCACCTGCCGAGGCGACAAGTGGTGGCAAGCGCCAGCGCGCGGCAGTCAGATCAAGCGTCATTGGCAAGGCCGGCTCAGGCGCTCTTGGACCTGCGGTGCATCGAGCCAAGGACCGGTGAGGGTGTTGCGGATAAAGCCGATCGCCGCCTGCACCCCGAGGGTTGCGAACAACCCGGCCAGTTCCTTGGAAAACCGCGCGAGCGTATTGATCAGGTGCGCCAAGCGCATCAGGTAGTGGTCGCCTTTCATGGCGTTCCAGTTTTTAGCGAAGGCGTGCTCGTAGGCGTAGCCCTGGTGTTTCTCGACCAGGAAGGCGCCTTCGATGCCCCAGCGGTAGCGTGC
>NZ_JAAIJR010000473.1 GCF_010915725.1 Thiorhodococcus mannitoliphagus
ATCAGAGCCGGGACCGCTCCCACCGCCCATCCCACCGGACATGATGCGGCCATGTCCGACCGCACGATCGACTGTCCTCCCGAGCACGGCCAATCCCGCAAGTGACAGAGGCGCACGGGCACGGCAGGGCGGATCTGATACAGACGCGGGAGGACCCCTCGGGATGACTGACCAAGCGGATGCAATCACACCCACCGCAGCGGCGCGCTATCACGGCGCCCTGCTCGGGCTCGCGGCGGACGATGCGCTGGGCACGACGCTGGAGTTCATGCGCCCGGGCGGCTTCACGCCCCTCAAGGATATGATCGGCGGCGGTCCCCTTCTACCTCCAATCCTGCCAGTGGACGAACGACACCTCCATGGCCCTCTGTCTCGCCGAAAGCCTGGTGGAGTGCGCCGGCTTCGATGCCGCGGATCAGATGCGCCGCTCTC
>NZ_JAAIJR010000474.1 GCF_010915725.1 Thiorhodococcus mannitoliphagus
CGCCGACCGCCTGTGGACGAGAACGACACTCGATCCAGAGGAGGAGAAATTACGCATTCCGGCCTAGGTGGGGTTTAAGTAACGATTCAAAAATAAATTATACAACTTAATTAATCTATATAAAACTGCAAACTATTGTTTTATAGCTATATTTTTTAAAGCAAAATTCATGCAAAAGAAAACATAAATATTGAATCGTCACTAAGGTCTGAATTCATCAACCATTGCTGTCTCCATGGTATCCGTGTGCGCTGACGACTTGCTCGATCCGAAGAACGACTATGTGTTCTTCCGCGTCTTCTCCGAGGAACCTGATCTGCTGGTCGATCTGATCAATGTCGTGCGCGTCGACGAGCCGCCCATTGTCGAGGTCAGTCTGCTCAACCCGCAGCTCACACCCGAGCGGCTCGGCGGCAAGCAGTTGATCCTGGA
>NZ_JAAIJR010000475.1 GCF_010915725.1 Thiorhodococcus mannitoliphagus
CCGATGTGAGCGATCCCGTCCGAAATCCCCCCTGGCCCCCCTTTGCGAAAGGGGGGAAGTTGTTGATGGTCACTTTCCAAGCACCAACCGTTCGACCAAAGGGGCGAGGCAATCGGCTCCGTTCGGAGCACCCATGCGCGACGGGCGTGCCCATCGTCGCAGCTCAGCGCCTTGCAAGATAGGTACATCCGTCAAGCGCCGAGGCGAGGTTCGAGCCAGCAGCACGGACTTTGCGCATCGGACCACATCAGACGTCCGTTTCAGGCCCTGCGTGCGCGGCCTCCTCGCGCTCGCTCAAGCGGCGCAGCGCCGCCAACTCCTGGATGGAGAGCACGTGGTCGACGTTGAGAATGATCACGAAGACGTCCTCCAGCCGGCCCATGGCCGCAATGAAATCCGTGCGGATCTCAGAGCCAAACTCCGGCGGCGG
>NZ_JAAIJR010000476.1 GCF_010915725.1 Thiorhodococcus mannitoliphagus
CGACGCTCCTCGGCCGTACTCTGCGTGATGATGATGCGCAGTCACAACTTGGTCACCGACGCGGAGATGCAGACCTTCAGCCCGGAGCTTCAGCGCGCCTCCGCGGTTCCCTCGCCCGAGGGAGATGACCGAGAGCCCCGGTGGTGACTGGTGACACCTTGGGTCTACCCCATTTAACGGTCTTTCGCCAAAAAACCGTTTCGAGCGCACCTCCGCCTCAGCGCCGACGCCATTCCCACGGCGGGATCGGGTCAGCTTCGCTCCAGAGCCCTGCCCTCCGCGCCTTCCTCGGCGAAGGCGTAGCGCTCCCGATCCTCAGCTGGCTTGGGGAGCGGGACCCTGCGTGCCGACTGGGCGGCCCTCCTCCGGGTTCTCTGAGACGCGGTCGAACCGAGGCACGGATTCCCTCTAATAATCAAACACTTTTTA
>NZ_JAAIJR010000047.1 GCF_010915725.1 Thiorhodococcus mannitoliphagus
GTAAATCAGGTCGGCGTCAACTCCTTTTGCAGCTCGCCGCTCAGCAACACTCCAAACTTCAGCGCCACTAAACTCAACCACCCCCCCGTCCCTGAGGAGCCGCGCATTCTACAGCCTCATGAACGGGCGTCAAGGGCCTATTTGCGTCAAGCAAGCCGAACTCTGGCAAAACGCCGCTTGCCGACTTGATAGATATGCTCCGTTCCCGCCGCGCAGGTGGCCTTCCCATCCTCGACGCGCTCGCCGTCGATCTTCACCGCCCCTTGGCGAATCATGCGGATCGCTTCAGAACTGCTCGAGACAAGCCCAGCTTCCTTCAAGAGATTCGCAATCGGCAGGGAGCCGGCATCGCCACAGGCGAGACTGACCTCAGGGATGTCCTCCGGCATGGCTCCGCGCTGAAACCGCGCGATGAAGGCATCACGCGCTCCGCACGCCTGATCGGCACCATGAAACCGTGTGACCAGCTCCAAGCCAAGCTCGAACTTGATGTCACGAGGATTGGCGCCCTCGTCGACAGACTGCCGCCATGCCTCAATTTCAGCCATCTCCCGGAAGCTCAGCAGCTCAAAATAGCGCCACATCAAGTCGTCCGACACCGACATGATCTTCCCGAACATGTCATCGGGGGAGTCAGCGATGCCGATGTAGTTCCCCAGTGATTTCGACATCTTCTGAACGCCGTCTAACCCTTCAAGGATCGGGAGCGTGATGACGACTTGAGGCTCCTGTCCGTAGGTCTCCTGGAGCTGGCGACCCACCAGAAGATTGAATTTCTGGTCTGTCCCGCCAAGCTCGACATCTGCTTTGAGAGCAACGGAGTCATATCCTTGGATCAGAGGATAGAGGAACTCATGGATGGCGATGGGCTGGCCGGATTTGTAGCGCTTCGAGAAGTCATCGCGCTCGAGCATCCGCGCAACTGTGTGCTGGGCCGCGAGCTGAATGAGACCGGCAGCACCCAGGGCATCTAGCCACTGCGAGTTGAAGACGACCTGCGTCTTATCCGGATCCAGGATCCGGAAGACCTGATCACGGTAGGTTTGAGCGTTCTCTTCGATCTCCTCCCGCGACAGCGACTTGCGCGTCACACTCTTGCCCGTAGGATCCCCAATCATGCCGGTGAAGTCACCGATCAGAAAGAGGACCTCATGCCCCAGGTCTTGCAACTGACGCAGCTTGTTGATGAGCACCGTGTGCCCCAGGTGTAGGTCAGGGGCTGTTGGGTCGAAGCCCGCCTTGATCCTCAGCGGGCGCCCCTGCAACAGCTTCTTGCGCAGGGCGTCCTCGACCAAGATTTCTTCGGTGCCACGACGAATGATGGCGAGAGATCGCTCGAGTGAATCCATCTTTTCCTATGTATGCTCGGTGCTGCGTGAGGCGCCTTGACGACGCAAAGCACGGAAGCCTACGACGCGGCAAAACTGGAGACAAGGGCGTAACGCCGGATCTTCACCGTCCGATTGGCGGCCAATCTTGTTCGCAAGCGTGGTATCCGACTACACTAGAATCAACGAAATACGATTGATTTCTCTGATGTTGCGGCGTTTTTATGATTCGTGATTACAAATTCAAGCCCACTGAGTGGACAATCCGCAAGAAGCGACGGTTCAGCGCAAGCGTCTTCGTCAAGCTGCTGATCCTGGCCGTGCTCTGCGGGACAGGATATGGAGCCTATCTGTGGCTGACGACGAGTGAGACTGACGAGGATGTCACACCGGCTGTTGAGATGACCGCCCCAAGCGACTCGCGGGTCATCCGGCTCCAGCTACCCCCGAAGCCGAGCGCAGGGGCCGCCGAAAGCCCCGATTAACCCTGGCGCGCCGAGCGCGTCTCGGTTGAGCCAGGGAGATTTGGATAGTCGATTCAGGCGGAGAAGGATGAGCCGCAACCGCAGGTTGTGGATGCGTTCGGGTTCCGGATCACGAACTGGGCACCCTGTAGCCCCTCGGTGTAGTCGATCTCAGCGCCCATGAGATATTGCAAACTCATTGGATCGACCAAGAGTTTCACGCCATCCGTCACAATCTCAGCATCCCCCTCCTGAATCTCTTCCTCGAAGGTGAAGCCGTACTGAAACCCGGAGCAGCCGCCACCCTGAATGTAGACGCGCAGCATCAGACCCGGATTCCCCTCCTCAGTGATTAGCTCGGCGACCTTAGAGGCCGCGGCGGACGTAAAGATCAAATCTGTTTCTTGAATCGCTTCTGCTTCAGCACTCATCATGGGCTCATCCTCGATTAGCGTCTAACTTGAGTGTAGGTGAGTCTTGTAAGCCGGTCTTCAAGCATCCCTTTGCCCGACCGGCCCCGGGTCGCGCCCACTCAATCCGCCGACAGCTCCCAAGGAAAGACGACGGATGTAGGCAGCAGTAGCTTCGACTTCGGCTCGATGCTAACCACAATTGACTCTGGCGCAAAATCCTCCGGAATCTCAATCACGCCCTGAAAGTTCTGGAAATGCTCGAAATCCATGCCGAGCAGTTCAGGATCGGCGGAGGGTAGATCGGTCAAGCCCAAAGACAGGCTAGCGCCCTCGCGCGCACCTTTCAGCGCAAGGCTCACGCTCCCTGTCGAACGGCCAAAACCCGGCACAAGCTGGGTAACTGTGAAGCTGTAGAGATACTCTCGAGGGCCACCACCGCGAGAAAGCCGCATGTCATAGACTTGGATCGCACCCTTGCCCCCCTTCTGCACGAGGCGCTTCAGGTAAGTGAGTTCGCGGTTCAGCTCCAGACGGGCATCCTGCGCTTGCTTGAGTTCGCCCTGCAGAACCTTCCGCGCCTCGGCATCGATCTGAGCGGCACGCTCTAGAATGACGCGCTGCCGCTCGGACTCGCCCAGCAGCGCCCTCAGCGTATCGCGCTCCTTCAGCAAGTGAACGCGCAAGGAGTCTGGTGTCGCAACGCCGCTTACTGCCGCTGTTACCCCACCACCGCCGAACTCGAAGCCAATGAGGAAGGTGGCCGCAACAGCCAGAGTGAAGGCACCGGCCGCGAGCAGACGAAACGAGAGCCGCCGAAAGGAATCAGGCATGACGCGCCCGCTAAGGCAATAGGGCGATGGATTCCAAGCCTGCGGACTCAGGAAGAGCGAACATCAGATTCATGTTCTGAACGGCCTGCCCGGCAGCGCCCTTGACGAGGTTATCGATGACGGACTGGACGACAACGACGCCATCCTGACCCTGCTGCGAAACAGCGATTCGACAGAGGTTTGCTCCCCTCACAGACCTGGTATCTGGGTGCCCGCCCGGCATCAAGTCGACGAAAACCTCCCCGGCGTAACGATCGCGGTAGAGCCCTTGGATATCCAATGAGGCATCCACGAGCCTGCCGTAGAGCGTTGCCTCGATACCGCGGATCATGGGCACGAGATGCGGAACGAAGGTCAAGCCGACGTCGACGCCCGCAAAGTGCTTCAGGTTCTGCGTGATCTCCGGGGCGTGGCGATGCCCAGCGACCGAATAAGCCTTGAAGCTCTCGCCGACCTCAGCCATCAGCAAGCCAGTTGTCGCCTTACGACCCGCCCCGCTTACGCCGGACTTGGCGTCGGCGATCAGCCAGGAGGGATCAACCGCCCCCGCCTCGACCAAGGGCAAGAATCCCAGTGTCACCGCAGTCGGATAGCAGCCGGGATTCGCAATCAAGCGCGCGTCGCGTATCGCCTCGCGATTGAGTTCCGGAAGCCCGTATACGGCTTCTTCCAGGAGAGCGGGACACTGATGCGGCATTCCGTACCAGCGCTCCCAAACCGCAGGATCCTTGAGCCGAAAGTCGGCTGCCAAGTCGATGACACGCACTCCAGACGCCAGCAGCGCAGGCGTCGACTGCATGGCGGTCCCGTTTGGCGTCGCGAAAAAAACCAAATCGCAGTCACCGAGTTCAGCCTTGTCAGGCTCGGAAAAGCACAAATCCAAGCTTCCACGCAAATGCGGAAACATCTCGGCCACGGGCTGTCCAGCCTCGCTGCGCGATGTGATGGCTTGAATTTTCACCCCTGGGTGACGCGCCAAGATCCGCAGCAGCTCGGCCCCGGTGTAGCCCGTACCACCAACAATTCCAACTTCAATCATGTAGAGCTGAGACTCCGATTCTGGCCGGCGCTAGAAAGCACACAGCCATGCGCGTTCAAGATCGACAATGTCGACATTGTGACCCGACGAGCACTCATCGCGCCAGCAGCAGCACGGCATCGGCTCGGATACACCCAGGATGGCAAGGAGGAGAGAAGCTGTCGCGAGGGCGCCCAACACCCTCGGATACACTGATACATCAGCGACGAGGGAGGGGCTTTGCCGGGGGCGATCCTTTAGTTCTCGAAAGCACGCGAGCCGACGATATCGGCCCGCGCGAGATCGAAAGTAGGGAGCGCCGCGTCATGGACGAGGCGCGGGTGTCTTAGGAGCAGCCGCCGCCGGAGTTGGATGAGCCGCAGCT
Source organism: Thiorhodococcus mannitoliphagus (assembly GCF_010915725.1). Classification (GTDB taxonomy): domain Bacteria; phylum Pseudomonadota; class Gammaproteobacteria; order Chromatiales; family Chromatiaceae; genus Thiorhodococcus; species Thiorhodococcus mannitoliphagus. Next base: position 4,439 of record NZ_JAAIJR010000047.1, read on the forward strand.
ACCACAGCCGCCACCCACCTGAGGAAGGTTATTGAAGACAAAGGTCGCATTGCCTTCGCCATCATCGACAAAATCGATCTCAACGCCACGGATGTGCTCCAGGGTGGCGTCATCCACAACAACCTTAAAGCTCTCGTACGCAAGCACTGCGTCGTCGCCATTGATTGCGTCGGTGAAGGTCATGCCGAAGCTGATACCGCTGCAACCGCCCGCAGTCGCGAAGACCCGGACTCCCTGAATGCTGTCGTCGACCTGCTGGAACAGATCGCTCATTTTCGATTGTGCTGGCTGAGTCAGCGTCAAATCCGTCTCAGTGAGCGCTGCGGACATGGATCAAATCCTCTGGAAATATCTGCGGACTAATGACGCAGGCTATCAGAATACCCCTGCATAATGCCAGCGTAGAATAGAAGGTTAAAGATCCAAGCGCGACTGCGCGCCAAGGGTCACGAGGTGGCGCTCGGCGTCAATGAGATGCCGCCCCCAGTGGTGCTCGTAACCGCTGGTCCAAACCGCTAGCGCATACTCGGGATCGAGGTCGAACAATCGCAGCCCTTGCTCAAGTTCAGAGTAAATGTCGGTCAAGTCGTCAGCCAGGCTGCCAGTCATGGCGTTCAATCCCTCCGCGGCACTATCGAACTCCAGCCAGTAGCTGTCGCGATCCCCAAGCAATCCGCGCAGGATGGTGAAGCGTTCGAAGCGGGCATCGAGATCGACAGGATCGGAGTGATCGATGCAGGAGCAGTCGGCCTCGACCGAAGCAATCGCCGCATGCAAGCGAGGCAGGAGGTCGGCGACAGCCTTGAGCCAAGCACCGTCGTCGGCGGCTTTACGGATGAGATCGCAATAGTGGCGCGCAAGCGCGGCGATCTCGCAGTTTGTGCCGAGTTCGGTGACTCGACTTGAAGTTGTCATCGCGTCCATGTTACGGAGTTTAGCCGACATTTCGGACCTTGTTCGAACCGACAGAGTGCAGTCGGTCACAAGACCGCAGCCTTAGACAACCACCATATCAAAATCTTCCTTTCCAACGCCGCACTCCGGACACTTCCAATCCGCGGGCACATCTTCCCATCGCGTGCCTGGCGCGATACCGTCCTCGGGCCAGCCTTTGGCTTCGTCGTAAATCAATCCGCAAACAAGGCATTGGTAGGTCTTCATGTGTTACTGCTCCATATCAAAGCGGCCGCGACCTCGGCGGGGACTCAGAAAATCAGCAAGCATCGAGGGCGACAACCGTCAATCTGACTAAAAATGTCTGGTTTTCAGGCGTCGTTTCAACTGAGCGCAAGCCGCACACCTGGCGGTCGTGGGCCAAATCATCCCTTACGGGACCGCCGGACGTCTCTCGAAATCCAGGCCCAAGGACCTTTAGCCGAGACTCAAGATAAGTATGGAAACCACAGATCAACAGGAGCGGCCCGTCGTACTCTGCGTCGGCGGCCATGATCCGAGCGGCGGGGCTGGCATCTTAGCAGATGCCGAGTCTGTCCTTGCGGCATCCGCTTTCCCGGTTACCGTCGTCACTGCGCTCACGGACCAGGATAGCTGCGGCCTACGTGACATGCGCCCCCAGCCGTATCAGCAGCTCGACGCCCAATGCCGCAGAATCATCGCCGATAGCGCGCCTCGCGCCCTGAAGCTGGGGCTCTTGGCCAGCTCGGGCATCGTGCGCGCACTGAGTCGGATCATCGACGAGCATCCTGAGCTCCCCGTGGTCTTGGATCCCGTCCTGGCAACCGGCGCTGGGCAGCATCTGGTCGACGCAGCGCTCCTCAATCAGCTGCGTAAACACCTGCTCCATCGCTGTAGCCTGCTGACACCAAATCTCCCTGAAGCACGCACCTTGAGCACCGGGCAAAGCGCCGATGATTGCGCAACACGACTCTTGAGCACGGGCGTTCGTTGGGTGCTCATTACAGGAACGCACGACGACACTGAGCAAGTCACCAACCGCCTCTATAGCGCGGATGGTGACCACCGCGCCTGGGACTGGCCGCGGCTACCCGGCGACTATCATGGCTCGGGATGCACGCTCGCCAGCGCGATCGCCGTGCGCCTGGCCTGGGGCATGGAAATGGAAGACGCGGTCGCCTCGGCGCAGTCATACACCTGGGAAAGCCTCAAGCAGGCCTTTCGCACCGGCCGTTGCCAGTTGACGCCGAATCGGCTCCACCATTTCACTCCCCATAACCGATCACAATGACTCACCGATTCCGCGGCCTCTACGCCATCACACCAGAGACATCAAGGCACTCGACATCCCTCCAGGACCAAGTCGCCGCCGCGATTCAAGGCGGCGCACGCCTGATCCAATACCGCGACAAGGGCGCAGACAGCAGCCCAAGACGCGCCGAGGCCCGCGCCCTGCTTGATGTCTGCAGAGTGGCCGAGGTCCCGCTCGTCATCAACGACGACCTGGACCTGGCCGCAGCCATCGGTGCCGACGGCGTGCATCTCGGCCGCGATGACCCAGATCCGCGCGAGGCACGCCAACGCCTCGGACCGCACGCCATCATCGGCGTGTCTTGCTACGACCAGCTCGCGCTCGCCGCAGCGGCTCAAGCCGCTGGCGCGAGCTATGCCGCCTTCGGAAGCTTCTTCCCATCGACCGTCAAACCAAAGGCGGCGCGCCCGGCTCCCGAGCTTCTGACCGAGGCACGCAAGCGCCTGACAATCCCGCTGGTTGCGATCGGCGGAATCACATCACAAAATGGCGCGCTATTGATTGCAGCGGGCGCCGACATGCTCGCGGTGGTCACCGGCGTCTTTGCGCAGCCCGACATCACCGCCGCCGCCCGCGCCTATACCAACCTGTTCCCGAAGGAGACCCCCGCATGAGCCGATCCCACGATCTCTTCCAAGCCGCACAGCGCCACATCCCCGGCGGCGTCAACTCGCCGGTACGCGCCTTCCGCGGCGTGGGCGGCGATCCTATTTTTTTCGAGCACGCCGAAGGCCCTTACGCCTTTGATGCCGACGGCAAGCGCTACGTCGACTATGTCGGCTCTTGGGGTCCGATGATCCTGGGGCATGCGCATCCCGAAGTGCTCGCCGCCGTGCGCGAGCGGCTGGACAAGGGGCTGTCTTTCGGCGCCCCGACGGAACTCGAGACCACCATGGCGGACAAGGTGTGCGCGCTGGTTCCCAGCATGGACATGGTGCGCATGGTCAGCTCTGGGACCGAGGCCACCATGAGCGCGCTGCGCTTGGCTCGGGGCTACACCGGGCGCGACAAGATCGTCAAGTTCGAGGGCTGCTACCACGGCCACGCCGACTCCCTCCTGGTCAAGGCCGGCTCCGGCGCCCTCACCCTCGGCGAGCCAAGCTCACCCGGCGTGCCGGCCGCGCTCGCCGAGCTGACGCTCACGCTCCGCTACAACGACATCGACCAGGTGCGCGAGACCTTCGCCGAAATCGGTTCCGAGATCGCTTGCATCATCGTCGAGCCGGTCGCCGGCAACATGAACTGTATCCCGCCCGTCCCGGGTTTCCTTGAAGGGCTGCGCGAGGTCTGCGACCAATACGGCACCGTGCTCATCTTCGACGAGGTCATGACCGGCTTCCGCGTCTCCGTCGGCGGGGCGCAGAAGCACTTCGGCATCACGCCAGATATGACCGCGCTCGGCAAGGTCATCGGCGGCGGCATGCCGGTCGGCGCCTTCGGCGGCAAGCAAGAGATCATGTCGCATATCTCGCCGCTCGGCCCCGTCTATCAGGCGGGCACCCTGTCGGGCAACCCCATCGCCATGGCGGCGGGTCTCAAGACGCTGGAGCTGATCTCCGCGCCTGGCTTCTATGAGCAGCTCTCCGCCACGGCCAAGGCGCTGCTTGCGGGCCTGCAGGCGCGCGCCGATGCCGCGGGCATCCCCTTCACCACCAACCAGGCGGGCGGCATGTTCGGGCTCTTCTTCTCCGGACAGCCGGTGACGAACTTCGAGCAAGCCACGCAGTGCAATCAGGAGCAGTTCAAGACCTTCTTCCACGGCATGCTCGACGAGGGGGTCTACTTCGCGCCATCCGCCTTCGAGGCTGGCTTCGTGTCTATCATGCACAAGGACGAGCAGATCCAAACCACACTGGATGCTGCGGAAAAGGTCTTCGCCAAGATGGCCGGCTGACCCGGCATCCTGTCGATCGGCTCGGCGGCAGCGCGCGGTGCAGCCCGCTAGGCCGAAACGCTTGGATCAAGCAAGATCGACCCCGTGATGACTCGAGGATCGGTCCTCACGGGATCGGCTGCCTTCGACTGGTGTGTGCTTCGCCTCGCACCAGGGCGCAGTAAATAATAAGTCTATCCTTCAGCGCCGGCGGCGCCGGCCGAAGGTCAATGAGTTCACCATTTGGAGGAGACAGCCATGGGCTATCAATCCGTCTACGACCGTTCAATGAGCGATCCGGCCGCGTTCTGGGCCGAGGCTGCAGCGCTGATCGACTGGGACAAGCCATGGGACCAGGTGCTCGATGAGAGCAACCCGCCCTTCTATCGCTGGTTCAGCGGCGCCAAGCTCAACACCTGCTACAACGCCGTCGACCGTCATGTCGCCGCGGGCCGCGGCGACCAGGCCGCCATCATCTATGACAGTCCACTCACGGACACCAAGACAACCATCACCTACGCAGAGCTGCAAGACCAGGTTGCCCGCTTCGGCGGCGCACTCAAGGCCCAAGGCGTCGCGAAAGGCGATCGGGTCATCATCTATATGCCGATGGTCCCCGAGGCTGTCGTCGCCATGCTGGGCTGTGCCCGCATCGGCGCCATTCACTCGGTGGTCTTCGGCGGCTTCTCATCGCGCGAACTGGCCACGCGTATTGATGACGCCAAGCCCAAGGTCATCGTCGCCGGCTCCTGCGGCATCGAGCCCAATCGAGTCGTGCACTATAAGCCTTTACTGGATGCTGCCATTGAGCAGGCGGAAAGCAAGCCGAAGCACTGCATCATCCTGCAGCGCCCGCAAGAACCTGGGATCCTGGTGGCCGGACGCGACATCGGTTGGGCCGAGGCCATGGCAGCCGCAGAGCCGGCCGAGTGCGTCTCCGTCGAGGCGACCGACCCGCTCTATGTTCTCTACACATCCGGCACAACAGGTCAGCCCAAAGGCGTCGTGCGCGACAATGGCGGCCACGCCGTCGCCATGGCCTGGAGCATGGGCAACGTCTACGACGTGAAGCCGGGCGAGGTCTTCTGGGCGGCCTCCGATGTCGGCTGGGTGGTTGGGCATTCGTACATCGTCTACGCCCCGCTGCTGATGGGCTGCACCACCATCGTCTACGAGGGCAAACCGGTTGGCACACCGGACGCTGGCGCCTTCTGGCGGGTCATCCAAGAACACCAAGTCTCCGTCCTCTTCACCGCGCCAACCGCGTTCCGCGCCATCAAGCGCGACGACCCCAATGCCGAGCACCTCAAGCACTACGATCTCGGCGGCTTCCGCGCCCTCTTCCTAGCCGGCGAGCGCTGTGATCCGGATACGCTCGCCTGGGCGGAGCAGAAGCTTGGCGTGCCCGTCATCGACCATTGGTGGCAAACGGAGACCGGCTGGGCCATCGCGGCCAACTGCCTGGGCATCGAAGCGCTTCCCGTCAAACCTGGCTCACCCACACGCGCGGTGCCAGGCTATGACGTGCAAGTGCTCGACGACGAAGGCGAGCCCGTCAAGCCGGGAGACATCGGCCGGATCATGATCAAGCTGCCGCTGCCCCCTGCCTGCCTGCCGACCCTCTGGGGCAACGACGCCAGATTCGTTCAGTCCTATCTGGCGACCCAACCGGGCTACTACCTCACCGGCGACGCGGGCTATATGGACGAAGACGGCTATCTCTTCGTCATGAGCCGGATCGACGACATCATCAACGTCGCCGGCCACAGGCTCTCGACCGGCGGCATGGAGGCGGTCTTGGCGTCGCATCCTGACATCGCCGAGTGCGCCGTCATCGGCGCCGCCGACCAGCTCAAGGGCGAGCTGCCGCTCGGCTTGGTCGTGCTCAAGTCGGGCGTGAACCGCGACAAGGCAGAGATCGCCAAGGAGCTGGTCGGACTGGTGCGTGATCAGATTGGTCCGGTCGCCGCGTTCAAGACGGTCGTCGTCGTCGAGCGGCTGCCCAAGACCCGCTCAGGCAAGATCCTGCGCGGCACCATGAAGGCCATCGCCGACGGCAAGGAGTATCGTCTGCCCGCCACTATCGACGATCCTGCCATTCTCGAAGAGATCACCACGGCACTCTCGGTCATCGGCTACGCCAAGCACGACTGAAGGCGCTGCACCCAGAGGGCCAGGTCGGCACCCAGACTGACCTGACCCTCATCCGACAGGCGCATCACGATCACCGACCACCGACCACCGACCACCGACCACCGACCACCGACTCAGAATCGCAGGATCCCAGCTTCGCGTAAGCCAAGGAGAATGAGATAGATCCCGACGACATAGTTGAGGATCGCCGGCTTAATGAGGACGACCACACCCGCGACGAGAGAGATAATAGGCATCGGGCGAATCGCCTGCCCATAGAAGAACTGCAAGAGGCCAAGGGCGCCAATCAAGAGCAGGTAGGCGGCGATCGCATAGTTGAGGATGCGCGGCACCAGCAGAATGACCAAGCCAGCGACGATCGCGACCACGGCCTCCATCGGCCAGTGCTGAAGCATCTGCGGAATGTCCATTCGAGTCTTCTCCTTCAGGACGAAAGGGCGATGCCTTCGGCAGCGACTCAGGAGCCACGCCAGCCGCACACCGCGCTAAATGAAAACAGGTTTCGGCCACGAAGCCGATCGACTCAGCGTCTTGCGACCAGCGCAGTTTGCAGGAAGCCCCTTTTGGATGCGACCTCTGCCGCTCGCATGACGACGACAGCGTCGAGGGAAGCACCATGCCCCGCGCAGAGAGCGCACCGCAATCACCTCCAAGCCGCCGCGCCCGCACGCTGATCTTCGCGCGCGCGCCCATTGCAGGCCAGGTCAAGACACGTCTCATCCCGGCCCTGGGCGCCGCCGGCGCAGCAGCCCTGCATCTGCGGCTTCTAGCCCATCTCGTCGATAGCCTGAGCGCGGCCAAGCTGACGCCACTGGAGCTTTGGGTCACGCCGGATACTAGCCACCCTTGCTTCGCCAGCCTTGCCGAAAACGATGGCGTCAGCCTGCACATTCAGCGTGGGGCGGATCTGGGCGAGCGCCTCGCAGCCGCTGCCGCAAGTGGGCTCACCCGCGCCGACGCCGTCATCCTGATCGGGACCGACTGCCCTCAGCTCTCACCCCGATACCTCAGTCGAGCCATCGATCAGCTGGACCAGCATGACGCCGTGCTCGGCCCCGCCATGGACGGCGGCTATGTGCTCCTTGGGCTCAAACGACCGGCCAGTCACCTCTTCGCGGAGATTCCCTGGGGCGGGGATCGTGTCGCCGAGCTGACGCGGCAGCGTCTAGGTGACCTCGGCTGGAGCTGGGCCGAGCTGACAGCCTTACCCGACATCGACCGCCCAGAAGATCTGCGACACCTTCCCCGAGATCTGAGCCCCATTCACCGTTAAGAAAAGCGCACCTCAGAGCGCCACTCACCCGAGGCTCACAGCAAGCGGCGTCGAGCCTGTCTTGCGGTTGCTGCCCACCCTGCTTTCTGTTGAAGTGTCGACACACCAAATCCGATCATTTCCATCTGACTCTTCGCGCATTGTCGACAATATGCTTGACATGCAGCCCAGAAGCGTTAATTTATGCCGAAAGCACAGTCTGAGTGTCGACACTTAAGCCATGGCCATCACCGCTGAAGCTTTACCCGAAACGACGGCGACCATCGCGGATCGCATCTTCGACAAATTGCGCCAAGCCATCGTCGAGGGCGAGATCCCGCCTGGCAGCAAGATCAGCGAGCCCGTGCTGGCGGCACGCTTTGGCATCAGCCGCGGCCCCTTGCGCGAGGCCATGCGCCGGCTCGAATCGAGCAGCCTGGTCGAGCGCAAGCCCAACATTGGAGCACGGGTCATTACGCTCACCAGTGCACAGCTGCTGGAGATCTACGTGATCCGTGAGGCACTGGAAGGCATGGCCGCGCGACTGGCAGCCGAGCAGATGTCGGACGCTGCAATCGCCGACCTCAAGCGCTTGCTGACCCAGCACCGCAAGGATGTCGCCCAAGAGGAGTGGCAAGCCTACTTCCAGAAGGAAGGTGACCTGGACTTCCACTTCCGCATCGTTCAGGGCAGCGGCAACCGTCGCCTCGCCACCATCCTCTGTAACGACCTCTATCACCTGGCACGCATGTACCGCTGCCAGTTCGGCATGAAGAGCGACCGAGCCAGGGACGCCCTCAAGGAACACGAACTGGTCGTCGACGCCATCGCCGAGCGCGATGGCGAGCTGGCGGAGTGGCTGATGCGACGCCATATCCGCGCCTCGCGCAAGGCGACCGAGCGACGACTCGCGGCCATGCGAGAAAGCCTCTAGAGGCGTACAGAACACAGAGAATCGTCGATGGCGGCGTTGCGCTGATCCTTGACGGAGAGACCGCGCTTCAAGCATCCGAATGGATTGAAAACCCTCGTACCTTGCGACCGTATACCTTGCGACCCGATGAGAGCGCATCCAAGACCTATCACAGGAGCCCAACACCATGAGTGATCAGATAACAGCTGGCGCCAAGCTGCGTCTCGCCGTCCAAGAAGAGCGCCCGCTGCAAGTGGTCGGTGCCATCAACGCCTATCACGCCAGAATGGCCGAGCGCACCGGCTACCGCGCACTCTATCTGTCCGGCGGCGGCGTCGCGGCCGGCTCCTATGGTGTGCCAGACCTCGGCATGACCAGCCTAGACAACGTGCTGGAAGATGTCAGCCGCATTACCTATGCGACTGACCTGCCGCTGCTTGTCGACGCCGACACGGGCTGGGGCAGCGCCTTCAACATCGCCCGCACCGTCAAGCAACTCATCCGCAACGGCGCGGCCGGCTGCCATATCGAGGATCAGGTCGCGGCCAAGCGCTGCGGTCATCGCCCAAACAAAGCGGTGGTGTCGAAAGAGGAGATGGTCGATCGCATCAAGGCCGCCGTGGACGCACGTACCGATGATTTCGTCATCATGGCCCGCACCGACGCGCTCGCCGTCGAGGGCATGGACGCGGCCATCGAGCGCGCCATCGCCTGCGTCGAGGCCGGCGCCGACATGATCTTCCCCGAGGCCATGACCGAACTCGCCCAGTATCGGCAGTTCACCGCAGCGGTCGGAGTGCCGGTGCTCGCCAACATCACCGAGTTCGGTGCCACGCCGCTGTTCAAGACCGACGAGCTGGCGGAAGTCGGCGTCTCCTTGGTGCTCTATCCGCTGTCGGCTTTCCGCGCCATGAACCTGGCCGCGCTCAACGTCTACCAGGCCATCCGTCGCGACGGGACGCAGGCCGGGGTGCTCGACACCATGCAAACGCGCATGGACCTCTACGACTATCTGGATTACCACAGTTTCGAGCAGAAGCTTGATGCACTGTTCGCCCAGGGAAAGGCAGAAGAATAGCGATCGCCCGAGCCCATTCGCAACGATCGATCGCCCCCTCACGATTGGGTCCGCACCGGCCAAGACATTGGCCGGACACCACTCCAGACCGAGGAGATACCTAACATGGCAGAGAACCAACAAAGCCACTTGCCCAAGCCGAAGAAGTCCGTCGCCCTGTCCGGAACCACCGCCGGCAACACCGCCATCTGCACGGTTGGCCGCACCGGCAATGATCTGCATTATCGCGGCTACGACATCCTCGACTTCGCCGATCATGCCGAGTTCGAGGAGATCGCCCACCTGCTGATCCACGAGCGACTCCCGACCCGCAGCGAGCTGGCAGCCTACAAGCAGAAGCTCAAGGCCCTGCGCGGACTGCCCGCGGCGCTCAAGACGGCCCTGGAGCAACTGCCGCCCTCGGCTCACCCCATGGACGTGATGCGTACCGCCTGCTCAGTGCTGGGCACCCTGGAGCCCGAGAAGGACAGCATGCCCACCGCCGCGGCGCGCGACATCAGCGACCGGCTCATCGCCAGCTTCGGCTCCATGCTGCTCTACTGGTATCACTTCGCGCACAACGGCCGCCGCATCGAGGTCGAGACCGACGACGACTCCATCGGCGGCCACTTCCTGCACCTGCTGCACGGCGCAACCCCGAGCGACGAATGGGTCCGCGCCATGCACACCTCGCTCATCCTCTACGCCGAGCATGAGTTCAATGCCTCGACCTTCGCTGCACGGGTCGTCGCCGGCACCAACTCCGACATCTACTCGGCCATCGCCGGCGCCATTGGCGCGCTGCGCGGCCCCAAGCACGGCGGTGCCAACGAGGCCGCTTGCGAGATCCAGCAGCGTTACGCGACAGCGGATGAGGCCGAAGCGGACATCACCGAGCGCGTCGGCCGCAAGGAGATCATCATCGGCTTCGGCCACCCGGTCTACACCATCTCCGACCCACGCAACGAAGTGATCAAGTCGGTCGCCAAGCGCCTGTCCGAAGGCAACGGCAACATGCGGATGTTCGAGGTTGCGGACCGTCTGGAGAGCGTCATGTGGGACCTCAAGAAGATGTTCCCGAACCTCGACTGGTTCTCCGCCGTGTCCTACGCCCAGATGGGCGTACCGACCGCGCTCTTCACCCCCATCTTCGTCATCTCGCGCACCACCGGCTGGGCCGCTCACGTCATCGAGCAGCGCCTGGACGGCAAGATCATCCGCCCGAGCGCCAACTATATCGGCGTCGAGAACCTGAGCTGGGTGCCGATCGAGCAGCGCTGATTTCTCAACTTAGAAAGCGTCCATCAACAACTTCCCCCCTTTCGCAAAGGGGGGCTAGGGGGGATTTCGGGCGGCATCGCTCGCATCGGGAAACAATTGATGGACACTTGCTTATCGAACCGCCAAGGCACAACGAGCACGAAGGTTGCCTGACGGGGTTCTGAGTCACCCCCAAGGACCCCTCAATCGACAGGCCCGAGCGGGGCAAGGGAGCAGCCCCCGATGCACCTTTTCCGCCCCCTTTGCGCCTTTGCGCGGTTCTAGTTTTCACTTTAGGAGACATCCATGAGTTCACACATCGCCGACGCCAATGTGCGTCCGGATCCGGACCAGGAACTGGTCGCGATCGCAGACTATGTCTGCGACTACAAGATCGACTCGCAAGAGGCGATCACCACTGCACGCCACTGCCTCATGGACTCCCTGAGCTGCGCATTACTGGCCCTGCAGTACCCCGAATGCACCAAGCACCTTGGCCCCATCGTTCCTGGAACCACGGTGCCAAGCGGCGCGCGTGTGCCCGGCACTCAGCACACCTTGGATCCGGTCAAAGCAGCCTGGGACATCGGCGCCATGGTGCGCTGGCTGGACTTCAACGACACCTGGCTCGCCGCCGAGTGGGGACATCCGTCTGACAACCTAGGCGCCATCCTAGGGCTGGGCGACTATCTCTCGCGCAAGGCCGTGGCCGACGGCGCAGCACCCCTAAAGGTTAGCGACGTGCTGCACTACATGGTCAAGGCCCATGAGATCCAGGGCGTGCTGGCGCTGGAGAACAGCTTCAACCGGGTCGGACTCGACCACGTGTTGCTGGTCAAGGTCGCCTCGGCCGGCGTCGCCGCGCTCATGCTGGGCGCCGACAAGGATCAGGTCATCGACACCCTGTCGCAGGCCTGGGTCGACGGACAATCGCTCCGGACCTATCGCCACGCCCCCAACACTGGCTCGCGCAAGTCCTGGGCAGCCGGCGACGCCAGCTCCCGCGCGGTGCGGCTGGCCATGATGGTGCAGAAAGGAGAGATGGGACTGCCCTCGGTCCTGAGCGCGCCGCGCTGGGGCTTCTATGACGTGCTCTTCAAGGGCAACAAGTTCGCCTTCCAGCGCGACTACGGCAGTTACGTGATGGAGAACATCCTGTTCAAGATCAGCTTCCCGGCCGAGTTCCATGCCCAAACCGCCGCCGAGTGCGCCATGACGCTGCATGCGCAAGTCAAGGACCGCATCGACCAGATCGAGCGCATCGAGCTGACCACCCAGGAATCCGCCATACGCATCATCAGCAAGGACGGCCCGCTCCACAATCCGGCCGACCGCGACCACTGCCTGCAGTACATGGTCGCCGTGCCGCTCATCTTTGGACGACTGACGGCCAACGACTACGAGGACGCAGTCGCCCAGGACCCGCGCATCGACGCCCTGCGCGAGAAGATGGTGGTCAGCGAGGATCCGCGCTACACCCAGGAGTATCTGGATCCCGACAAGCGCTCCATCGCCAACGCGGTGCAGGTGTTCTTCAGCGACGGCTCCAAGACCGAGAAGGTCGAGGTCGAGTACCCCATCGGTCACCGCCGCCGTCGCGCCGAGGGCATTCCAGTCCTTGAGGCCAAGTTCCTCAACGCACTGCAGACCCGCTTCCCCAAGGGTCAGGCGCAACGCATCTACGACCTCTGCCAGGACGAGCAGGCATTGATGTCAACGCCGCTCAATCAGTTCATGGATCTCTTCGTGATCTGAGAAGCTGTCTGGAAACTCCTAGGGAGGCTTCGCCTCAGACCGACGAGTCATGTCATCGGGATCGCTATCGGGGTCGGAATCGCTATCGTCGGTTCGATCCAGATCCCGACGGCCTTGGATGGTCGGACGCTTCATCGAAATTTGACTCATCTGCGAGCATTTTGCGCCCTCAAGGATCCTAGGGACCTCTACGATGATTTCCAGACAGCCTCTGAGGCGATGCCTGTCAAAGCTCGGAGGCTATCTGCTCAACACCTATCGGTTTCCCGAAATCAACCGGAACAGCCGCTCCAAACCTGCGTAGCCAGGCCATCCTGGCCTGGTTTGCCAGGGCTGGAAGCCCTGGCTACATAAAACCGATAGGTGGTGAGGGCTATCTGACAAACCTCGGGGCGGCCTTGGTCGCCCTTGGTGCTGGCGGGAGGGCGAATGAAGTCGCCCTACGACTCAAGCGATTGCACGATTCAGACAGCCTCTCATCGCCGCTGACCTGTCTCGAGGCCCGCTTTGCCTGCCGCACCGGCGATCACAGAGCCCGCCGGTGCTCCTTGAAGCCGTACCTCGATCTGGCGCGCCAGCTCGTATGAGAGCTTCCGACAATCGCCTAACGGCATCCGGGTGCTCCCCAGCGCGATGCGCGGGGAGCGTCTGGCTTGCAGCCTGAGGCCCAAAGATTCTGCCGCTGAGTGACGCACCCTGGGTGGCTGACAGCCACTCCTGGAATCATTGGTCGGTCTTGTCTGACTTCACACGAACCAGGTTCACAAACTTGAACTGCAGGCGCTTGGCCCAGGCCGGCTGCTGCCAATTCCAACCAATCACGATCCCAATAGCCAATCCGATCAGCATCTGAGTCATGCGCATTTCCTCCGACTTTGGGGGGCGAGTGCCCATTCCGCCGCACCTTTCAGGCGAGGCCGCAGTGGAGGTTAGCGCAAAACTATGGCCAAAAGTAAGGTTTTCGGGCGGACACAAGCAGGGGGAACTCGATTGCCTAGGCGTCGGAAGACCATAGCTGTTGTTCCCAACGCTATTTCGTCGCAAATTTCTGAGATTCGCCCGCTTCGCCGCCGGCCATGTTGCCCGCATCGCCACACCGCCCCAGAGGTGAGAGGAAAATAGGGAAGCGACCCAATCCGGTCACTGAGGCGAGCCAGTCCAGTCACGCTTGCATCCCATCAGCGGTCACTGATCGACCGCAAGGCAGTGACTCTTCAATCCTGTTATGTGAAGCTTCACAGAGATCCTGGTAGCGGTCACCCGCCGTCCGGCGATGGATGGACCGGTCACGACCCAGAAGCGACATTGGCCCTCCGAGCAGTACTGTTCGGATTGCGAACGATAGCGGACGCTAAGACGTGAGGTGGGTTGGCCATCGATGCTGCCCCCGTGGGGCGGACCCCCAACCACATCGGTGCGTTGCCATACCTCCCGCATCTATCCCGTGCGCCTGTGACGAAGCGCCTGAGCCGGTACCGGACTGGGACCTTGTTACTCACCCCAAGCCTGCTCTCCAACTCGATCGGCGTGCCGCCTGGTAGTATCGTTAGTATCCCGCAGGCGACAAGAGCGTAATTCTTCTTGAGAAGAGTACTGATTAGCTGGATCGGTCAGCGCGACTTGGATGCTGTGGGGGATGATGGCGACGGCCCCGTCTTGGCCACCATGAGGCAGCAGCAGCCGGATCAGACGTACCTGCTTTTCAACTATGAACCGGCAAAGGTTCAGCCGTATCTGGAATGGCTGCGGCACAAGGCTCCAGCGTTGGCGAGTATCGACGCGCGTCACGCGCTACTCCGCTCGCCCATCGACTACACCGACATTTATCAGGCTGCGGAAGCGCTGCTCCAGGAGATCTGGGACCTGCATCCCAGCGCACATCGAAGCATCCTAATCAGCCCAGGGACACCGGCGATGCAAGCGGTCTGGATTCTGCTCGGAAAGACGCGCTTTCCGGCCGATTTCCTCCAAGCCTCCCCGCAACAGGGTGTGCAGCCAGTCCAGCTTCCCTTTGCCATCTCCGCGGAGTTTCAGCCTGCTGATGCCGCCCAGGCAGGTCGGCAACTGCGCGAGCTGGTCGCGGCGGATGTGCCCGAGACGGCAGGCTTCGAGCGTGTCGTCACCGGACATCCGCGTCTGCAGGACCTCAAACGGCGCGCTGCCGCCCTCGCCCGCTTCGACGTTCCCGTGCTCGTTCTCGGCGAGAGCGGAACCGGCAAGGAGCTGTTCGCGCGAGCCATTCACAATTCCAGCGCTCGTTCAGAGCGGCCTTTCGTCGCCGTGAACTGCGGCGCCATTCCGCCTGAGCTGATCGATTCGATCTTGTTTGGCCACGCCAAGGGCGCCTTCACTGGGGCCCTCCGCGATGCTGCCGGCGTTTTCGAGCAAGCCGACGGCGGCACCTTGTTTCTAGATGAGCTCGGCGAGCTGTCAGCCCCGGCGCAGGTGCGTCTTCTGCGCGTCTTGCAGGAGGGGCGAGTCGTTCCGGTCGGGGCCGATAAGGAACGGGAAGTGGACTTTCGGCTCATCTGCGCCACGCACCGAGATCTGCAGGCGGACATCGCCGAGCGGCGGTTTCGCGAAGACCTGTACTACCGCGTAGCGGTTGGCGTGCTGGAACTGCCTCCACTGCGGGAGCGCCAAGGCGACGTCCATCGCCTGACCGAGCACTTTCTCATCGAGATCGGCGAGCAGCTAGGTTTCCAACATACCCTGTTGCTGACGCCGACTGCGCGCAACCGGCTGCTTCTGCACGCCTGGCTCGGCAATGTTAGGGAGCTGCGCGCGGCGCTGCTCCGCGCGGCGCTCTGGACGACGGATGGCCGAATCGACGCCCCTGATATCGACGGGGCACTTCTGGTTCGTACAGCGGCTTCGGACGATATCCTCAACCGCTCCCTTGGCAATGGTTTCGACCTTGATGCGCTTCTGCACGATGTCGAACGTCATTATCTCGAGCGCGCTATGCGGGCCGCGGAGGGCTCTAAGACGAAGGCGAGCAGGCTACTGGGGCTAGGCAGCCACCAGGTTCTTACCACGCGGCTGCGTCGCCAAGGACTTGACGAGAGTCCCAGAAAATCCTCGCGCGATCGGTAATGATGCTTACCTGCGAGGTAAGGTGCATTACCTTCGGCGCAGGCGCCAAGATGATTAAGTGCCTGATTTAAAATGACATAATGGTTGGCATGAAAGATGGATTATCAGCGGCGACAGCCAACATGGAGCAGCCTCGATGCACAACCCCGCACAGAACGACGCGTCCCCCGATCAAGCCACCCCTTTCGTGCTGACCGATCACGCCAGCCTGCGCATGAGCCAGCGCGGTATCCGCCGGGATCAACTTGCCGCGGTACTCCGTTTCGGCCGCTGCCGGCATACGCGCGGCGCCCGGTATTTCTTCGTCGGGCGCAAGGAGATCCGTCGCTATGCAGGTCAGGGTCTCGACCTGCGTCCGCTGGAAAATCTGCAGGTGCTGATGGCCCCGCGCAGCGATGCCGTTATCACCGTCTATCGGAACGCGCGCCCGCCGCGTAACTGAGTCGCGACCGGTCCGCCCGGTTATCTGCAAGACGCCAACATTCAAGGAGCTATTGGCATGCCCATCAAAGACTTCGCCGTAAAGGCCGCCCGCCCGCTGCCCGTGATCATCCTCGCCGATACCAGCGGCAGCATGGGCGTCGACGGCAAGATCGAGGCCCTGAACCAGGCCCTGCGCGACATGGTCAAGAGCTTTGGTGCCGAGAGCCGTCTACGCGGCGAGATCCACCTCGGCGTGATCACCTTCGGCGGCAAAGCGGCCGCCCACCTGCCGCTGACGCCGGCGCACCAGATCCAGGAGATCCAGGAATTCGTCGCCGGCGGCGGCACACCAATGGGAGCGGCCATGGAGATTGCCCGCGAGCTGGTGGAAGACCGCGAGCTGATCCCCTCGCGCGCCTATCGCCCGGTCCTGGTCCTGGTCTCCGATGGCCATCCGACCGACGACTGGGAGGGCCCGTTCCAGGCACTGCTCGCCAGTGAGCGAGCGGCAAAGGCGACCCGGATCGCGCTTGCCATCGGCAACGACGCCGACGAGGCCATGCTCACCGAGTTCGCCAACGACTTGGAGGCGCCGCTGTTTCACGCCGACAACGCGGCCGAGATCGTGCGCTTCTTCCGCGCCGTCACGATGAGCGTGGCCGCGCGCTCGCAGAGTGGCGGCGACACGCAGCCGCTGAAGCTTGACTACCGCCGTGTCGCTGACGATGAGGACGATCCGCTCGCCGACTTCTTCAACTGATGGGAGTTCGCCTGCGTGCCGCTTCGGTGCGCGGTCCGGCGCACACCGAGACCGGTGTGCCGAACCAGGACGCTGTTCTGATCCGGCAGGGCCGCTGGGGCTGGCTGGCGGCGGTCAGCGATGGTATGGGCTCGCGCCCCCGTGCAGACATTGGCGCGCGCACCCTGTGCAAAGCGGCGCTCGACAGCGTGCGAGAACTGCATTTCGACTGCACCGACCGGGCTTGGGTCGAAACGCTCGAGTGCAATTGGCTCGCGCGACTGGGCGTGCTGCGGATCGCGGCCAAGGATGCCGTCGCTACCTGCCTTCTAGCCTGGGGCTTGCCTGATAGCCGCTTCCGGCTGGCGCAGCTGGGCGACGGGCTGATCCTGGGCCATCCGGCGCCGGCCCGCGGACTGTTCAGTCGGGACGGCGGCTCTTTTGGAAACCTGACACGAGGGCTCGGGCTGTCCTGGCGTCTTGAGGATTGGCGCTTCGACAGCGGTCAGCTCCTCGCCCCCGGCGACGCATTGGTCCTGATGACCGATGGCATCGCCGATGACCTCGGCAGCACGGACGGACTAGTGAGCATGCTGGCACGGGAGCTGCGCAATCGCGGCGCTCGGTCCGCGCGTGCTGCGCTGACCCGGGACCTGACCGACTGGCCCACGGCGCACCATAGCGATGACAAGACCGTCGCCATCATCTATCGAATTTGACGGAAAGGCAGCGATGACGGACAACACGAAAAGAGCTAAGTCGGCGCCCAAGAAGCCTGTCGTACATGATCAGCAGGGGATCGAGTACGAGCTGAGAGACAAGCTCGGAGAGGGCGGACAAGGTGTCGTCTGCACGACGGACCGCGACAATGTTCTAATCAAGCTGTTCACGGGTCGGGATGCGGAGCAGCGTCGACACTGGGTCAATCGCCTGAACTGGGTGCTCAACCAAGAACTCGATGGACTGCACATCGCCCGGCCCCGGGCGCTGATCGAGCGCCCCTATCCAGGCTATGTCATGGAGCTGATGGATGGCCTGGAAAGCCTGCAAGCGAGCCTGGACAGCAGCCGCGCGGCACTGCTGGAGGGCGCTGGCCTCTCCGGCTACCTCGCCACCGGCGGCCTGCGCCGGCGTCTGGCACTGTTGCGCGAGCTGGCAACGACCCTCGCCGGGCTGCACGCGCGTGGTCTAGCCTACGTGGATCTGTCGCCCGCGAATGTGTTCGTGTCCAAGAGCATCGAGCACTGTCAGGTCTGGCTCATCGACTGCGACAACCTATGCGCGACCGAGCGGCTCGGGCACGGCCATCTGTACACGCCAGACTATGGCGCGCCCGAAGTCGTCCGTGGCGAGCGCGGTGTCAACAGCCTCACCGATGCCTGGTCCTTCGCCGTGTTGGCGTTCGAAATGCTAACCCATGGCCATCCTCTCAAGGGAGAGGCGGTTCTCGACGCTGATCCCGACGAGGAAGCGCGCGCGCTGCGCGGCGAGCTGCCCTGGGTACATCACCCTGCTGACACCTCGAACCAGGCCTGCGAAGGCCTGCCGATGGAGCTGGTCGCGACGCCGAGGCTCCAGGTGCTGTTCGAGAACTGCTTCAATGCCGGCCGCGACAACCCGCTGGCCCGGCCCAGCCTGGCGGCGTGGGCCGACGCCCTAGAGGCGGCCTGGGCGCTTATGCTCGACTGCACCACACCGGACTGCGGCAGCAGCTTCTATTGGAACGAGGAGCGCCAGTGTCCGTTCTGCGACCAGGTGGCTGCCGACGGGCTGCTGCTGGCCCACGCCTGGTACAGCGATGCGTCCCCCGATGAGCCGCATCTGGATACCGGCGACCGCCTGGCGTTGGCGCTCGAGCGGCCCGTCGCACTGCACCTCGCCCCGGTGGGCATGCATGGCTATAGCGAGGCGCCGCTGGTTTGCGAAGTCCGGCTGGACAAGGCGGGTCTCCACCTGACACCGAAGGGTGAGGGAGAGCTGACTTTGGTGCGCATCGAGGACGGCAAGACCTTTCCTATTACCCAACCCCAGACCCTGTCCGCCAAGGCCGACAGGCGCCGCGGTTCCGCGGCGGGTCTGCTACTAGCGCATCCCGACGAGCCGCGGCTACGTCCGTTCTGGCGTTTCACTTGGTAGAGGGGCACGCAATGGAATTGATCGACTGCAAGGCCCTGGAGCCGGAGATCGTCACGCTGCGGGCGCTGGAGGCGCCGCCGAGTCCCTGGCGCGCCAACCGCGAGGCCCAGCTCATCACCGACAACGCCCAGCGCCTGCTGTGCCAAGACGATCGCGTTGTGCCGGTTGAGTACGCCGACCGTGGCGACGTGCTGCGCTATGACGCTGGCCACTGCCTCTGGTGCCTGATCGACACGACGGGCGACCGGCTGCGCCTGCGCGCGCTGCGCTGCCGGAGCGCCCTAGCGCTGGACCTGCAGATCGGTGTCGACGACCGTCTTGTAGATCAGCTGCACAAGCAGCGACGGATCAAGGAGCCGATCGCCGATGCCGCCTGCGCCTGGGTGGAGGACGAGCTGCTGCTGGCACCCGCGATCGGGCTCGACGGTAAGCGGGCATTGGCCCGAGCCGACGGCGCCGGTACGCACCTGACGCTCGTGGGTCGGCGCCACGAGGCCGAGCTGCGCGAACGCGACGGGCGCTGGACCATCGCGCGCTTCGCTCCGGCGCGGCAGTACGACAGCGAGCTGACGATGCTGCACGGCGAGCTTGCGATCGTTGATGCCAGTGCCGCCGCGGTCCTGCGCTCGCCGGCCCAGCGTCAGCAGTTCCAGGAGTATCTCGATGCCCACGGCGACTACGTGGAGCTGTGGCGCCGCTACGCCGCCATCGAATGGGGCCAGGCCACGGAAGCGGGACGAACGCTCAGCGTGCTGCGCTACCAAGGTCGCGAGCCTTGCGGGGAAGAACAGCTGCGGTGGCGCTACGCGGTGGACCCGGAGCAGGCACGCGCCTTTATGGAGCGCTGGGAGGCATTGGCCTACGATAGCAAATTGCCGGACCTGGCCATCGAAGCCTCCGCCGAACCGCCCGCCTGGATGCTGGACGCTGAGCAAACCAAGGGCATCGACAGCGGCCGTCCAGTCGTCGGCGAGCGCCCGGTGCTGCAAGGCGGTTGGCTCACCCTCAGCTATGACCCCAACCGTGAGCACGAGGCTCCGCCCCCCAGCGGTCTTCTGTGCCTGTCCATTCATGGTCAGCGCAAGGCCCACGAACGCCGCCAACAGGCCCTGGAGCGGATCCGGACCAGCGCTAACCCCATGCCGCAGCTGCGCCTTCTGCTCGAAGGTCAGCCGGTGCCCACCCGCACCGACTGGCGCCCGGAGAAGGCCCTGAGCCGACGGGCCCGTGCCGCCTTCCATGGCGAGCCCACCAAAATGCAGAAGCGCGCCCTGGATTTGGCGCTGAACACGCCGGACATCGCGGTCATCATCGGCCCGCCCGGGACCGGCAAGACCCAAGTCATCAGCGCCCTGCAGCGGCGGCTCGCCGAGGTCTATCCCGATCCGCGCTCCATCCAATATCAACTGCTGATCACGAGCTTTCAGCACGACGCCGTGGACAACGCACTGGGCCGCATTGAGGTTTTCGGCCTGCCAGGGCTGCGCGTGGGCGGTCGCCGCCGCGACGCCGAGAGCCCCGACACCGATCGGCTTTCGGGCTGGCGCGAGATGCGGCTCGCAGAGCTTGTACCAAGGCTCGACGCCGCTATCGCCGCGGAGCCTGTCTTCGCCGACCTGCAGGGCTTGCGCGATGCGACGACCCGGCTACGTATCCAGCCGCTGACGCCTGGGGAGCGCGCCGAACTGGCCCGGGAGATCGACACCAGACTGCAAGACCTCGCCGAAACGCATCGCCTCCGGCCGACCGCCGTCACCGAGCAGCGTTGGCGCGATTGGCTGGCCGCCCGCCAGCCGGAGCCTGCGATCGCCAGCACGCGCGGACCGACGCGCCGACTGTGGCGGCAAGCCATCTGGTCGCTGCGCACGAGCACCAGCGCCTTCGCCGACGACGGTGCCGCACAGTGTTTGCGACTGCTGGACCTGGCCGATCGCCGCGACCAGGACCTACCCGATGGGGACCGCACTTTGCTTGAGGTGCTGGCGATGACGCCTAGTCCGTCGGACCGACAGCTGGCGGATCTCGCGACGCTGCGCGAGCGCCTGCTGACCGCGAGCCGCCCGGATCTACGGCCCCCCGTGCTTCGCAATGTCTTGGACACGGAGGGCTGCCGCTTGCTCGACATCCTGCTCGGCGAGCTGGACGCGCACCTGAAACGGCGCCCGGAGTGGGCTCGACTCGCGATCATCGGTGATTACCTCGACGACATCAGGCTCGACCCGTCGCGCATCGAACAGTCCGTGCGCGCCTATACGACGGTGCTCGGCGCCACCTGCCAGCAAGCGGCGGCCGAGTCCATGCGCGGTCTGCTCAACCTTGATCCCACGGATGGCATCAGCTTCGACACCGTGGTCATCGACGAGGCCGCCCGGGCGACACCGCTCGACCTACTGATCCCGATGGCCATGGGCCGCCGGCGCATCGTGCTGGTCGGCGACCACCGCCAGCTGCCGCACCTGCTCGACCCGGACACCGAAAAGTCCCTGGAAGAGGCCGGTGAACTGACACAAGCTGAAACAAAGGCCTTGGAGGATAGCCTATTCGAACGGTTGGTCCTGCGGCTGCGCCGGCTGGAGGAGGAGCATCCCGGACAGCCCAAGCGGGTGGTCATGCTCGACACCCAGTTCCGCATGCACCCGGTCCTCGGCGACTTCGTCAGCCGCACCTTCTACGAGGCGGTGGGCGAGCCGGCGATCCGATCGGGTCGCCCGGCAACGGACTTCGGCCATCCGATGCCGGAGCTCGCGGGCTGTGTCTGTGCCTGGATCGACGTGCCCGCCCGCAGCCACGACGACCGCGACCGTCGCCTGCCTGCCGGCAGCCGCATCCGCGCCGCCGAGGCCGAGCGCGCCGCCCGCGAGGCCAAGCGCATCCTCGACGCCTGTCCGGACTTGAGCCTCGGTGTTATCACCTTCTACGCCGCTCAGCGCGATCTGATTCTGGAGCATATGGGCGACCACGCACTTACTGAACGACACGAGGGTCGCTGGCGGGTCCGACCCGAGTGGGCGCGCGACGAGCGCGGTGCCGAACGGCTGCTGGTCGGCACCGTCGACGCCTTCCAGGGCAAGGAGTTCGACATTGTGCTTTTGTCCATCGTGCGCACCGACGCCCCGCTGCGGGGTGAGGATCGGGAGCTGGCCCTGACCCGCAAGTACGGCTTTCTGCGCGTGCCGAACCGGATGAACGTGGCCATGAGCCGCCAGCGGCGGCTGCTGATCGCCATTGGCGACATCGCGCTGGCCCGCGCGCCCGAGACCGCCGAGGCCGCCCCGGGCCTGGCTGCATTCCTAGACCTTTGCGAGGGGGCGAATGGCCGTGTTCTCTGATCTGTATTTGGACTATCAGCAAGAGCACTGGGGCACACAGTTGCTCTGGCCCGTCTGGACCTGGACACTCCATGTGCCAGAACGCCGTCGCGACGGTCTCAATGTGCTCGCCTTTACCGTGCTGCGGTTGCACGCCGCAGGCTGCGATGACCCAGACTGGATCGCCGATCACTTGGGCGTCGACGGTGAGCTAATCCGCTACATCGTCGGTGCCGAACTGATCGCCAACGGCCTGCTGGATCAGAAGAAGCGCCTCACCCAGCTGGGCACCAAGCAATTGGAGCGCTCCGGTGAAGGCAGCTTGCAACAGCGCGCCGCGCTGCTTTTCCAGAGCGCCGAGAGCGGCGCACTGTGGCCACGCCAGAGAGGCTCGCTGCGCGAGATCGAGCCCATCGACCTCGGCGCCCGCTATCCGAGCTTCCTCGCCGATCGTGCCTCAGGCCAGACACTGTGGCCTTTCGTATTGTCTCCTGCAAACCGCGACTTACCGCCGCGACCGAGCATCGCCGAGTTCCGCGACGCCCTGCGCCAGGACCGCATCGCGCGCCGCCATCAGCGGCTGCGTGGCAGCGGTGGACGCGACCCCGATGACCTGCCGAGCGACGCCATCGAGCTGATTGACCCGCGCCCGCGCCCCGCCTGGGTGCTGTGCCGGGTCTACAAAGGCCCGACCGACGAGCACCCCTGGCTGGTCAGCGACCCTCTCGGCCAGACGCGGGCTGCCGAGTGGATGCGCAAGGAGGTCTTCGAGGCCAGCCGGCGTCTGCGGGCCTTGGCCAGGCGCCTCGGCGGACTGCTGGGTGAGCCGGACGAGAAGGAAGACTGGGAGACCTACCGCCGGCGGGAGGACGAGCAGGTCCGTTTCGAAGTCTTCGAGCGCTTTCCCGCCGCCGACCAGATACCGGGCTTGGAGGACCGGCTCGTCGAGCTGTTACGGGTGCGGGCCACCGTTGCGGCCGCCGGCAGCCACAAGCGGACTGAGGAGGTCGGCAACCTGATCATCCAGTGCCAGCGCACGCTGGAGCAGTGCTTTCTCTGGCTGTTGACGCGCTGGCCCCTGGAGCGGCCGGGTGACCGTCTCAGCCGGCAGATGCGGGCCGCGGATCTGCAACAGGCGCTGGGCTGTGCGGTGCCTGCGTTATCGAAGCGCTTCATCGAGGGCATGCGCGTGCAGCCGAGCAAGGTCTACGGAGCGCTACGACATGGCACAGGCTCGCTGCGCCAGTACTTGGCTGGGGTACTGCTGTCGCTGCTCGACCATCCACGGCATCCGTTTGGCCAGGTCGCACCGGATGAGGACCTCATGCTGCGACTGTTGGCCCTATCGCAAGACCGCGATGCCGCTGGCCATGGCGGTAACCAGCACACCGATCCACCGGACCGCCAGCTCGCCCTGCGGCATGCCGACACCGCCCTGGACATTGTTGAACGACTGATCGAAGGAATACTGGAAGATGGCCAAGAACAGACGCGTTCGGAACGGAGGCAACCAGCCGAATCACAACAAGCTGCCGGAGCAAATCGGGCGTCTTGACGGCAATCCGGAGATGCCGGAGACGGCAGCCGCGGCCGTGCCCAGCAAAGAAGAACTGGACGCCATGCCGGATGACACGAAGAGCCAATTCGCCGAGCGGCTTACGGCGCTTGATGAGGCGCTCAGCGAGCTCGGCTCGAAGCGTGAGGACCTCAACCGGCGGCTCGCCGAAGCCAAGCAGAGAGAGACCGATCTCTCTGCAGCACGTGCCAATCATGAGCAGAGACAGACGCAGCTGGCCGAGCAGGAAGGCCAGCTGAACGAGCGCGAGCAGACCATCGAGCTGCGCGAACTGGATGCCCGCAA
Source organism: Thiorhodococcus mannitoliphagus (assembly GCF_010915725.1). Taxonomy (GTDB): domain Bacteria; phylum Pseudomonadota; class Gammaproteobacteria; order Chromatiales; family Chromatiaceae; genus Thiorhodococcus; species Thiorhodococcus mannitoliphagus. The sequence goes on from NZ_JAAIJR010000047.1 coordinate 28,493, forward strand.
CGGTTTCCTTGAGCAACAGCGCGACGCACTCAAGAAGCTCCGCGACGAGATTCGCCGGCTGGAGGCCGAGCGCGATCAGGTCATCGCCAGGACCGAGCAGGAGGAGCAGGAGGCGCGAAAGCGTATCGATGCGATGCGCCCCGCGTTCCGCGACGAGCAGCAGGCGGAAAAGGACGCGCTCTCGCAGGACCGCCAGGCGTTGGAAGAGGAGCGCCAGCAGCTCGGGCTGGATCGTCAAAGGCTGGAGCAGGAGCGACGCAATCAGGATGGCATCGAACGCCAGATCCGTCAGATCGTCAAAGACGAGCATCAGAGCGAGATCGTGGAGTTGAAACGCCGCATCGACCAGGCCCGACGGAACGCGGACGTCGACGCAAAAACAATCGAAGAGCAGCGCCAGGCGCTGGAGGCAGTCGCCGATCTCAATCGGCTGCTGGAACACCATGGCTTTGCTGATGCGGAGGCGCTCTTGAAACAGTTCGAGGCCTTGCGCAGCGAGAATCGCCAGCTGCGCGAAGGCCAGCGGCATCGCTCCCAGGACGATCTAGAAGCCGAGAACGAAGCCTTACGCGAGCGCTGCGACGACTACGAGCAACGACTGGAAGACCAAGCTCAGCAGATTAACGCTCTGAAGAACGAGGTCGGGACACGCCGCCTCGGCGTCTTGGAAAAGCAGACCCTAGAACAGGAAAAGCGTGTGCTGGAGCAGCACAAGCGCGCCTTGGACAGCGCAGTCACCGATCTAGAGCAACGGCTCGACGACCTGACGACACGTCAGCAGGGCCGTTCTGCCTTCGAGGCGCTCACGAAGATGGATAAGGACTTGGTCGGCGGCGTTCCCGTCGATGAAGTGCCAGCACTCGATGTGCTCGCCCAGGAGCTCCGCCAGCGCATCGCCGGCGCCCTGGATGCGCCGCTCTATTACCCGGAGCAGGTCATCCGGCTCTTCTTAGGTGGCCTGGCCATGAGCCAGCTGCATATCCTTCAGGGCATCTCCGGCACCGGCAAGACCAGCCTGGCGCTGGCCTTCGCGAAGGCAGTCGGCGGCCACTGCACCGAGGTGCCGGTCCAGGCCGGCTGGCGCGACCGCGACGATCTGCTCGGCCATTTCAACGCCTTCGAACGACGGTTCTACGAGCGCGAGTGTCTCCAGGCCATCTACCGTGCCAGTACCGAGCCGTTCAGGGATCGCGTCAACATCGTGCTGCTCGACGAGATGAACCTCTCTCATCCCGAGCAATACTTTGCCGAGCTGCTTTCCGCGCTGGAGATGCCGGCGGCACGGCGCAAGCTCGTGCTCACCGAGAGTGCGCTGCCGGACCCGCCGCTGCTAATGCGTGGGAACGGCTGCGAGGGCCGCAAGCTGGGGCTACCCGACAATCTCTGGTTCATCGGCACCGCGAATGAGGATGAGACCACCAAGGGCTTCGCCGACAAGACCTTCGACCGGGCGCACGTGATGGAGCTGCGCGAAAAGGACGAGCCGTTTAAGTTCGAACAGCACGTGAACTCGTTGCCCTATAGCTTCGCCTCGTTGCAGCGCCAGTTCGCCAAGGCGCAGAAAAAGCACCGCCAGGCGGCCGAGGCGGGCCTCGCCGCGCTGCAGAAGAGCGCGTTCACGAACCGGCTTAAGGACGACTTCGATCTCGGCTGGGGCAACCGGCTGGAGCGCCAAGCCCTGCGCTTCATACCCGTGGTCATCGCCGCCGGTGGCAGCCTTGGCGAAGGCATGGACCACCTGCTGGCCACCCGCCTGTTTCGCGCGGGCAAGATCACCGAGCGCTTCGATGTGGGCCTGGATACGCTGCGAGATCTGGAGACGGCTTTGGTCGAGGCCTGGCCGCAGGTTGATTCGAAGAATGATCCGGAGATCTGCCTCGACCGCTTGGCGCGCGAAATCAAGCGCAAGGAGCAGCAGGGATGACGGCCCTGAGGCTCAGGGACCGACTCGATGACCGGCAGCGGCAGGTCAACGACGACGCGCCGCTACTCGAAGGCCGCTGGGTGTTAGAGCAGCCAGCTCGCCAGAACGGCCATACAGAGCTTGCGGGCGGGGACCTGCTGGTCGATGACGGCGCACCCCGCCTGCGTCTTGGCACTGTTGATAGCGGATTTCGGCGCCCGAGGCTGCCGGACGACGACCGCAGCGACTACCAGTTGGCACTGGACGCCATCGCGGCGATCACGAACAGAACGGACCTGACCACGGGACGTTGGCCAAGCCCGCTGCTGCCGGCCGAGCTCGGCCAACAAAGTGAGCCGACCCAGCTGGACACGCTGCTAAACGAAGTATTCGAGCGTGGTCACCTCGACTTTATCGCAATCCGCCCACGGCTCAGCATGCGCTACGACACCGAGCTGCTGCCGGTAGATCGTGCTCGGCGTTTGGATACCGGCTTTCAGCGTCATCTGGCAGCCCATTCAGAGTGCTGGGCCGCCCGCACGTTAAGTGGTGTGGTGCCGAAAATCGTGCTCGGACGCGTCAGCGACGATGATGCTGACATCTACGAACACCGCGTCTATGCACGCCTGCTGGACCACTTGGAACGCTATCTGCGAGGGCGTATCGGCAAACTCTCGGGGATCGCTGCGCGTTATCAGGAAGGACTTAAGTTTAACAATAGCGAAGCCGTAGATTGGCCGTTACGGCGAGACATATGCGAGATCTGGGGGGAAGCGGTCAGCACAGGTGAAGCAAATAGGCTTTTGGATCAAAACCGCGAGCAGCTGACTCACTTAGAGCGATGTCTAAAGCATGTCCAGGCGCTCAAGGGACGACGGATCAAAGGTTCCAACAATGGATCCTTGTATCAGGCGATCCCACGCAATTCTCAGGTTGGCTTGAGCCTAATGCCGACTAACCTGTTGCAGCATGATGCGCACTACCGCCAACTGCGTCGACTGTGGACGGCCTGGCTGGCAGCGACGGCAGCCGAGCGCGAAAGCCCCGTGCAGGTACTCGCTCGGCGCAGGGCGGATGAGGAACGTTATCAGCGCTATATCGGGCTGCTGCTGTTGCGCGTTCTGCATGTAATGGGCTTTCCGGTCACTTGGTTGAGCGAAGCATCGGCACGGGCCAACTGCAAGCGCTGGCATGACGAGGTGAGCTTGGAGAGCCGCCATCATACATGGCGTATCAGTATGAACCAGCATCAATTGGTGCTCGTGCCGTCGGCGGTACCTGTTGATGCTGACACCGCAGCCGAGTGGACCACACGAACATTTGGCAATGGCCGCGAGATCCGCGTACCCTGCCTCTTATATGTCCCAAAGCATATAGATTCAGCATCGCCACCGGAGTGCCTCGTCGAGGCCAATCCGGCCATGCAGCTATCCCCGCTTGATCTTTATGCGCAGGAAAAAGTCCACGCGCTCATAGCTGCTTGGCTCTGGCAGAGGCGTTTAGCTGGCTATGGTGAGATTTTTCAGCGCCTGCCACAAGCGGTCGCTGATGCTTGGCCAGATACCGGTCAGCAGCACTCATTACGTAAACCGCTCAATGATTCTCAATGGAGTCGACTTTGCGAGGCATTAGATCAGCACGCTAACAAAGAGCTGCGAAGACGCATCGAATTCCGAAAACTCCAAGTCGATCGACTTGCGCACTGTCCTGAATGCTCAAGCATAGATACTCGCTTCGATTCCAACACCTCTGGGTTTTTTGCCCAGTGTCGCTCGTGTGGCTGTCGTTGGGAATTGCGTGATCAGCAGTTTCGCTTGAAATCTACTGAGCGAGAAATTCAAGGATTCAAAAACTACGGTCATCGTTTGCTGCATTTCCGTATAAACATTTAATGAACGTCCCCGCCGCAAGCGGCGGGGTATCACTTCGTTCCGCTCGCACGCTTCGCGGCTCGACGTCACTCAATCGCGCCTTTCAGACGCGATCAGTTGATTCGCCGCAAGCGGCGGGGAATATAACCCTGAGAGATTAAAGAATCCACCCGCAGAGCGGGTGGAATTGGATTAACCCCTAAGGGGGTTAATTGGCTGCCGCGAGGCGCTTTCTAGCTGTTACCAAGATCCAAGCGGATGGAGTTGACTGCCAGTCCCAGAGTGCTTGTCGCCGTGATTAGCGTTAGAAGCGGTTCATGCTGACTGGACAGGGCAGAGCGCTGATAGGTACAACCGAAGCCTGTTTTTTTAACCGGCAGAGCCGTTGAACTCTGACCACGCCCTGAGGGCGTGGATTTTCACGTTACGATTAAAAAATCTAGCAAGCAGCAAAGATTAAAAGTATGAAAAATAAATGTATATATTCGTGAAAACCTGAATCAAATCTCTACCTGATTAGTTACGAGTCTCAGCCGACTCGTCTCTTCTAATCTACAATCTGCGAGACCAGTCGGCTCAAAGGTCGCAATCCATTCGAAGTCCTTCGCGCGGCGTTTACATTCTGAGTAGTTATTTACCTTGAGGGTGTTTAGTGATCTGTCGTGGTGCAATCATCGTTTCCCCAGATGGCTTGGCGCTTGGAGCTAAGCCCCTGATAGTTTCGCGCTTGGAAAAAATTGGAGAAATCGACGAGACTGCAACGATAATGCTGCTTCCTAAAGACATTCAGCATCTCTACCGACACCAATACCGATCCGGCTATCGCGCAAGACTTAAAGAGCGCCTGTTCGGGCTGGGGCCATCGCAAGTGTTAAGCCTATGTGTAGACAGCCAATCTGCTTGGGCGCATATTCGCGTTTCAAAAGGACCTAGCAACCCGTATAGATCTGTTTCGGGAACAATTCGGGAACAAGTGGACTCTATTGGAACAGTTTTCTCGGCACTTCATGCTGCAGATACCATGAATGATGCCGAAATAGATCATCAATATTTTTTTCGAGAGTCTAGGCAGTTTTCAGAAAGTCAAGAAGAAAAAGAAGCGCTGTCTTTTCCGCTATGTCTGTCCGTTGTTCTCGGTTATCTCGGCGCTGATGTAACAAACATACGCAGAGTTGACGATACCGCTCGCGGCTTATCGCGAGCATTGCAGCTCACACAGGCGTTAGATATGGTGCGTTCTAGGGCCAACGGCGTTGCGGAGCATCAAAGCGATCTTTTTAGAGCGCTTACCAATTGGAGAGAATGGTCACCTCATATTGCTGAAATTTTTCCAGGAATTGCGGTGCGCGCTAACGTAAGACTTGATCCTTGGTGCCAATTGGTAATCGAATCTGGGATCTCTTTTTTTCACAGCGACCTTTCAGATGCGCAATTCGAATAAACGATTCGATCTGGCAATCGTGCCAAAATACTTTGGTGCCTCATGGGGTGGTCTTCAAAACTTCACGAATAGACTCAACAAGAAGCTCTGCAATCTCGGAGTAAATACTACGATCCTATCTCCTAGGCACGAAGGACAAGATCCTAATAAATTTTGGTTGAATCTTCCAGAACGTTTAAAAGACCTTGGCGGGGTGCGTGTTCTTCTGGCGATAGGCCTTGAGTACGACGAAAATGTTGCGTTACAGATAAAGTGCCTCTCACATCTCGAGAGATTCGAGGATACGCGAGCATGGTTGCGAATTGCTACTACGGGAGACCTCACTCAGCGCGCGAATTTGATACCAAATGATGCGCTACACAGTATATCGGGATTGATTGTCTTGAATCGAGCGATGCTTAGCGAGGCTCATAGTTTGCTAGATCAAGACCGTGCTTACTTGATTCCTGTAGGTGTTGATACCGAAAGGTTTGCACCAGTTACTTTGGAAAATAGGGCTGTATTGCGACAGAGATTTGGTCTGCCGGATGAAGCTACTATTGTTATTGCCCCAACTCGTGACGAAGACCGCAAGCGGATTGAGGTCTTACTGGAGGCAAAGAGAATCACGCAAACCAACGTATTGTTATGGTTAGTAGGGCCAGGTGGCAATTCTGGCCGCATGACGAATCTGGTGAATAGTAGAGGTATCTTGGTTTCACCACCAATTCCAGAAACAGAAATACACATGGCATATCAGTGTTCAGATATTTTCGTCACGGCGTCCGAACGTGAAGGGATGAGTAACGCTGTTGTAGAAGCAGCAAGCTCTGGACTTCCTGTGTGTGCGCCAGCGATTCCAGGCATATTAGAGATCTGCGAAGCTTTTAACAATCAAGGATTTATTTTGGTCAATGAAAACAGCCCTCAAGCATTGGCCGAGGCCTTAAGAATAGTTCAGCGTGGTTCGCCACGAAAAATGCGCCAACTAAGAGAACCTGGATTGCAACGCTTCGATATTTCAGAAGTTGCTATGAGCTATGTGAGGCTGTTAGATCTGACTTCTACCGCTATGCGCTATGTACGGTCCTGAGCGGAGAGCCTCGTGGATGAGCGTGAGAGTCCGATAAAGAGGTTACATAATACTGAGCATGCACAACGGCTGACTGATCTTCCATAAGTTTGCAGAAATCAGGGTTTAAAATCTGTGCACGAATTTATGTACTTAGCGATGCGCGAGAGAGCTGGAACAAATGATCCCGATGCTGTAATGGAGTGGCTGATGAGATGGACTTCTAGCTTTCTTAAATCGCCCAGGTTTGTGGGCTCGGGTGGTGAGGGTCTTGTGTTTGCAGAATATGGGTGGATACACAAATTTCTAGTGAACTGGAGTTATCCGCGACGCGACGCTGACCAGACACAGGCGCGATTAGAGATTCTTGCGGATAAGATATATGATCCTTTACGACTGTATAATTTTTGTGTTAGGCGACCAACAACTGATATTATTTGGATATCATATAAGGCTACCCCTGGAAAGCCGGTAGGCCCCCACGACTTCTTGGAAGACACAGTTTCCAGAACAGAGAAAGAACTTGTTGCGTGCCTTGAGGAGCTTGCTGCTAAAGGCTATGGCCATAGTAATCCAAAACCAAGCAATTTCGTCTGGGATGATTCGCGGTTGCGTCTCGTTGACTACGGAAGCGATTGTCGACCTATACAAGAGGCAATTTTCGAATTGTCACGTATTGTATTTATCGAAGAAGGAGAGAGGAAGCATAAGTGGGAAGAATAGCGAATTTATATCTTGTAAGACATGCCGAGGCGAATTGGAGCGCAGATTCAGAAGACCCTAGTCTAACTTCAATAGGAAAGTATCAAGCAGAAATTATTGCTAATAAGCTTCTCGAAAAAAGTGTTACGAAAATAGTAACTTCTCCAATGCGTCGAGCAGAGGAGACGTCTAGAATTATAGCTTCATTTTTAGAAGTACCGATTATTCGGAATAAATTATTTTGCGAGATTTCGTCTGTGAATTATGGTTTTAGCATTATTTCGGATGTTATGCAGTCTATATTGCTATCTGATAATAATCTATGTGCCGTATCTCATGGCGGTTTATTACGCTTGATCGCTGAATCGCTTGGAGTCGATCGCTTCCTTCTGGATCGTAGCAGAGACCGGCATGGTAGTGCGCACGCGCTTGGGGAAGTCTGGCAGTTGAACCTATTGGAGAAAAAACACAGGTTTTATGCGAAGGTTGGCACTCAATCGGAATCGCGCCCGTCCTTTATTAATCTGCGACTCATCGGCAATGAATAACAAGCCCATAAAATATCAGTCTTATTTCGGGAAACCTCTTGTTTATATAGATATTACTAATGAGTGCTCAATAGGTTGCGAGTTTTGCATGTATCGGGATAAACATGGCAGTTCAAATCTTGTTATGAATGCTGTGACCCGTGCTTTAATCGGAAACCTGAGCAGTGGAGCCATGTTAGTCTGTATTAGCGGTGAAGGTGAGCCGCTAAATGCTCCATCATTGTGTCTTGATGTCTTGGAGTCCATATCACGCGGGACGGCTGTAGAGTTTATTTCAAGTGGAATTGTTTCATGGAGTAGATTCGATAGATTCATTGAAATTTTGGATGAAAAAGCGGCTTTGCAGGATCTTATCATTACTTTGAGAATCAGTGTTGATAAATGGCATTTCGCTAAAGCGAGAGATGGATTGTACCGGCGCATTGCAGAGCGTGTGCTGTCTAGCGGGCGGATTCGCTTGCGATTTCGTTCGGTGCTTTCTGATTACGCAACGGTCAAGAAGCGTTTGATAAATGAATTTAGTTCGTGCCCAGGGAGAATACACTGGAGATGGTGTTCGCAAATAGAGGCAAGTATCGCAAGCGAAGAATTTGTCATCCCGATTGATTTCAAGAGCCTAGCTTATTCTGGAAATTCGCTTGTAAGAGCAGGCGGTGGAGATTTGATTAATTATTTATCCGGCTTGGAGATGCGTTACGGGAGGCGTTTCACTCTCGGAAACTTGTCTTCTGTCAGTAAGTTACCCGGCCCTGATATTGTGATTAAGCATGACGGGGTGGTTTCTCTCTATGGTTTGGAAAGCGTGCTAAGATGGCGAGTTGATGATGTGACATTGGATTTAGAAATGATCCAGGTCACGATTAGTAACACACCATTAATTCATTTGCTATATTCCATGCCTCTTATGGATGTGATTGAGAGCGTCGATTCGACAGAAAGAATATGGGAGATTCTTCTTCAGTCCAACAATCCATACTGGGCTGTTAGGGAAATTGTTTCCCTATTTGGTGACGAGATTGCTGAATTAGCTGCAGATAGGCGGGCGTTCTCCGGCTATGAAGGTAGATCATGAGTTCTTGCGTGAAAAATCAAAAATTACTTATCTGCGCCACACATTCGGGTCTGGCAAACAGGTTGAAATGTCTGATTTCTTCAATAAGAATATCTGAGCTTATCAATAGAGATCTCCGCCTCTATTGGCCGATTAATGAACGATGTGGGGGGCGCTTCTCAGACATCATACGAGCTCCGATAAGCGAAGTAGAATCTGTCAAAAATGGTTATTTTTTCGGTCGTGACGAGTATGTCCGGGACGTGCCTGAGACGTCAATAATAGTTCACACATGGAGATTTGCTTTATTAGAGAGCGATGTGGACGAAAAGCTAGAGTATGTAGATTTTGTTTATGATTTAAATAAGATTCCAGATGCTCTTAAGGTATCGCTATGCAATGCAATGCGCCGCCTGATGATCCCTAGCTTAGAAGTGCAGCAGAAGGTTGAAGGTGTAATTACTAATGAGTTCATGTCAGAAATGATCGGAGTACATGTTCGCAGAACAGATCATAAGCTGGCCACAAGTAGTTCGCCAAATGAAACAATATGGAGAGGCATTCAAGAAGCAAAAATACGACTGCCTAATGCTGGTATTTTCTTGTCTACTGATTGCAAGAAAACTGAAGAGGAGTTCTTAGATAAGCTTGGGAGCATGGGCATTGTATATAGGAAAAGCGAGATACGAAGAGATACGCGCGAAGGTATCGAGGATGCATTAGCGGATTTACTGTTACTCGCGAAATGTGACCTGCTAGTCGTGAGCGCGTCTAGTACATATTCAGAATTGGCATGGTGGTTAGGGGGGCATAAGCCGGTAATAGTGGCGAACAAGAAAAATTAGTGAAGATTTAGTAAAGATAGTCGAATCTAAATAGCTTGATTATCTGCGACCGAAGCAGTCAATCGTATAGTTCAAGGCCCGGAGTATTAGGTATCAGGATATCGCGAGCCCGCATGCTTACGCGCTGCTTTTGATCGTGGGGCGGATTGTCAATTTCACCACTGTAGACAATACCCTTAGAATGAGACCATACTGCTGCTGCAGTGCACATGTGTCAATGGTCACGAAAAATGCGCAGGTGGCGCGGCTGGAGATGGAGAACGAGATCCTAAAAAACCGTGAGTTCTTTTTAAGAATCTTGTGAATTAAATAGGATATGAACCCAAGCCTAAAGGTTGTCACGTCGCGAGGGCGTGAGGGCGACTTGGAGTCCCGCCACGCATCCTGAGCGACGATGACACTCCGGATTATTGAGTCTTTGACTGATCGATTACCGACATGACCAAGAATCACGCATTCAAAAAAACTTTCCAGACGCATCGTGAGAGATTTTTGTCGAAGATGGAAAATGTAGTGCCGTGGAAACTTTTATTAGACACCCTAGATCCGTTGTATTTTCTGGATACAGTAGGTTGTCGCGACCATTTATCAGAAAATCTGGAATTAATGTTGCGGATGTACTTCGTACAACAATGGTATGGTATAGACGATGAATCCACAGAAGATTTTATCTACGACAGTCGATCGCTAAGTAGTTTTGTGGGATTGGATCTAGCGTGTGATTTTGTGCCTAATGCTATGAGACTATCTAAATTTAAACGTTGGCTGGAAGAATCTAAGCTAATACAACTTATCGATGAAGTAGTGAGAAATGAATTAAGCTATCGGGGATTATTGTTGCGCGAGGCGACTCTAGTAGATGCTGAAACTATTGAGATTTCATCCTATAAACAGAACAAATAAGAATCTTATCCTCAAAATAAATCGCATCTTTCCAGTAAGTGGAATTTAAATAATAAAGAAAGAAGCATTATTATAGTTAATGGTATGGCTCGCAGCGGTTCCACTGTTGCATTTAATATAGTTTGTGACTTGTTAGATGCGTGTGAAAAGCCATATGCAAAATATTATTCTGGAGATTTTTCCAGCTCTAAGTCTATATCAGATCATGTAAATCAAAATGAAAAATTATCTTTTTTAATAAAAACTCACAAAGTAGATAAAATTTTATTTAATTTATCAGAAAAAGATACCGGAAAATATATTTACACAAAAAGAAATATTTTTGAAGTTTCAGCAAGTATTATTCGCATGTCAAAAATTAAAGATTCGCCTTTTTATAAAGAAAAAGGCATAAGTCTTTATGAGCTTCTAACTGGTTTAGAAATTCACGTTAGTGAATACAATAAGCGATTAATTTATCTTCTTGTTTAATTTTTGATGCTGAGGATTTCTCCGATCATTTTTTACGCCAGACTGTTATTAAAATAAGCGATTTTTTAGAATTTAAATTAGATGGCTTTGTTTTTGATAGCATCTTTGATGCTAGACAACAAAAATCTGGCGCAGATTATTCTAAAAGCCTTAGACGCTGTATAGGAACTAAGTAACTGATTCGCTGTCGAAAAAATCTGAATAACATGGCGATTTAATACGAATGCCCTCTTTTCATTCGGAGGAGATCAAGATGAATTCAGACAATGCCCATACACCTTTACGCTAT
>NZ_JAAIJR010000477.1 GCF_010915725.1 Thiorhodococcus mannitoliphagus
CAGTCAAGAGCTGCTGCGCAAGGACAAGGCCCTGGCTGAGGCCGCCGCCTTGCTGCTGCTCCAAAAAAAAGTGCAGGAACTCTGGGCGGAGTCCGCGGACGCTCGCTCTCCCTCGCGCGGCGCCTCGAAGTGAGTACCTGGATCGCGGAGGCCTGCCGTGGCGGGGCGCGCCTGGAGTACGCCTGCGCTGCCGTGGGGCTGAGCGCGCGCACCCTGCAGCGCTGGCGCCAGGGCGGCGCTATCCAGGGCGATGCCCGTCGGCGCGCGCACCGCGCACCCGAGGCCGTGCGCACCCCGGCCAACCGTCTCTCAGCGCCCGAGCAGGCCGAAATCCTGGCGGTGGCGAACCAGGCGGAGTTTGCCCATCTCTCCCCACACCAGATCGTCCCGGCACTGGCCGATCAAGG
>NZ_JAAIJR010000478.1 GCF_010915725.1 Thiorhodococcus mannitoliphagus
CAACTGCGTGCGGCCAACGCATCCGTCGGACTTCGTCGTAGCATTTCTCTTCGTCGATCAAGTCGTTGAGACGGCACATCGGGGCAGCACGTGTTGAGACAGATGCCTGACCTTACCATGTCCTCAAAACCCACAAAGAGCCTCACTCGTTTGTCATGGATGAGCGGCATTTGATCGCCGCTGCCCGGTATGTGGAGTTAAATCCCGTGCGCGCTCGTCTGTGCCAACGGCCGGAGGATTGGGAGTGGTCGAGCGCGCGGGCGCATTTGGCGGGAGCGGATGACGGCGGGTGTCAAGACAGTTGTCGCATTTTTCATGCGGTGTTTGAGGTGGCTTTGGCCTCCGTTTTCAGAGGTTTCCCGGGATTGAGCAAGACGGTGGTGTCGGGCTCCCAGTTGCGCGTGTT
>NZ_JAAIJR010000479.1 GCF_010915725.1 Thiorhodococcus mannitoliphagus
GAGTGCCAGCGTTCGCGTTTGGCCTTCGCCTTCGCTTGCGGATGTGCCGCGCGGGCGATCTTGGCGACGTATTCGGTAGCATGGAAGAAGTCGATCAATTGGCGTTCGGTGTGTTGTTCCAAGAACGCCCAATTGGCGCTGGCGCCATCGGCGATGCCGAGATACAGCGCCTCGGGAAACTGCTGCTTGATGCGCGCGATCTCGCGTTCCATGCGCTGCTTGAACTCCGCCTTGCCATACTCCGGCGCGGCGGCGAGGTAGACCGTGTGTTGCCGCTCGCCTTGGCTGTCATAGAGCGAGAGCGCCCCGACCATCGCCTCGCGATAGCTGGCGCTGTCGGCCATCGGGATCATGGCCCCGTCGAGGCTGATGACGATGGTGGTGATGGCGGCATCCAGGGTGG
>NZ_JAAIJR010000480.1 GCF_010915725.1 Thiorhodococcus mannitoliphagus
ACAGTTGACCAGCGCTCTCATCTCGCATGGGCCGCGCGGTCAAGCAGCGACGGGCCACGTTTTCTCCTTCTCCTCGTAGATGGACTCACGCCGATGAGTATGCGAGGTCATGTTGGAGAGCGCGTCTGAAACCGCGATTTGGACGGCTCTGACCATGACCCAACGATCGTGCATGAATCTGGTTGTTACAAGACGAGACCTGGGTGACCTGGCAATGGTTGCCGACTGTGAGAGAACCGCGCAAGCGGGAAGCTCTCCCGAGAAGGTGTGGTGGACCCCAAGTCAAGGACAGTTTTAGCCAGAAATTAAGTTAGTCCGCCTCTGCCATTGCAGCCGTTTGTGGCTGCCCGATGTTGCCGCTAGAACTCGTGGTGGTGTTGAGTGACTTACCCCCCCGTTTCTG
>NZ_JAAIJR010000481.1 GCF_010915725.1 Thiorhodococcus mannitoliphagus
AAAGCGCACGCGCCACAGGATGTCATCCTCGCGATCGCGCAGGTCGTCGCTGACATAGCTGCCGCTGACCTGCTCCAATGTGTCGAGGTCCAGTTCGGCGACCCAGGCTTCGTCGATGAACCCCAGCAGCAGATCGCGCACCATTTGCGGGTGCGAGAAGAGGAGTTTGTAGCTGGGATCGTGGGTGTTCATGCTCGGGGGAGGTGCCGTCCTGAAACAGATCTTCCAATTCGAGGCTCCGCCGCTTGCGGTCGATCTGGCCGTTGGGATGGCGTGGCAGGCGGTCATGGCGGACGAGGATCCGCGCCGGAACCGGCGGTACCGGATCGCCAGTTGATAGCCATCAAGCCGCGAGACCGATCGGCTTGATCTGCTCAAGCGTGTCTCCGAGTGCGT
>NZ_JAAIJR010000482.1 GCF_010915725.1 Thiorhodococcus mannitoliphagus
AACACGCGCAACTGCGAGCCCGACACCACCGTCTTGCTCAATCCCGGGAAACCTCTGAAAACGGAGGCCAAAGCCACCTCAAACACCGCATGAAAAATGCGACAACTGTCTTGACACCCGCCGCCCTCAAGCGCGTCGACAAGCACTGTCTCAAGCAGGGCCGCGCCGAACTCAAGGACTTCGAGCGCCTGTGCAACACCGACTTCGCCTGCGAGGCCGATGCGCTCAAGGCCCTGGCGCGCTTCGAGCGCACCCTGTGGTGGACCCCAAGTCAAGGACAGTTTTAGCCAGAAATTAAGTTAGTCCGCCTCTGCCATTGCAGCCGTTTGTGGCTGCCCGATGTTGCCGCTAGAACTCGTGGTGGTGTTGAGTGACTTACCCCCCCGTTTCTG
>NZ_JAAIJR010000483.1 GCF_010915725.1 Thiorhodococcus mannitoliphagus
ACCAACGCCGACGCGGGATTCGGTGGACTTCGCTCTCGCTCGTCCACCCTACCGGCCCAACTGATGACCAAGGCCAAGGGGGGGAAGTTGTCGATGGACAGCTCCCTAGCAGGCGCTGGCTCGCTGAGGCCGGTGGTGCCGGGCCGAGGCGTCGGCGCGGCCAATCCCCGGGAAGCGCTTGACGGGGTGCTATCCTGCTGTAACAAAGCTGTCATAATTGGCGGCGACGCGTTAGATTCGGATTGGTACAGCGTCGCGGCAGCGTCCGCTGTCGACGGCTCACCAACCCTTAGAGTCTGTCTGAAAAACCTCGTGGGGGCGACTTTAGTCGCCCTTGGCACTGGCGGGAGGGCGAATGAATTCGCCCCTTGTATGTTCTGTTCTCAGGGATT
>NZ_JAAIJR010000484.1 GCF_010915725.1 Thiorhodococcus mannitoliphagus
GCCTCGCGCAGGGTGCGATCCAGGGTGCCCACGCTCAGGCTCAAGGCCAGCCAGTCGTGGAGAAACTCCCGCATCCGCCGTCGCGACATGCAAAAGCGCAGATGCAGGGCGACGATCAGGGCCGCGAGCCCCGGCCCAACCAGGCGCCATTCGCTTAAGGTCACCGGTTCCAAGGTTGGATCCTCGACCAGCCCTTCGCCGGGACGTGCACGCGTGTGATGACCGCAAGCGCAGGTGGTTTCATAGAGACGATGATCGGTGACCTGCAAATGCATGCCCGGTTGCGCTGGGTTGCCCCACAGGAGATCGACCGACTGAAAGCCGGCGTAGGCGACACTGGGCGCGTCTCCCGGCAGCGCCTCGGCGCAGGCCTCGCAGACGCCGGGATGATG
>NZ_JAAIJR010000048.1 GCF_010915725.1 Thiorhodococcus mannitoliphagus
TTTTTTTTTAACCCGCCCCCCCGCCCCCCCGCTTCCCTTGTTGGGGGGGGGGGGGTTTTTTTTTAAAACCCGCGCGGGGCGCGCCCCCCGGGGGCGGGGGGGCGGGGGGGGGGGGGGCCCCCGCTCCCACATCGAGATGCCCAGCCGAGGCGGCTGGAGCTTCGTCGAGCGTCCAAGATCACCCCCAGCATCAAACCCACTAGGAGCACACCATGTACTGGCTCGTTGCACTCATGTCCGTTGCCATCCTCGGCCTCATCGCCGCGGGGATCGTCCTCGAGCTTCGCCCCGCCCTTTCCACGCGCATCCGCCCCTGGTACAAGCCGGCCATGGGCTCTCAGCTGCTGGTCTTCCTGGGCGCTCAAATCGCACTGCTGGTGCTCGGCATCCATGACGCCATGGCGGAAACGGCGGAGACCGCCGGAGTCGCTGCTGGCGCCGCGGAGATGACCGTCGGCATGGGTCTGGCCATCATCGGCGTCGGCATCCCGACCGGTCTCTCGACCATCGGCGCGGGCATCGCCGTCGGCCCCATCGGCGCCGCCTCACTCGCCGCCATCACCGAGAAGCCGGAGAACCTTGGCAGAACCCTGATCTACCTGGGCCTGGCTGAAGGTATCGCCATCTACGGCCTGGTCATCTCCATCCTGCTGCTGAACAAGCTGTGACGCGGAGCAGCGGCATCGCACCGCAAGAGAGAGGACATGAGCGCCGACATCCCCCAAGAACAGACCCAGCCGACCCGCATGCTCTTTCTGGGCGATGATCGGCTCGCGGACGGCTTTCGGCTGATCGGCTTCGAGACACATCCAAACCCAAGCGAGCAGGAGGCCGAGCAGGTCTTCCGCGACCTCTTGCGCCAGCGCGAGAAGGCATTCGTCATCGTCGATGATGCCCTGATGCACCAGCGCATCCCGAGCCTGCGACGGGTGCTGGACGAGGGCGGACGTATCGTGGTGATCGCGGTACCGGCCCTGGGCGCGGCGCCCAAACTGACAAGCGACGTGGCGCAACGGCTCTCGGCCATGTTCGGCGCTGGGGCGCTCGAGCCTGGTCAGACCGAGGAGCGATAGACGACCATGAATCAGGTAGAAGAGCTAGAGCGGGCCATCCTGGCACGCGCCGAGCAGCTCGCCAGCGAATACCGCGAGCGGGCCAACCGCAGCCGCGACACCATCTTGCGCGATGCCGCCGAAAAGCTGCGACTGCGCGAGGCCCGGGAGGAAAGCATCGCCAAGTCGCTCGGCGAGCGCACCTTCCGCCAGCGCGTCCAGGCCAGTGAGCTGAAGATGCAGACTCAGCTCGACCGCGTGCGCTGGAACCTAGTCCAGGGTGTAGAGCGCCGGCTCGCCGAACGCATGCGCGCCTTCATGGAGGACGAGCAGGCCTACGGCCCCTGGCTGGAGCGCCTCATCGTCAATGCGGCCGGGCTGATCGAGGCAGACGAACTGGTGGTGAATGCGAACGCCCATGATCAGCATCAGCTCTACACGCGCTGGGACCTCATCACCAAGGAGATCCACGACAGCAAGCACGTCAGGCTCGCCGGCAAGGATGGCGCCCTCGACACCCTCGGCGGCATTCTGGTGCTGAGCGCGGACGGCCGTATTCGTGTCGACCACACCTTTGAGGGCCGCCTGGATCGGCTGCGACCCAAGATCCAGCAAGTCATCTTGGAACGCCTGCTGCCAGGCGGCTTCGACACTGGCAGCCTCTTTACCGGATGAGATCATGACCGACACCAACAAGAGCGGCGTCATCCGCGACATCAACGGCCCCATCGTGACCATCGAGCTGCCGGGCATCCGCAGCGGCGAGCAGGTCAAGATCGGCGAGTTGGGACTCTTTGGCGAGGTCATCTCGCTGCGCGGACGGCAAGCCGTGGTCCAAACCTACGAATCCACCGACGGCGTCCGTCCGGGCGAGCCCGCCGTCGGCGTCGGCTGGCCACTCTCCGTCGAGCTGGGCCCCGGGCTCATGGGCGGCATCTTCGACGGCGTGCAGCGTCCGCTCGCCAAGATCGCGCTGGAGTCCGGCGACTACATCCGCCGCGGCATCAGCGTCCCGGCGCTCGATCGCAGTAAGCAGTGGGAGCTGACACCCAGTGCGGAACTCGAGCCCGGCGCCACGGTCGGCCCAGGCACCGTGCTCGGCACCGTGCAGGAGACTCTCACCATCGAGCACCGCATCCTGGTACCGCCGGGCGTCACGGGTGAGCTGGAAGAGATCGCCCCGGCTGGCGACTATGACATCGAATCGACCATTGCCCGCGTGCGCGACGCCAAGGGCATCAGCCATCGCTTGAGCATGTACCACCGCTGGCCGGTGCGCAAGCCGCGCCCCTATCTCAAGCGCGACGACGGCATCTCCCCGCTCATCACGGGTCAGCGTGTCATCGACACCTTCTTCCCGCAGCTCAAGGGCGGCAAGGGGGCGGTCCCTGGTCCCTTCGGCGCGGGCAAGACCGTCGTCCAGCAGCAGATCGCGCGCTGGTCCAACGCCGACATCGTCATCTACGTCGGCTGCGGCGAGCGCGGCAACGAACTGGTCGACGTGCTCGAAACCTTCCCCGAGCTCGACGACCCTTACTCGGGGCGCAAGCTGATGGAGCGCACCCTGCTCGTCGCCAACACCTCCAACATGCCCGTGGTCGCGCGCGAGGCATCCATCTATGTCGGCATCACCATGGCCGAGTACTACCGCGACATGGGCTACGACGTGGTCATGCTCGCGGACTCCACCAGCCGCTGGGCCGAGGCCCTGCGCGAGGTCTCGGGGAGACTCGGCCAAATGCCGGTCGAGGAAGGCTACCCCGCCTACCTCGCCTCCCGTCTCGCCGCCATCTACGAACGCGCCGGCCGGGTCGAGACCTTCAACGCCGGCTCCGGCTCCGTCACCCTCGTCGGCGCCGTCTCCCCGCCCGGCGGCGACTTCTCCGAGCCCGTCACCAGCCATACCAAGGACATCATCGAGACCTTTTGGGCGCTCTCCAAAGAGCTGGCCGACGCCCGTCACTACCCCTCCATCGACTGGGTCACCAGCTTCTCAGGCCACGTCCAGACCGCCGCCCAGTGGTGGCACAAAGAGGTCGACCCGAACTGGGAGAAGCGCCGCGCTACCGCCCTCGCCCTCCTCGCCCGTGACGCCGAACTCCTACGCATCGTCAACCTCGTCGGCCCCGAAGCCCTCTCCAGCGCCCAACGCTGGGAGTTGGAAGGCGCCGCGCTCATCAAGGAAGGCGTGCTCCAGCAAAGCGCCCTCGACGAGATCGACACCTTCTGCTCCCCCGCCAAGCAGTTCGCCCTGCTCGACCTCGCCATCAGCATCTTCAAGCAGGGGGAGGCACTCATTGAGCTTGGCGTACCCGTGACAGAACTCCAGAACCTACCACTGCTCGCCAAGATGCGCAGGATCAAGTCGATGTATTCGAGCGAGCAGTTGGATCAGATCAATGGTTTTAGAGAGGAAGTGGATCAGGCGATGGAAGCAATTCGCATTGAGTATGCGAAGCAGGCGGAGGTCTTTTCCGACTAACCCATGGAGAAGCCTTTGCAGATTGGGCGTCGATCATCGTTTCGGCCAGTCGTCTTCCGTAGGGTGGACAAGCGCAGCGCAGTCCACCAACCCCGACGCGGGATTCGGTGGACTTCGCGCTCGCTCGCCCACCCTACCGGCCCAACTGATGACCAGGGCTGCAGATTGCCGCCATTGCAACACTCAGCGCTCAGGGTTCTTTCTGGCCCGCGGGGCGCTCCGCCAGCGATGCCAAAGGCAACAACGTCAAGGGCGCAACCGCTGCGCGTTCCACCAAGGTGATACCCTCGCCATGGCCGGAGTGATGCCCGAGGTCCATTTTCAGAAACAACCGCACCCCATCGACATGAAAGACATCGACTACAGCAAGAAACTAAATGCATTCATCGCCGAGATTATTGATTTAGGCGTGGATGAATTCAAGAACCCAAGCGCTTGGACTTTGAGGCAGGATCCTTTAAACGCTGTATCAATCGATTATGAGCTACCGACGCAGGCAAGCAGATCACTCCTGCACGAGATCGGGCAAAAGCATGGCCTCATCCCAATGTGCCCAGATGATATGATTGACTTGGTCATGTCGAAAGATTACATCCCTGCTGGAGTCGCAGTCATCTCCAGGCATGGCACATTCATGATTAGCAAAAGGAGGGGCTAACGAGCTCAATCACCCGCAATCCTGATGAAGAAGTTGAATCGCGAAGAACCAATGTCTTACCGCCGCGCGGAAGCCTTACTCTTGGGTAAAGCGCCTCGGTGAAACAAGCCGTTTTGGCATCCTTTGCCGTTCCAACTTTCGATCTTAGGGTCAAAGGAGCCAGCTGCGAGCATGAAAAAAGAAACGACCAGAAGAAACAGACTCGTCTTTGCTTTTTCGAGCTTGCTCCTCATGATTTCAGGATGCGGTCATGATTTGCACAACCATCCAGAATTGACTACTGGCAAGCAGTTTTTTGAATATCATTGTTCAGAATGTCACGGCAACTCCGGAAAAGGCATCTTCCTAAAAGGCATTCCAAGTAGCCGAGACACAGCACTATCCGCAACCCAAATCGTACATAAGCTGAGGAAAGAACCAGGCGATAAAATGCCTGTATTCGCAAAGATGCCAGAAGCTGAAGCCATTGAAATCGCCCTGTATTTACAGCAACTCAAAGAGGAAGCACTGGAAAAGAGCAGAGAGCCTTGACCGTTAGCCCGGCCGGTAGGGCGGATGCCCGCAGGGCGATCCGCCAGCGATGCCAAGCGCAACGCTGAAGGTGGAACCGCTGCGCGTTCCACCCTACAAGGTGATGCCGTCGCCATGGCCGGAGTGATGACCGACACCGTGGAAGCGGCGTCCCAACATCGCTTCGCCTGAAGGATGCGCGGCGCCGACCCAGGCGACTGGGCGCGACGATGATCAGTAGGGCGGATGCCCGCAGGGCGATCCGCCAGCGATGCCAAGCGCAACGCTGAAGGTGGAACCGCTGCGCGTTCCACCCTACAAGGTGATGCCGTCGCCATGGCCGGAGTGATGACCGACGCCGTGGGAGCGGCGCCCCCACATCGCTTCGTCTGAAGGATGCGCGGCGCCGACTCAACCGACTCGGCGCAACCATGATCAGGGACACATTACGCCCGAGACCATCCGCGATGGAGGCAATTGCGGTGAATCTCACCCTATCGGAACGGCTCAGCATCGGCCGCAACACTCACAGCTGACACCTTGACCGCCATGAGCATTAAAGAATATCGCACCACAGTCGAAGCCCGGGGCGGTCTGTTGGTGGTGAAGAACACCCCCGGCGTCGCCTTTGGCGACCGTGTGCGGATCGAAGACCATGCAGGCCAGATCCGCAACGGCCAGGTCATCCGCGCGGCGGATGACGAAGTGCTGGTCCTGGTCTTCGAGGGCACGGACGACCTCGACCTGGAAAGCACCTGGGTAAGATTTCTTGACGAGCCGGTCGAGATCGCACTCTCGCCCGAGATTCTGGGACGCGAGTTCAATGGGCTGGGCGTGCCGCGCGACGGACGTCCGCCGGTGCTTTCCAGCCTGCGGCGACCGGTCGGCGGCTCGGCCATCAACCCGGCCGCAAGAACCTATCCCCGCGAGTTCATCCAGACCGGCATCTCGACCATCGACGGACTGAACAGCCTGGTGCGGGGGCAGAAGCTGCCGATCTTCTCGGGATCTGGTTTGCCGCACAATCGGCTGGCCGCCCAGATCGTGCGCCAGGCGAAGCTGGTCGACGAGAGTTCGAGCTTCTCCGTGGTGTTCGCGGCCATGGGCGTGTCCTACGCCGACGCCAAGTTCTTCCGCGACGAATTCGCCAACTCGGGCGTGCTGCGCAATGTGGTGATGTTCGTCAATCTGGCCGACGATCCCCCGGTGGAGCGCCTCACCCTGCCCCGCACGGCACTGACGGCGGCGGAGTATCTCGCCTACGACCTAGACCGCCACGTGCTCGTCGTCCTCACGGACATGACCAACTACGCCGAGGCGCTGCGCGAGGTCGCAACCGCTAAGGGCGACGTGCCGGCGCGCAAGGGCTATCCCGGCTATCTCTACTCCGACCTGGCCGAGATCTACGAGCGCTGCGGGCGCATCCATGAGCGCCACGGCTCCATTACCATGATGCCGGTGGTCTCCATGCCCTCGGACGACATCACCCATCCAATCCCCGACCTGACCGGCTACATCACGGAGGGGCAGATCGTGCTCTCGCGCGAGCTGCACAATCAGGGCATCTATCCGCCCGTGTTCATTTCGCCGAGCCTGTCTCGCCTGATGAAGGACGGCATCGGCAAGGACGACACCCGCGAGGACCATCCGCGCGTCGCCGCACAGATCTACGCGCTCTATGCTCGGGCGCAGGAGACGCGCAACCTGGCGTCCATCATCGGCGCTGACGAACTCTCCGAACGGGACCGCCGCTACCTGGGCTTCGCCGACGACTTCGACCAGCGCTTCGTCGGCCAGGGCGAAGCTGAGGATCGCTCCATCGAGGCGACACTCAATCTGGCCTGGGAACTCATGAGCAGCTTCCCGCGCGAGGCGCTGACGCGTATGAAGGAGACGGATCTCGCCAAGTACTACCAGGGGAGCGACTGAGGCCCATGACCGACACCCCGGCCCGCGAGACCACCTCGATTCGCTGCGACACCTGCGCTGCGGCCTGCTGCCGGCTGGAGGTCATCTGTCTGTCCGACGGCGACATCCCCGAGCGCTATACGACCGAGAACGCTTGGGGCAACACCATGATGGCCAGGCTGGAGGACGGCTGGTGCGCCGCCCTGGACCGCGACACCATGCGCTGCCGCATCTATGCCGAGCGGCCGCTCGGCTGCCGCGAGCTGGAGCTTGGCGGCGAGGATTGCCTCGCCGAGCGGGCACGATGTCATGGCTGACTCAAGCTGCCTGACCTTGGTGGTCTTGAACCGCAAGGGCGCTCAGGGTTTGAGGCGCGGCGCGACTTGCTCAGGTGGCGTCGATCATCGTTTCGGCCAGTCGTCTTCCGTCGGGTGGACAAGCGCAGCGCAGCCCACCAACGCCGACGCGGGATTCGGTGGACTTCGCGCTCGCTCGTCCACCGGCCCAACTGATGACCAAGGCCTGCTCAGGTCGACGCCCGCTCACATCGGACGTCCTGATTCCTTCGCGCCTTCTGCTTCCGTCGCGCCCTTCGCGACTTTGCGGTTCCAGATCCGGGACTTAGCCCCATGGCACAACAACTGATCAAGGCCCCGCCGACCAAGAACACGCTGCTCCGCCTAAAAAAGCAGGTGAAATTCCTGGAGGAAGGGCATGACCTGCTCGAGCGCAAGCGGGAGCTGCTGACCCGCTTGGTCTATGAGCGGATTGGAGAGTACCGCGAGCTGCGACAGTCATCTGAGGCGGCGCTGGGCGACGCCTATCATTGTCTGAGCATCACGCATTTACGCATGGGCAGCCGGGGCATTCGTCAGGCGGCGCTGGGGGCCGAGCCCGCGCTCAAAGTCGACATCCTGCCTCGCCGCGCCCTCGGCGTCGCATATCCGGCCGTCACCAGCGAGCGCATCCCGCTGAAACCGGTCGGCCTCTTGGGAACGGATGCCAGCTTCGACACGACGCGAGACAACCTCGCGCGGGCATCCGCGCTGCTCGCGCGCCTCTCCGAGGTCGAGATTGCCTTGCACCGATTGCTGGAGGAGCAGCGCAAGGCACAGAAGCGGGTGAACGCCCTCAAATACAACATCATCCCGCTCTACCAGCGGACGATCCACTTCATACAGTCATCGCTGGAAGAAGAGGAGCGCAACACCCTCTTCCAGGTGAAACTCTTGCGGGAGAAGGCGGGGGTTTGAGCCGAGGCCGCCCGCTCACGTCAGAGCAGCCTCAGGCCGCTGCGGCAAAACGATCGAGCAGGCCGAAGAGCTGCTCGTGCATACGCGCAAAGTCGGCGTCGCTCGCCGCCAGCATCCGCTCAGCGCTTTGGATACTGGCCGAGGGGACGATCTCGTCGGCGCACATCTCAACGATGTCTCGAACGCTCTCTGGTGTCGACTCCAGGTGGCACTGCAGCGCCAGGACCCGGTTGTCGTAGAGAAAGATCTGGTGCTCGCAGGCGGCGCTGCGTGCCAGGTGCACGGCACCCTCTGGCAGCTCGAAGGTATCGCCATGCCAATGGAAGACATCCAGTGTCTCGGGCAAGACTCCGGTGACGCTGGACGCGCGCCCAGCGTCCGTCAGCGTGATCGGTAGCCAGCCGATCTCCTTCCGCGGGTTGCGATAGACACGCCCGCCGAGGACCTCGGCGATGAGCTGGGAGCCCAGGCAGACACCGACCACCCGCTTGCCAGCGGCGATGGTCTCGGCGATGAAGGCCTTCTCCGGCTCCAGCCAGGGATGCTCCGCTTGATCATAGACCCCCATGGGACCACCCATGACGACCAGCCAGTCGAAGTCCGACTGCGCGGGCACCTTCGTCGTCTCGTAGAGCTGGGTCTTGGTGATGGGGTGGCCGTTACGCTCGGCCCATTCCCCAATGGCCGCCGGCCCTTCGAAGGGAACGTGCTGCAAGACATGAATACGCATCTTCTCTCTCGGCCTCCCCGACTCGGAGCTTGATCGCGGCGCCCGTGGGTCGCCGTGGTTTCTCAACAGCCCGGATCCTCCGAGAGGATCTCCAGACGGTTCTTGATCAGCGCCCCGGCCCGATAGAGACCGACCAGGGTCTTGCTGTCCGTGATGTTGCCGTCGTCGCACCAGTCCAGCGCCTGAACCAGCGGCATCCAGTGCACCTCGATGACCTCGCCGTGCTCGTGCTCGACGGGCACGCTGGTGAGCCCGCGCGCAAACCAGAGGTGGATCACCTCCGTGAAGATGCCGGGCGAGCTGTGCATGATGCCCAGGTCGGTCCAATCCTCGGCCTGCAGACCAGCCTCTTCGAGCAGCTCGCGCTGTGCGGTATTGAAAGGCGTCTCACCTGGGTCGATGCGCCCCGCGGGCAGTTCCCAGAGCCAGCCGTCGCTGGCATGTCTGAACTGACGCAGCAGGCAGACACGGTCCTGCTCGTCCAGCGCCACGGCGGCAGCGCCTCCGGGGTGGTGAACCATCTCGAGATCGACCTGGCTACCGTCCGGCAGCTCCACGGTTTCGACAGCGACGTCGATCACCTTGCCCTGGAAGGCCGGTTGGCGTTTCAGGATCTTGCCTTCGCTCATGACTCTTCTCCTCACTGAGGGTCGCGCGGATAACATGCATGGCCGACGCCGACGATCGCTTTGCACTCAGAGCAGCGATAAATGGGGGCGGTTAGGCGATTGCTGGACAATCTCAGACCAGATGGCTCCGGATCCAGGTTGACCCTCAAGGAAAACCGGCAGAAGCATCGCCGAACGCTGTGACCGCCGAGGCGACAGGAAAGGCGGGCCTCGAGACAGATCACAGCGATGGGCCTTGACCCTAAATCGGCCGTTAGAACCGCAAAGGAACAAAGGACGCCAATGACAACAAAGCCTTGCTCCCCGCAGGCGCTTCATTCAAGCGTGAACGCCGGTGCCGGAGTTCAACTGGTCTTTGATTAGGTTGACAGAAATCGCCTCAGATTTGGATGCCGCCGAAAACTGGCCTTAAACTAGCGTCACGCGCCCGTTTGCACAAGCAAACACCCGCCTGAAGGAGCCGAGGTTTGACCGAGCACCCAATCGTCATCGCCCTGACGTTCGCCGTCTATTTCGCTTGCGTCCTCTTGATCGGCTGGTATGCCTACCAGCGCACCAAGGACTTGTCGGACTTCATCCTCGGGGGCCGTCGACTGCAAACTGGGGTCGCGGCCCTGAGTGCAAGCGCCTCGGACATGAGCGGCTGGCTGCTGCTGGGACTGCCGGGCTTCGCCTATGCGGCGGGTCTTGAATCCATCTGGCTGGCGGGCGGATTGCTGATCGGCACCTGGCTCAACTGGCGTATCGTCGCCCGACGCCTGCGCAGCTTCAGCGAGGCCTATGACAATGCCCTGACGCTGCCGGAGTATTTCGCCAATCGCTTCGAGGACAAGACCGGGCTGCTGCGCGGTCTCGCGGCCATCACCATCCTCCTATTCTTCCTGATCTATACCGCCTCTGGACTCGTCGCGGGCGGCAAGCTGTTCGAATCGGTCTTCGGCCTTCCCTATGTCTGGGCGGTCGCAATCGCAGTGCTGTCCATCATCCTCTACACGGCTGTCGGCGGCTTCCTCGCCGTGTCTTGGAGCGACGTGCTGCAAGGCCTGTTGATGGCACTCGCCCTGGTCGTTACGCCCTGGATCGCACTGCAGCAGCTCGGCGGCTTCAATGCGGCCGTCGAGCAAATCCGCAGTATCGATCCCCTCTTGCTGGACGCCTTGACCAAAACGGACGGCACGGCCCTAGGGCTGATCGGCATCGTCTCTCTGGCGGCCTGGGGTCTTGGCTACTTCGGTCAGCCGCACATCCTGGCGCGCTTCCAAGCCATCGAGTCGCCGCGCAAGATCGGCGCTGCCCGCCGCATCGCGGTGACCTGGGTCGCCCTGACCCTGGCCGGCGCGACCCTGACCGGCATGGCCGGCATCCTGCTCGTCGACCCTCCGCTGGCAGCCGACGCGCGCGAGACCGTCTTCATCGTGCTGGTCAATCTCTTGTTCCACCCAGTGGTGGCCGGCATCCTGCTCGCGGCGATTCTCGCGGCCATCATGAGCACGGCGGACTCGCAGCTCTTGGTGTGCTCATCCGCCTTCACCGAAGACGTCTATCGCACCGCCTTCCGGCGCGCTGCAAGTCAGACCGAGCTGGTCGCCGTGGGCCGCTTCGCGGTCATCCTGGTCTCCTTGGTCGCCTTCGCCATTGCGCTGGATCCCGACACCATGGTCCTGGAGCTGGTCGCCTACGCCTGGGCCGGCTTCGGCGCTGCTTTCGGACCAGCGGTCATTCTTTCACTCTACTGGCCGCGCATGACAGGACTCGGCGCCTTAGCGGGCATCCTTGCAGGCGGCTTGACGGTCGTGCTCTGGAAGCAGCTCACCGGAGGCATCTTCGACCTCTACGAGATCGTCCCCGGCATCATCGCCTCCAGCCTTGCCATCTATGCGGTCAGCGCCATCACGCAGGGCGAGAAGGCGGCCCGGCTCGCCGCGCGCTTCGAGTCAGTGCGCCAGCAGGATGCAGGGCTGTGAGCGACCAAGGCCCGCCGGACGAGCCGCGACCAAGGGGTCCTAGGGCTCATCTCGGCGACCGCTCGCTAAGAAAGTGTCCATCAATTGTTTCCCTATGCGAGCGATGCCGCCCGAAATCCCCCCTAGCCCCCCTTTGCGAAAGGGGGGAAGTTGTTGATGGACCCTTTCTAAGGTGATCACTGGGAAACAACCGAGCCATCATCGACGCTGGGGTATGGTCATTTCCGAACATACTCTGCGGGCATGAGCATCTCGAAAGCTTGGGTCAGAGGAATCGGCAGAGGCAAGACGGGGCTTGGCGCCTCCTTATACGCGGTCACAGGTCTGTAACCAGATGTCAATAAACTAGCGCCTCACTGGTCCCAGGCGAGCACATTCGCGCCCGCCTCTGCAGGACCGAGACCCAGACCAATACGTCGCCGCGATGACGGCGTTTTTTCCTCTAGGACACTGGCTATGGCTACCATTCTTGTCGTCGACGATGAGCCCGATATCCGCGAGGTCATGCGGTTCGCGCTGGAAAGCTCCGCGTTTCGCGTGATGGAGGCTGGTCACGCCGACGATGCACGCAAGTTTCTCAGTCAGGAGAGTCCAGACCTCATCCTGCTCGACTGGATGCTACCTGGGCGCTCCGGTCTTGAGCTGGCCCAGCAGCTCAAGCAGAACCCCAAGACCAAGGCACTGCCCATCATCATGGTCAGCGCACGCGGGGAGGAAGAAGACCGTGTCCGGGGGCTGGACACGGGGGCGGATGACTACATCGCCAAACCCTTCTCGCCACGTGAGATGGTGGCGCGCGTCAAGGCCGTACTGCGTCGCAGCCAGCCAGAAGAGCAGGACCAAGAGATCGAGATCGGCGGCCTGCGGATCGACAATATCAGTCATCGGGTGACCGCCGAGAGCGAGCCAGTGGATGTCGCGCCAACCGAATATCGGCTCCTGCACTTCTTCATGACCCACGCCGACCGTGCCTTCAGCCGCTCACAGTTGCTCGACCACGTCTGGGGTGATCAGGTCTATGTTGAGGAGCGCACCGTGGATGTTCATGTCCGCCGGCTGCGCAAGGCGCTCGAGCCGAGCGGTCATGATCGCCTGCTGCAAACCGTGCGCGGGGTCGGCTATCGTTTCTCAGACAAGACCTGAGGCCTTTGGGCGCCAAGGCCAACATGCCAGCGAACAGCATCGGCCGGGCGATCGCCTTCGAGCTGAGCTTCCTACTCTTGCCCATCGCCGGCGGAGTCCTGCTCGCCACGCTGGGGGTGAAGCTAGTGTGGATCTTGGCGCTAATGCTCGCCCCGGCCCTGGCGCGCAACCTCTACTACCTGACCAGGCTCGCCCTTCTCATCCGCCGCCAGCATCGGCTTGCCCCGCCCTTCCCGCGCGGTCTCTGGGGTGAGGTCTATCGCAGCATCGCCCGCTACCAGCAGCGCGGCCGCAAGAGCCGCAAACGTCAAATCCGCTTCACGCGCCGCTTCCGCGAGGCCGCCAACGCGGTCCCGGATGCCTTAGTCATTCTCGATAAGCACCATCGCGTCGAGTGGGCCAATCCCGCGGCCGCCAAGCTCATGAATCTGCGCTGGTCTGAAGATGACGGCCGCCTCTTCACCGACATCTTGACCAATCCCGGACTGGACGCCCTAATCGATGCGGGCGACTACACGCGCCCCTTGGAGGTGGCTCCAGAGCACAATCGCGCCATCATCCTGTCCTTGCGCATCACGCCCTTCGGTGAGCGCAAACGACAACGCCTGGTGGTCGGACGTGACATCACCAAGATCTACCATCTCAACATGATTCGACGGGACTTCGTGGCCAATGCGTCGCATGAGTTGCGAACCCCCCTGACCGTGATCTCGGGCTTCCTCGAGTCGCTGCAAGACGCACCAGGGACACCGGTTGCACATCGCCGACCACTGACCTTGATGCGCAACCAAACCGATCGGATGTGCTCCATCATCGAGGATCTCTTGACCCTTTCGAGGCTCGAGATGCACGACAGCCCAGAGGAGCAAGAGTCCGTCGACATCCCAGACGAGATTCACCTGATCGTCCAGGAGGCGCAGGCACTGAGCAACGGCCGCCACCGCATCCGTGCCAGGGTTGACGAAGACCTCCTCCTGATCGGCAGCGAGCCCGAGCTGCGGAGCGCCTTCTCCAACCTGGTCTTCAACGCGGTCAAGCACACGCCTGAGGGCTCGCACATCGAGATCACCTGGCATGACGCCGAAAGCGGACCGCGTTTCACCGTGGAGGACAACGGACCTGGTATCGCACCCGAGCACCTTCCGCGCCTGACCGAGCGTTTCTATCGGGTAGATCGCGCCCGCTCACGCGAATCTGGGGGCACCGGGCTCGGGCTCGCTATCGTCAAGCACGTGCTGAATCGGCACGAAGCCAGACTGACCATCTCGAGCGAACTGGGCCATGGATCCATCTTTTCCTGCACCTTTCCGCAGCACAGCGCACTGGTGCGACGAGAAGTCGACATCTCCGCAACGGGGTAAGGCGCTTTCTGTCAAAGCTCATACCGGCAATCGCCTAAGAAGTCGCCAGGACCTTGGTCATCAGTTGAACCGCTAGGGTGGACGAGCGGGAGCGAAGTCCACCGAATCCCGCGCCCTTGCTGGTGGACTGCGCTGTGCTTGTCCACCCTAGGGAAGTCGACTGGCCCGAAGGATGATCGACGCAGTCGCCAGCATGAGATGATGGGCACGCCCCTCGACCCTCGGCACTCCGAACAAAGCTCACCACCTATCGGTTTTATGTAGCCAGGGCTTCCAGTCCTGGCAAACCAGGCCAGGATGGCCTGGCTACGCAGGCTTGGAGCGGCTGTTCAGGTTGATTTCGGGAAACCGATAGGTGTGAAGAGAGGAAAGGCGAGTAGGTGGCCGACATCACGGGAGTGCAATGTCGGCGAAGAGACCGATGTCAGCGAGCGGCGGCGACCTGTTCCTCGTCCACCTCTTCGGAATCGCTGTCGGGATCATCGGAAGCCAAAGTGATGGCGCCGCCTTCCTGGAAGGCGCTGTTGACGCGGTCTCTGAGTTCCTTGCCCGGTTTGAAGTGCGGCACGTACTTGCCAGCCAGGGCAACGGAGTCTCCCGTCTTGGGATTACGCCCGATGCGTGGCGAACGGTAATGCAGGGAAAAGCTTCCGAATCCACGAATCTCGATTCGCTCACCGGACGCGAGCGCGGTGCTCATACGCTCGAGGATCTTTCTGACCGCCTCTTCGACATCTTTGTAAGCAAGATGATCCTGCTCCGCAGCCAGAAGGTCGATCAGCTCCGATTTCGTCATAGTCATCGACTCCTGGGAAAAATCATCAGGACCTGGGATTCGCCAGGTCCTGCGTCCTCTAAAGGCTCATGCGGCGATCAGTTTCCGCGCTGAGCTTCTTCCATCTGCTGCTTGAGGATGTCACCGAGCGTCGCCGTGGCGCTCGCAGCGTCACGCGCATAGCCCTTCATGGCGGTCTGCTCTTCTTCCGCGTCCTTCGCCTTCATGGAGAGCGACAGGGTGCGGTTCTTACGGTCGACACCCATGAACTTCGCCTCGATCGCATCCCCTGCCTTGAGGACGGCGCGTGCGTCTTCGACGCGGTCGCGGGAGATCTCGGATGCACGCAGATAGCCCTCGACACCATCGCCGAGCGTAATGGTCGCGCCCTTGGCGTCGACGTCCGCGATCACACCGGTGACAACACTGCCCTTCTCATGCAGCGCCACGAAGCTGGAGAAGGGATCCTTGTCGAGCTGCTTGACGCCAAGGGAGATACGCTCGCGCTCGGGATCCACAGAGAGGACCACGGTCTCGAGTTCATCGCCCTTCTTGTAGCGGCGCAGTGCCTGCTCGCCAGCCTCGTCCCAAGAGATGTCGGAGAGGTGGACCAAGCCGTCGATGCCGCCGTCCAGACCGATGAAGATGCCGAAGTCGGTGATCGACTTGATCTTACCGGAGACGTGATCGCCCTTCTTGTGGGTGGTCGCGAACTCGTCCCAGGGGTTCATAGCGCACTGTTTGATGCCAAGCGAGATGCGGCGTCGCTCCTCGTCGATATCCAGCACCATGACCTCGACCTCATCGCCAAGGGCCACGACCTTGCTCGGGTGGATGTTCTTGTTGGTCCAGTCCATCTCTGAGACGTGAACGAGACCCTCGACACCCTCTTCGATCTCAACGAAGCAGCCGTAGTCCGCGATGTTGGTGACCTTACCGAAGACCCGGGTGCTTTCCGGATAACGGCGGGAGATATTGATCCACGGATCCTCTCCCATCTGCTTGAGACCCAGGGAGACACGCTGACGCTCGCGATCGAACTTGAGGACCTTGACGCTGATCTCGTCGCCGATCTCCACCACTTCGGACGGATGCTTGACGCGACGCCAGGCCATGTCCGTGATATGCAGCAGACCGTCGATGCCGCCCAGATCCAGGAAGGCGCCGTAATCAGTGAGGTTCTTGACCACACCCTTGACTTCCATGCCTTCTTCCAGGTTCTTCAGCAGGGTTTCGCGCTCGGCGCTGTACTCTTCCTCGACCACGGCACGGCGGGAGACGACGACATTGTTGCGGCGGCGATCGAGCTTGATAACCTTGAACTCTTGCTCTTTGCCTTCGAGGTAGGTCGTATCGCGCACCGGACGGACGTCGACGAGCGAGCCAGGCAGGAAGGCACGAACGGTGCCGAGATCGACGGTGAAGCCGCCCTTGACCTTGCCGTTGATCATGCCCTGGACGGTCTCGGCGTTCTCGAAGGCCTTCTCCAGGTAATCCCAGGCGGCGAAGCGCTTTGCCTTCTCGCGGGACAAGCGTGTTACACCGAAGCCATCCTCGACGGCATCCAGAGCCACATCCACTTCGTCGCCGACGGCCACTTCCAGTTCACCCTCGGGGCTGATGAACTGCGAGCGCGGGATGATGCCCTCGGACTTGAGCCCGGCATTGATCACCACATTGTCTGAGGTGATTTCAATGACAGTACCGACGACAATGGTTCCCGGCTTGAGCTGGGTGGTATTGAGACTTTGTTCAAAAAGTTCGGCAAAGCTTTCGGTCATGAGATCCAGTTATCCTGAGAGCGGCGCGCTATCCCGCCCCATCCGGAGCGAGGGGTATTAATTAAACGAAAAGGTCGGAGCTATCCGCACCGACCCCATTTTTTTCGGCAACAATCTAATGCATCGGAGGAATGGTCCGATGGCAATAGAATGAAACCCGATTAAGCTCAGGTGACCAGCCCAGGGAAGACGCGCCTCACCTCTTCCAAGACTCGATCAAATACTTCAGCGATGGACATCTGACTAGAATCCACCAGAACGGCATCCTCAGCGGCACGCAGTGGCGCCACGGCCCGGGACCGATCACGCGCGTCCCGCTCACGAATGTCCGCTACAAGTTTCGGAAGGTTAGCATCCAACCCCTTTTCTTTCAACTGTTTATACCGGCGATCAGCGCGAATCTCAGGGCTTGCGTCGAGAAAGATCTTCAATGGAGCCTGACTGAAAACCACAGTACCCATATCCCGACCGTCGGCGACCAGGCCGGGCGGCCTGGCCATGCGCCGCTGCCATTCGAGCAGCGCGGCGCGCACCCCTGGATGGGCCGCTACCTGCGAGGCGGCCGCGCCTGCCTCTTCGGTCCGGATCGCATTGCTCACATCCTCACCGTCCAGCAGTACTTTCCGATCCTTGAAGCACAGCGGGAGTGCCGCCGCCAGCGATGTCAAGGGGCCTGAGTCATCCAACGCAAGCCCATGGCGCTGAGCAGCCAGTCCGAGCACGCGATAGATGGCCCCGCTGTCGAGCGTGTGCCAGGCGAGCCGCTCGGCAAGCAAGGCCGCGAGGGTTCCCTTACCGGTACCGGATGGACCATCGATGGCAATGACTGGAGTCACACCACCTCCTGTTCGATCTGCAGCCCAGCTTGCGCCGCTAAGCGCGCAAAGCCCGGGAAGGAGGTTTCGACATTGGCGCAGTCATGAACCTCGACCGGACCGCGCGCGCGCAGGCCCGCAATGGCAAAAGACATGGCGATGCGGTGGTCGCTGTGCGCATGGATGCCATCCCCGCCGTCCGTCGAACCCAGCTCCCCGCCGAGGATGCGAATCCCGTCGGCGCGCGGCTCCGCCTCGATACCCAGGTGTTTCAAGCCGTCCGCCATCACCTGAATGCGATCGCTTTCCTTGACGCGCAGCTCTTCCGCGCCCGTTAGAATGGTTTCGCCATCGGCGCAAGCAGCAGCGACGAAGATGACCGGGAACTCGTCGATCGCCAAGGGAACTTGATCGAGTGGAATACGAATCCCGCGCAGGCGTGCGCTGCGAACGCGGATGTCGGCTACCGGCTCACCGCCCGCCATGCGCTTGTCAGTCAGGTCGATGTTCGCTCCCATGTCGCGCAGGATATTGATGATGCCGACGCGGGTCGGATTGATGCCGACACTTTCGAGCAGGATGTCCGAGCCATGCGCAATGCTGGCGCCGACCATGAAGAACGCGGCCGAAGAAATGTCCGCCGGAATTTCGAGGTCGCAACTGCTGAGCCGCCCCCCGCCCTTGAGACAAATCCGTGATCCTGATCGGCTCACCTCATAGCCAAAGGCCGTCAGCATGCGCTCGGTGTGATCGCGTGTCGGCGCAGTTTCGGTGATGCAGGTATCACCCTGCGCATAGAGGCCTGCAAGCATCAGGCAGGACTTGACCTGAGCACTGGCCACAGGCAGGTGGTAGTCGATGCCCTGGAGACTGGAGACCGGCTGGATATGCAAGGGGGCCGAACCTGCCTCGCTGGTCAGGACTTGCGCACCCATCTCGGTGAGCGGTGCCGTCACGCGACGCATCGGCCGTCGGCTGAGCGACGCATCCCCAACCAGGGTCGCGGGAAAGCGCTGCCCAGCCAGCAGGCCCGCCAAGAGCCGCATCGCCGTGCCGGAGTTGCCCATATCCAGGGGCCGCTCAGGCTGCCGCAGCCCGCGCAGCCCCACACCCTTGACGCTAAGCTCACCATGCTCCGGCCCTTGGATCTCGACCCCCATCTCGCGAAAGGCCGCCAAGGTTGCCAGCGAATCGGCACCTTCCAGGAAACCACGAATGTGAGTCGTCCCCTCAGCAATGGCGGAGAGCATGATGGAGCGGTGCGAGATGGATTTGTCCCCTGGTACGCGCAGTCGCCCCTGCAGGGAACCGCCAGGCGTGATCAGGTATTTGAGGTTGGTTGCAGCGTCCAATGAGTCTCCCGCGCTCGCCCAGCCGAGCCGATAAAAACGCGGCATTCTAGTCGTGCCTAGGCAAGGGGTAAACCACTGATGCAACAGCACGCGGCATGCGCCGATGAGGTTCGGCAAGCCACCACTCGGGAGCCAGCCCGGTTAGAATGCGCGCCAGCCTTGCCAGCCAAGACAACGACCAAGAGGAGCCAGCCGTGTCAGAACGCACTGTCGACGTCGCCATCATCGGATCCGGAACCGCCGGCCTCAACGCCATGGCGCAAGCCCGAAAGGCCGAAAAAACCTTCGTGCTGATCAATGGCGGCGAGCCTGGAACGACCTGCGCGCGCGTCGGGTGCATGCCCTCGAAGGCCATGATCCAGGTCGCCGAGGACTATCATCGCCGCACCCACCTCGGCAAATACGGTGTCGACGGCCACGAGGCCATGACCCTGGACATACCCGAAGCGCTCGAGCACGTTCAGGATCTACGCGACACCTTCGTCGACCGGGTGCTCGGCAGCAGCACGGACGACATGCCGGAAGACCTTTTCATTCAGGACTACGCGCGTCTGCTTGAACCAACCCTGATCGAGGTCGGCGGTCAGCGCATTCGGGCCAGCACGGTGGTCATCGCGACCGGCTCGCGCCCCTTGATTCCAGAACCCTGGAAGCGCTTCGGCGACCGACTCATCACCACGGACGATGTCTTCGAGCTGCAAGACCTGCCCGAGAGCATGGCCGTGATCGGGCTCGGCACCATCGGCCTGGAGCTGGGTCAGAGCCTGTCCAGACTCGGCGTGCGGATCACTGGATTCGACCAGATGGACCAGATCGCGGGCATCCAAGACCCCGAGGTCAATCAGGCTGCGATCGACATCATGGGCAAGGAGTTTCCCATCCATCTCGGCCAGGCCGCCGAGATCATCGATGAAGGCGGGCAGCTTCGTGTCACGGCGGGCGAGCACAGCGTCGTCGTCGACAAGGTGCTCTGCAGCATTGGGCGGGTCCCCAATGTCGCGGGACTCGGTCTCGAGGCCCTGGGAGTGCCGCTTGGAAAGCACGGCATCCCTGCCTTCGATCCGAACAGCATGCAGGTCGGCGGTCTACCCCTATTCCTGGCGGGCGACGTGACCGGCGAGCGACCCATCCTCCACGAGGCCGGCGACGAGGGGAAGATTGCCGGCTACAATGCCGCCCGCAACACATCCGTCCGCTTCCGCCGCAAGACACCGCTCTTCATCAACTTTTGCGATCCCAACATCTGTGCCGTCGGACAGCGCTGGAGCGAGTTGGATCAGGACCGCGTCGCCGTCGGTCAGATCAAGCTCGCCCCGGTCGGCCGCGCGCTCATCATGGGCAAGAACAGGGGCATGATCCGCGTCTATGCCGACAAGGCCAGCGGCAAGATCCTCGGCAGCGAGATGATGACGCCCAAGGGCGAGAACCTGGCGCACCTGCTGTGCTGGTGCATCGAGCAGGGCCTGACCGTTGGGCAGCTCTTGCGCATGCCCTTCTACCACCCAGTCATCGAAGAGGCCCTCCAGGCAGCCTTGTACGACGCCTATGGGAAGATCGAGGCCAAGAACGAAGGCGGCCTGACGGAGCTGCAGCGACTTTAGCTCAGGGCTCCAAAGACGTTTCGTACAACTGAAGGCATTTGAGTCCGTTCCCACAGTATTCAGAGCGCATCCGCGCTGCCGCTGCTCCAGACTAGGACCACCCGCCGAAGCGACGCTCGCTGACAACTGACAACTGACAACTGATTCAGGCTAGACCACATCCATGCCCATCACCGAAAAGCAGAAACGCTGGCTCAAGAAGCAAGTCCATCATCTCAAGCCCGTGGTGACCGTCGGTCAGCACGGGATCACCGAGCCAGTCCTGAACGAAATCGACATCGCCCTCGACCACCACGAGCTGATCAAGGTGCGTGTCAACGCGGGTGACCGTGAAGCACGTGAGACGGGCGTCGGTTTGATCCGCGAACGCATGAAGGCCGACCTCATCGCCCGCATCGGCAATGTTGCGGCCTTTTATCGTCACAACCCCAAGAAACCTCAGCCGCTGGAGTTCCCGGATCTCTAAAATCGTCTCAGGCGACGAGTTCCAAAGTCAGAGACTGGAGCCGCAAGGGAAGGCAGCACAGCGCGGGGTAGCCGGCTCTCGGCTAGAAAGCAAGGGCCAGGCCAGACAGCGATATGTTGACATATCTTGCCCTGCCCCCGAATCGCACCTTTGGGCCGGCATGGGCGAACGGCAGAACAGCGGGCAATATGTCTCGATCTTTGCCGCGAAGAGAGTTGGGGGGGAGAAGACCGCGAACCGATTGATGCCCATGCGCTGGCGGCGGGACGCCGATTGCTCGGTTCAAGTTTGGACGTCGCGTCAAGCCTGGTTATTGGATGCAGACACCAGCCAGGCGGGGATCTGGCGGGCGACCTCGGACGCTTCCTGTCGACCCATCGCGATCCCTCGACCGGGCTGGGCACGAAGCCCAACCGCACCCTTATGCGTTTACTCGGACAGGATCAATACCGCTTAGAAAGTGTCCATCAATTGTTTCCCGATGCGAGCGATGCCGCCCGAAATCCCCCCTAGCCCCCCTTTGCGAAAGGGGGGAAGTTGTTGATGGACGCTTTCTTAGGACGCGCCCATCAACTCTTTCCCGATCTGAGCGATCCAGTCCGAAATCCCCCCCTGGCCCCCTTTGCGAAAGGGGGGAAGTTGTTGATGGTCACTTTCTTAAGCGACAGCATGACCTTGATCTGGACATTGCACTACGACGACAGCCACGCGGGCGCCGTGCGCCACCCCAAGGCTTCCGCAGTCTGGTGCATCAATGCGCCCGATGTTTCGAGCTTTCGTTGGATGCAAGCCATAGACGCGCCCATGCCTTCCGCGCTGAACTGCTTCGACGATGGCCTGCAGGCATCACGCCTGAGTGCGACGTGCAGCTGGGGCGATATTCCGACCGAGCCACAGCAGGAAAATCGCCCGACCCTGTTCGACAGGAACCTGGCCCGCCCGATGACCTGCGACGACAGCGGACATGAGGACGCTCAAAACACCAGGATTGCTCCCCAACCTGGGCACCGATGCCTGCTGCGCATGAGTAACGCAGTCTAGGTGGCATTGGGTCATGAGCCACTCCATCAACAGCGTCGTCCGCGCCTTAGCCCTCAGCCTCGTCATCTCTGCTCCGGTCTTGCTCGCGCTCGGGCTCGAGAGCGCCCTGGGCGACACTCAGACCCTGTGGCGCGAGGACGAGCAGCGCTTGCAGATTGGCCTGAAGATCTTCCCCGCCTGCCTCGGCGCGGTGGAATCTCTGGATACAGGTGTCATGTCTGACGGTAGACTCTTGGTGCTCGTCGTCTACGAAGGGTCCAAGGCCGCCGCCCGCAAGGCCGCCGCCAGTTTCGAGTCCTTGACAGAGATTGGCGGTCATCCAATTCGCGTCCAAGTGCGCTCAGCGGCAGCTTTGGATGTCTACGCTGGCGAGCGGCCGGGCGGCATCTTCGTTGCCAGCCCCGGTTTGGCGTCAAAGCGCCTACGCACCTGGTCCGAGCGCCAGCAGGCAGTCGTGTTTTCGCCCTTCGCCGGCGCCGTCGAGGAGGGCGCCGTGGCTGGCATTTATGTCGCCGACCGTGTTCTGCCCTCCGTCAATTTAGCTCAGGCCCGGCGGGCCGGCATCCGCTTCAAGTCGTTCTTCCTGGAGGTCGCGCACCACTATAAGCCCTTCACCGAAGCCGACCTGCGAGCGACCTTCCTCGTCAACTTCCCGCTCTTCATCGAGTGGCCATCCTCGGCATTCGATTCCCCCTCCGCGCCGCTGCGCTATTGCGTCCTCGGCAACTCGGCCTTGTCCTCCAGCTTGGAGCAGGCGCTCGCCGGTGAGCGCATCGGAGGCCATCCAATGCAGCTCGCGGCCGCCCAGGATCCGGCGCAGTGGCGCCGCTGCCACATCCTCTACGTCGACCAGCGGGCAGCAGAACCTGGCCCCAGGGTGCTCGCCGCAGTGGAGGGCGCACCAGTGCTGAGCGTCGGCGATACGGAGACCTTTGTACGCGAAGGCGGAGTGGTCTCGCTGGTTCACCGAGGCGAGCGGCTGCACCCCCTGATCAACCAGGCAGCGGCGGCACGCGCCGGTATCCGTATCAGCTCCAAACTGCTGCGGCTCGCAACCCTGGTATCGGAATCGCCGCTGGAGAAGTAGGCATAGCCTCGGGTAGCGGAGTCAGCTTAGAAAGCGTCCATCAACAACTTCCCCCCTTTCGCAAAGGGGGGCTAGGGGGGATTTCAGGCGGCATCGCTCGCATCGGGAACCGATTGATGGACACGTTCTTAGGTTCACTGACGGGGCGAACGGCCGGTTCCCCCCTTTCGTAAAGGGGGGCCAGGGGGGATTTCAGGCGGCATCGCTCGCATCGGGAACCAATTGATGGACACTTTCCTTAGGTTCACAGACGGGGCGAACGGTCAGTTCCCCCCCCTTTCGTAAAGGGGGGCTAGGGGGGATTTCAGGCGGCATCGCTCGCGTCGGGAAACGATTGATGGACACGTTCTTAGGTTCACTGACAGGGCGCACGGCCGCTTCCCCCCTTTCGCAAAGGGGGGCTAGGGGGGATTTCAGGCGGCATCGCTCGCATCGGGAACCAATTGATGGACAATTTCCTTAGGTTCACTGACTGGGCGAACGGCCGCTTCCCCCCTTTCGCAAAGGGGGGCTAGGGGGGATTTCAGGCGGCATCGCTCGCGTCAAGAAACGATTGATGGACACTTTCCTTAGGTTCACTGACGGGGCGAACGGCCGGAAAACAGCGCCGGAACCAGGCGGAAGGCCAGCCGCTGACTGCCCTCTCGAGGTCACGACTTCCGCGTTGCGATCCCTGTGTGAGCGATGCGTGCTACTGCCATTGATAGGACAGCTGCATCCACCAGGTGCGCTCCTCCAGCAACCTGTAATCATCGCGATAGGTGTAGGCCGCCGCGGGCGATTTGATCTCTTGCGCCAGCAGGTTCTTGACGCCGGCCCGCAGCGTCAGGCCTGGGGCGCCAACGTTGAACCAGTTCAGCGTCAGAGCCAGATCCTGATAACCGGGGAGCCGATCGCTGCGCGGATCATCCGCCGCGCGATGACGATCGCCGACGTAGCGCCAATGACCGCTCAAGAGCACATCGCTGTGCGGACGATAGAGCAGACTGAGGTTACCCAGCCAGTCGGCCGCGCCTGCCAGCGACCCCCCGATGTCCTTGTCCAAGGTTTCGCTGTAGCTAAGGTTGGCCAGCAGCTTCCAGACTGGGCTCAGGCGCTGCTCCCATTCAGTCTCGACCCCTTGAAGACGCGCCCGCCCGCGGTTGCGATAGCTGCTGCTCTCGATGACGATCAGGTTCTTGGCCTGAGCATGATAGAGCGTGGCGCGCGCGACACTGGTGCCGCGCCGAAAGATGTAGCCGAGTTCGCTGGTGGTCACGGTCTCGGGCTCAACGGCGAATTCGCGGAGCGCCGAGGTGCCGGCATTGCCATAGACTTGCAACAGCGTTGGCGGGAAGAATGCTTCTGCGTACTGCGCCTTGATCAGATGCTCGTCACTCAGAGTCCAAACCGCGGCCAACCGAGGTGAAACATTGTCGCCGACATCGCTGTAGCTGTCGTAGCGCAGGCCGGCCGTCAACTCCAGCGGCTTGAAGAGACGGAATTGATCTTGGACCGCGACGCTGCGGATGGAGCGCGCTGCATCCTCGTCGATGAAGTTCTGGTCGCCGCTGTAGCGAGGCCTTGTCGCGAGCGGCTCGAGCGTCTCCGCATCGCCGTTGAAGACCCACCAGGCATCCTTGATCTGGACCTTGGACGCCGACAGGTCGAGTTCCCAACGATGGCCACTCCACCCGCGCCAATCGAGGTTGAGTTCGACCTCCTCGCGGCTGAGCCTGATGTAGTCCTGGATGAAGACACCGTCCGG
Organism: Thiorhodococcus mannitoliphagus; assembly: GCF_010915725.1. Taxonomy (GTDB): domain Bacteria; phylum Pseudomonadota; class Gammaproteobacteria; order Chromatiales; family Chromatiaceae; genus Thiorhodococcus; species Thiorhodococcus mannitoliphagus. The sequence goes on from NZ_JAAIJR010000048.1 coordinate 24,356, forward strand.
GTAGATGTTCTGGGAGTCCAGGGGATAAGGCACGCCCGCTGGGAGCACCTCCTCCGCCCATTCTCCGACGTACTGCGACCAGATGAGCTTGAGTTCGGCGCTGAGCGTCTCCGTCGGATCGAGTTGCTGGCGCACCTGAACCAGAGTTTGCTCGGTGAAGGAGGTATCCGCGCCCTCGGTCCACTCGGGTAGCACGTTCAGCGCGCCAAAGAAGGTGCCGCCACGGCTGCGACTGGACTGCGCCAGCACAGAGAGCTTCTTATAGTCCAGCGAGAGCACGGCGAGTCGAGCATTCTCGGCATTGTTGATCTTACCCGGGGCCTGGGAGCGATCGCCCAGGTCCATTGCGTAGAGCAGGTCGGCTCCCGCGCTCACCTCGACTCCCTGCGTCTCCCAGCCGGCGGCATTGAGACTGAGCCGCCAATCCTTGCTTGGATCCTGGGTCGATAGGACCGCTCCAGCACCGTAGCTTTCACCACTTGCCGCGCGCAGATAGACGCGATTCTCGTGCTTGCGGGTGATGACGTTGATGACTCCGGCGAAGGCGTGCTCACCATAGAGTGCAGAGCCGGGGCCGCGGATCACCTCGATGCGCTCTACTTGCTCGACCGGGATATAGAGGATGTTGGAATAGCCGCCGAAGGCATTGTTCATCGGCGCCGAATTGAGCATCAGCTTGACGTTGCCATTGGCATGCTGAAAGCCGCGAATCGAGACGCGCAGTCCGCCATTGTTGTTGCGATCCACCTGCACTCCGGGAACCAGCTCCAGGGCATCCCAGACGGTATGCACGCCGAGCGCGACGAGTTCATCGCCGGCCAACACGCTCAGCATACCCGGCACATAGTCGGCGTTCATGCGCGTCTTCGTCGCCAAGGTCGACACGTCATCGATGACTGAGAGCAGATCTGCCCTCGCCGCTTGGTCGTCATTGGAAGCCTCGAGACGAGACCTGGTCGCCGCGCTCGCCTGCTCGCCAGCCCCGCCCCGCAGGCTGAATGCGCTGAGAAGGACGAGTATCGACAAGCGGAGGAAGGACGTCATCGCTATCAAAGTGCCAGGGATAGTGAGTCGAACGGAGAGGCGCAGTGCATCTCCAAGGATTTCTGAGCTGGGTCTATCCCTGATGTGAGCGGCCCCCGAAAAAGCGACAGGGCAGAACGGCGGCTAACGGGAAAGCTGAGCTTTTTGAGCCAATAACCTAGAAAGAAGTATCGAGCCGCTCGGAGCACGAAGCCTACAACGAACCTCAATCGGCTGCCTGCCTGAGTGCATCCACCCAGGCAGGCGCGGCGCGCAAGCAGCATAAACCTTTATTTTTAATTACTTATACTGTGACTTTGATCACCGACGCTAGGCTTGACGCAAAGCTGTCCGACCACGCGAATGGTAGCGAGCCAGACGACCAGGTGTCCATGATGTTGTGCTCAGCGTCGATCTAAGGTCCCTGCGGTTCTCACTCTTGGAACCGGGACTCTTGGAACCGGGACTCTTGGAACAGGGACTCTTGGAACAGAGAGTCAGCAGAGGATCCCTGCCAGCTCCGAGTGCGAGACAATTTGCACGAGGATGCTTGGGAGCAGAACCCGGATGATCGGTTGAGAAGGATTGCGGAGCTTGCGCTCTTTGCGGCTCAACCGGGCTCGCTCGAGCCTGAATCTCCCCGACAGGGCTCAGCTGACGACGAGACCCAGCTGACCACAGAGTTGGAATCCAATCTCTCGATCGTGACATCTGAGGATCGCGATGCGGTCTGGCGTCTGTGGGTCAGGCTGCATCGCGACACCGGCCGCATTGATGAGCCGTCGCTGCTCGGCGCTCAGGTCGCCGTCGCCGAAGATGGAGATAATGAGGCCGCCTGGCACCGGCGGCGGGATTTCGAAAGGCTCGTGATCGACCAGCGCAACCCAGGAACGCATGAAGTCGGGTCCGTAGAAGTCGAAGAATCCGTTCGACCCGCGGAGATGCGCCTCGATCGGCCGCCCGCCGATCAGTTCGATGTTGCAGAGCCCCGTGTAGCCGGCGAGTTGCTCAGCGGCCCAGCGGGTCAGCTGAGCATCCAGCTCTGGCAGTGCGACGCCGACCTCCCAGTAGACAGATCGCGAAGCGTTCTTCTCGGCAGCGCCCCTGGTGTGAGCCAGCCAGAGCACTCGGCCGTCCTGGACGAGACAATCCGTGCTGGTGTGCGTGCCCTCCAGGCGCTCGCACCAGAAACTGCCAGGCTCAGGCGGGACGGCGTCCGCTCGCAGGGTACGCGCCTTGAGCGACATCCCGGCAAGGTTGACGATGGGCTTGACGAAGACCTCGTCCTCGGCTGTCAGCCCGAATTCCATGGGACTCACGCCGCAGGGCGCCGCCAGGAGCCCGGCCGAGAGCGCGAGATCCAGTTTGTCGTAAAGATGCCGATGACCTGGGTTGAGCCGCCACGCGGCTGCGTCGCTGACGGCGACCTCCGCCCTTGGCTCCGGCCGGAAGACATGCTTGCGCTCGGGAAGCACTCCAATGAAGGGCATGGCTCACTCCGTCTTAGCCGAGTCAGCCGGCGAGGCGCTCGACCTGGCAGAGCCCGGACTTGAAGGGTGGGAAGCCGCTGATGGGGTCGAGGTGGCGATCGTCCGTCAGCTCATTGATGTTGGCGCTGTTCCAGCCGTGGGAGCAGTGGACGACCCCCGGCTTGACCTTGTCCGTCACACGGGCAACGAAACGGACAAGACCACGCGGCGAGCGGACGGCCACGGTCTCGCCATCGCAGATACCCCGCGGATCGGCATCCAAGGGATGGATCTCGACCAGAGGATTCGGCACCGCACGGCGCATCCGCTCGATGTATTGATGCTGGGAGTGCGTATCGAACTTGGTGCGTGCCCCGCTGGTGAGTACCAAAGGATAGTCGAGCGCGATCTCCGGCGTCGCGACCGGGCTCTCGGCCGGCTCGCGATAGCTGGGCAGCCCGTCGTGCCCCGCCTCGCGCAGCTCGCTGGAGTCGAATTCGACCTTGCCGCTGGCGGTCGGGAATCCGCGCAGCCGGTAGAGCCGATCGGCGTCCAAAAAACCGTGCTCGACCAGATCCTCGATCGCATCCGCGTAGACGATGACACCGTCCGGGTTGGAGTACACCTCCTCGCGAAGTTCCTCGGGAATGCCCTCGGCGGCCTCCGCCCACGACGCCTCCAGGTCGCCCTCCCAGAACTGCGCCCCCATGCCCAGACGCTGCGCGATTTCGAGAAAGATGGCGCCATCGGGGCGCGCCTCGCCCTTGGGCTCGACGACAGCGCGCCGGTAGCGCAGCTCGCCCTGATAGGCACATCCCGGATAGGCGATGAGGGCGGGACGCTCGAGACTGGTCGCGGCGGGTAGGACGATGTCGGCCTGCAAGGTCGCCGGGTTGTGGAAGAAGTCCGTCACGGCAAAGAAGTCGAGCGCGGCCAGCGCCTGCTCCATGCGCTTGGAGTTTGGCCACATCGCGGTGTTGATGCCCATCGCCAGCAGGGCATGCACCTGTTGCGGCCGCCCGTCCAGGATGCAGTCCGGCAGCAGCATGCTCTGTCCTGCGGGCCAGTAGCGCGTCCAGATCGGATAGACCTCATCGCCGATCCGTGGCGGCAGATTGTTGCGACAATGGTCGAACAGCTCGATGGGCTTGGGCAGCACCTTGTCGTTGAAGAAACGATTGCCGCCCTCGCGATCGAGGTTGCCCGTCACCGCAGACAGCAGGATCAGTGCGCGATGGTTTTGAAAGCCGTTGCTGTGTTGCACGGTTGCGGTCGGCGACAGGGTGATCTGCGCCGGCGGCGTCGTCGCGAAGATCTCGACGGCACGTCGCAAGTCTTGCTCATCGATCCCGCAGATGTCCGCGACCCGCTCCGGCGTGAACTCGCGCACATAGTCCTGGAAGGCCTCGACGCCACTGCACCACTCGTCCAGGAAGGCCTGATCTTGCCAAGCGTTCGCGAAGATGAGGTGATGAAAGCCCAGCGCCAGGGCCCCATCGGTCCCGGGCCGGATCTGCAGATGGATGTCGGCCTGGTCGACCATGGGGGTGCGCCGGGGATCCACGACGATCATGCGGCGCCGCGGCTTCAGATTGACCAGTGGATGACTGTCGAAGGGGGGAATGGAGCCGCGCGGATTGGTCGACCAAATGAGGTGACAGCGCGTCTTGGGCGACACCACCGTCGAGGTCGTCTTGACCTTGTAGCCGAAGGTGACCTTCTCGGCAACCATGGTCGCCGAGAAGCAGCATCCACTCTCGGTCAGGTAGTTGGGTGAGCCGAACGCATGGGCGAGCCGCTGCAGCTGCGGCCGCGCTTCTTTGGTGTAGCCCGCGAAGAAGGCGACACTGGGCGCTCCATGCTCGGCCTTCACGCGCCCCAGGCGCTCGGCGATGGTTTCCAAGGCCTCATCCCAAGAGATGCGCTCGAATTCTCCGCGACCTTTAGGGCCAACCCGCCGCAGCGGATAGAGCAGCCGCTCCGGGTGATTGCGTCGGTCGATCTGGGCATAGCAGCGCGGGCAATCCGGCCCCTTGATGCTAACCGGCTCGCCCGCTTGGTCCAGTTCGACCTCGATCTGGCAATTCGCATCGCACTCGTAGCAGGTGCTCTTCTTCGTCAACATGGTCATCACACTCTCGCAGTCATCGGGCAAGTAACTCCGGTCTGTCCAGGCGGCTGTCAAGACATCTCCTTCGAAAAATGAGGATTGGGTCTCAGAGCCTTATCGATAGAGCTGGCACCATCCGCGCACAAGCGTAGGCGAATCCGGCCTATTGCTCGCAGCCGGCCCGGCCAGCGTGAATCAGGCATCGCTCATCGAATGGTCGCATAGAAGCCACGAGCGAAGCTGACAAGGCATTCCGGGCAAGAAGAAAAAGATCGATTTCGCAAATTCGGCATCCTGCCCCAGGAGCCGCAACCGCATCGCCTTCAAGCAAACAGACCCAGCCAAAGGCCGGGCAAGCATCGCACGCCTCTAGAGCCGGGGCTCGACCTGCGGTTGAGCGGCGTTGCTCGCATGGATCAGAAACCGCCCGTGCTGCGGACTCGGGTCTCGCAGAGATATAGAGCCAGCAGTCCAAGACAAGGCCGATCTTGGCCGGATGATCACAAAACCAATAAAGAGTGGATGGTGCCTTCATGACAAAGAAAGAGATCCTCACCCAACTGCGTGCCGCCAAGACCGCCCATATCCAGTGGCGCTCCTATGCCCAAGCCCTGATCTCAGGCCTACCGGTGGAGCAGGACCACGTTCCCGTCGTCCACACCACCTGCAAGTTCGGCAAGTGGTACTACGGCCCCGGCCAAAGTCTCTCCTCGCTCAGCGGCTATGAGGCCATCGAAACACCGCATGAGATCCTGCACCAGCTTTACATGAAGATCTTCAAGATCCTCTTCGCGGAAGACGATCGCTCCACGCTCACCAAGATCTTCAGCTCGAAGAGCAAGTTCAACAAGAAGCGGCAGGAAGAGGCAGATGCCATCATGCAAAACCTCCTCGCAGTCTCGCGGACGCTCCTGGAGTCCATCGCCCTGCTCGAGCAGGAGATCCTGAGTATGCCGGAAGAGGAGCTGGCCGCGCTCTACTAGCGGCTTGACGGAACTGCTCTCGATATCCCGTCCCGGCATCCAGCGGACTACCTCTGCTCAAGCTGCTCGGCGCGCCCTCGCCGCAAGATGGCCCGCCATGGTTTGCCCAAGGCGCGGCATTGCTGGGATGATGAGGTGTCTCTAGCGCGGAGCACCTCAGATGCAATCAACTAAGCCCGACTATCAGGGCGGCGGGATCGTTAATCTCATGAGCAGCATCATCCAGGGCCGCGGTGGTCGATCCGACCACCCGCCCCTGAGCCTGCTCCCGCCGCATGAGTTGGCCGGAGCGACCCATGTCATCCTGCTGGTGATCGATGGGCTGGGCGCGGACTGGCTAGCACGTCATGGTCCCGAGACCCTGTTGTCGTGCTCGCTGCGTGGCGCCATCACCTCCGTCTTTCCGCCGACGACGGCCGCCGCCATCACGACCTACCTCACGGGAGCGGCACCGCTCGAACATGGCCTCACGGGCTGGTTCACCTACCTGCGCGAACTCGGTTGCGTGATGACGGTGCTGCCCGGCGAGCCCCGCTACGGCGGCGTTTCTTACCGGCGCGCCGGCATCGATCCCAAATCACTCTTTCCAGCGGCGTCCGTCTTCGCGCGCATCAGTGCGCGGGGGTTTGCGGTATCGCCCGCCTTCATCGCGAATTCCGACTTCAATCGGGTGCACACGAGGGGGGCTGAAATTCTGACGTTCGAGACGCTCGACCAAGCCTTCCGGCAGTGCCTGCGGGTTCTACGCCCAGGGCCGCGTTGGTCGCTCGGCAATAAGCCCCAGGGACCGAGCTACACCTATGTCTACTGGCCGAGACTGGACTCGATTGGGCACGAGTTGGGGATCGAGAGCGACGCGGCCAGGGCGCATCTGCTCGAGATCGACCAGGCCATCCATGACTTCATCCTCGCGGCCAAAGGCACGGATACCCTGCTCCTGGTCTGCGCCGATCACGGTCAGCTCGACACCCTGCCAACCGACGTCATCGACATCGACGAGCATCCGCGACTCGCGCAAACCCTGCTGCTCCCCATCTGTGGCGAGCCGCGCGCCGGCTTCTGTTATCTCAAGGCGGATGCCAGGGCAGACTTCGAGTCCTATTGCGAGCACGAGCTTCGAGGATTGGTCGACCTGATTCCGAGCAGGCAGCTTGTCGAGGACGGCTACTTTGGCGAGGGGATCGCCCACCCTCACTTCATGGACCGCGTGGGCGACTTTTGCATGCTGCCGCGCGGGAGCCGGGTGCTCAACGAGCGACTCCCAAGCGAACCACCCTACCGTCAGATCGGTGTCCACGGGGGGCTCAGCAGCCTTGAGCTGATGGTTCCCCTATCCGTCTTGACAGCCTGAGCGGGCGCCGCGCGGTCACATGAGACCAAGCTGCAGCCTCGCCTCGTCACTCATATTGTCTTGGTTCCAAGGCGGATCCCAAACCAGCGCCACATCCACCTCGCCCACACCCTCGACGCGCGCGACAGCACTCTTGACCATGAGCGGCATCACTCCCGCCACCGGGCAGCCGGGCGCCGTGAGTGTCATATCCACGTGCACACCGCCGTTCTCGGCGATCTCGATCCTATAGATGAGGCCAAGGTCGTAGATGTTGACAGGAATCTCCGGGTCATGGACCTTACGGAGTTCGTCGATGATCGGCTGTCTCAACTCCTCCGGATCGACGTGCTCGACCACGACCTCTTCTTCGACGACGGCCGTCTCTTCCTGTTCTCCGCGCTTCCTACCAAAACCGGCGAAGCGAGCCAGTCTGTTCATGTGCGACCTCTCGGCAACAGGCTATAACCAAAACTCGGGATCCCTGCGGACCCCAAGGACTCTGACAACTCAGCAGTCAGCTCAGCGGTGCTGACTCCAGCCTTTGTCCTACCTGCTCGGTCACGTAGTCGCGTAGCGCCTCCGTACTGAGCTTGTCGATGATTTCCCCCGCGAAGCCCAAGCAGAGCATGCGTCTCGCAATGGGGGCGGAAATGCCGCGCGAGCGTAAATAGAACAGCATCTCGGGCTCGATCCGACCAACGGTGGTGCCATGACTGCACTTGACGTCGTCGGCATTGATCTCGAGCTGCGGTTTGGTATCAAGCTCGGCACTCTCGGAGAGCATGAGATTGCGGTTCGACATGGCCGCATCGGTTTTTTGCGCATCCTCGGCCACGAACACCAGTCCGTCGAAGACCGCCCGACCTTTGCCGTGCAGGATGCCCTTGAAGTTCTCCTGACTCCGGCAGTTGGGCAACTCATGAGCAACGTCGAGGTGATAGTCCATCAGCTGACCGTCGCCCGCCAAGTAGAGCCCTTGGAGATCGCAATCAGCATGCTCGCCGCTAAAGCGCACGCAGAGATCGGTCCTGGCCCAGCGCGCGCCGAGTCCGACGTTGATCCCGACGTAGTTGCTGCCCGTATCCTGGCGCAGATAGAGCCCGGCGATGTGGAAGGCGCTAGGGCTCTCGTCCTGAATCCGCTCGTGAGCAAGGTGCGCATCGCGACCGAGCGAGACCTCGGTCACGCAGTTGGTGCAGTAGAGCGAATCGCCCAGGCTGAGATAGCGCTCGATGAGCGTCGCCCGCGCGCCGGCCTGCATGACCACGAGATTGCGCGGCTGGGCAACGCGCGGCTCATCCAGACCGACGGACAGATGAACCAGCTCGATGGGACGTTCAAGGACTGCGCCGCCGTCGACGATTACCACCACGCCATCATCGAGACTCGCGGTATTGAGTGCCGCAAAGAGTGGCAGATCGTCGCCCGCCACCGCATTCAAGTGCCCTTGCAGAAGGTCTGGCTCGGATTCGAGCAGCTGGGCGAGTCCGGCGATGCGGACCCCCTTCGGCAGCGCCTCCAACGGCGAAAGCTCCGGGATGAAACGACCATTGACCAAGACGACGCGATGGCTGTCGAGACCATCGATCAGGGCCTCCTCAATGTCGTCCCGCTGCAATGCGGTTAGGGGCTCTGTGGGCAAGGCGAAGGCCTGCTCCCGCAGCCCCGTCAAGCTGGTATAACGCCAGTGCTCGTCCTTGCTGGTCGGCATACCCTGCGCGCGAGCCTGCTCCAACGCAGTGCGTCGACGCGCTTCGAGCCACTCGAGTCCGCGACCGCTAGCGGCTCGCGCGGCCTCCGCGACCCAGCCCTCGAAGCCGGTTGGCAGCCCTGTCGTCATGCCGCACGCCCCTCGGTTTCGATCCAACCGTAGCCTTTCTCTTCAAGCTCCAGCGCCAGTTCCTTGCCGCCTGAGCGAATGATCTGCCCTTTGGCAAGCACGTGGACATAGTCAGGCTGGATATAGTCGAGCAGGCGCTGATAGTGCGTCACGACAATCACGGAGCGCTCCGGGCTGCGCAGCGCGTTGACACCACCAGCGACGACACGCAGCGCGTCGATATCGAGCCCGGAGTCAGTCTCGTCGAGGATGGCGAGCTTAGGCTCGAGCAGGGCCATCTGGAAGATCTCGTTGCGCTTCTTCTCGCCGCCGGAGAAACCGGCGTTGACGGCGCGCTTCAGCAGGGAGTCGTCAAGGTGCAAGATCTTCAGCTTTTCCTTGATGAGCCGCAGGAAAGAGACCGCATCCAGCTCCTCCTCACCACGCGCCTTGCGGATGCTGTTGAGCGCCGCCTTGAGGAAGTAGGTGTTATTCACACCTGCCAGCTCGACCGGATACTGGAAGGCCAGGAAGAGCCCGAGGTGCGCCCGCTCTTCGGGCTCGAGTTCAAGCAGATTCTGCCCCTCGAAGGTCGCAGCGCCCCCGGTCACCTCATAGCCCTCGCGTCCCGAGAGGACGTGCGCGAAGGTACTCTTCCCGGAGCCGTTCGGCCCCATGATGGCGTGCACTTCACCTGGCCCGACCTCGAGATCCAGCCCGCGCAGGATCTCTTTATCGCCGACGTTGGCCCGCAGGCCTTTGACAGAAAGCATCGTCGTCTCCGAATGTTGTTGCCTCAACCCACCGCGCCTTCCAGGCTGATGCTCAAGAGTTTCTGAGCCTCGACCGCAAACTCCATGGGAAGCTCGTTGAAGACCTCTTTGCAGAAGCCATTGACGATCATGGAGACCGCGTCTTCTTCGGTCAGCCCCCGAGAGCGGCAGTAGAAGAGTTGGTCGTCGCTAATCTTCGAGGTCGTCGCCTCGTGCTCCATCTGCGCGGACGGGTTCTTGACCTCAATGTAGGGAAAGGTGTTCGCGGTACAGCGGTCGCCGATGAGCAAGGAGTCGCACTGGGTGTGATTGCGCGCACCCTCGGCACGCTGACCGATGCGGACCAGACCGCGATAAGTCTGCCGCCCATGCCCCGCAGAGATGCCCTTGGAGACAATGGTCGACCGGGTCCCCTTACCGATGTGAATCATCTTGGTCCCGGTGTCGGCCTGCTGACGCCCCTTGGTCACCGCCACTGAGTAGAACTCACCGACCGAATCCTCGCCGCGCAGCAGGCAACTTGGATACTTCCAAGTGATGGCCGATCCGGTCTCGACCTGCGTCCAGGAGATCTTGGAGCGCGCACCCCGGCAATCACCCCGCTTGGTCACGAAGTTGTAGATGCCGCCTTTGCCCTCGGCGTCACCCGGGTACCAGTTCTGCACCGTGGAATACTTGATCTCCGCACCCTCGAGCGCGATCAGCTCGACCACTGCGGCGTGGAGCTGGTTCTCGTCGCGCTGCGGCGCCGTACAGCCTTCCAGGTAGCTGACATAGCTGCCCGCCTCCGCAACGATCAGCGTCCGCTCGAACTGTCCGGTGTTGCGGGCGTTGATGCGGAAGTAGGTGCTGAGTTCCATCGGGCAGCGCACGCCCTTGGGCACGTAGACGAAGGTGCCGTCGCTAAAGACGGCCGCATTGAGCGCCGCATAGAAGTTGTCGGTATGGGGAACCACGGAGCCCATATACTGCTTGATCAGCTCCGGGTACTGGTGTACCGCCTCTGAGATCGAGCAAAAGATCACGCCCGCCTCGGCAAGGCTCTCGCGAAATGTAGTGGCCACGGAGACGCTGTCGAATACGGCGTCGACAGCGATGCCGGCCAGCGCCTTTTGTTCCTCAATCGGGATGCCGAGCTTGTTGTAGGTCTCGAGTAAGACCGGGTCGATCTCGTCCAAGCTCTTCGGCGCATCCTCCGGCCGCTTGGGAGCAGAGAAATAGGAGATCGCCTGGAAGTCGATCTTTGGGTAGTCGACTGCCGGCCACTCGGGCTCAGACATCGTCAGCCAGTGCCGGTAGGCCTTGAGTCGAAGCTCGATCATGAAATCGGGCTCGCCCTTGCGCTTGGAGATGGCGCGAACGACATCTTCGTCTAGACCCGGTGGCAAGGTATCGGATTCGATCTCGGTCGTGAAACCGTGCTCGTACTCCGACTTAACGATGTCATCGACGGCTGGGGTTGAAGTCATCGCTCCTGGCTCCGTAGTTTCTTAGTAAATTACTAGGTTTTCAATATACGCCCATACGGGCTGGTTTCAAATCCCCGCATCAAAAGACGTCGAGGTCGCTGCGCGATGCCACGCAGATTCTGTCCATGACGGTCGATTTCAAGCCGGCTAGCCGCTCTCTTTGGCCGAGCCTTCTCTGGGCGATGAGGCCGCGGCGGGCAAGACTCCGGAAACAAGCCCGCGCCATCGACGCTTGGATATCGAGAGGTGTCGAGCGTACATCAACGCGAGATTATATCTCAGGTTTCGGGGTTGAAGTTCGCCATGCTGAAGGCCTTTCGAGCAGCCCGGGCACTCCCTAGGAGCCTGTCCGACTTAGGATGAATCGGCTGCGGAATCGGGAGAAGGGTCCCTTTCGCCCCGCTTTTTCGTTACATAGAACCACTATGCGCCTCAAAACCGGAACGAAATGGCCTCGCTCTCCCACTTCCTCGCTTCGATCCCTCCAAGTCGGACAGGCTCCTAGACGGGAGAGCGAAGTCTGTGTTCTCAATTTGCCGCCTGGTTCCCCGGCGGCGGCGCATGATCTCACCCATGGCCCAGGTTGTGACCCGCCCTCTCTCAGAACCGGATAGGCGACTTTCCCACATCCAGTTCCTCAATCGCCCCCTTCACCGAAAGGCATCCGGGGACGGGAGACGGGAGAAACTCGGGCAAGGCTCGCGCCTCTCGCAGTCGCGCCTATCGGTCTCGGCGCCGTGCTGCGCGGCAGCATGATCAAGGTCGCGATTCTCGATTGGCTGCGCCTTCTGCCGTTGGGGGCTCGCCCTCGCCGACTGAGGCGCCTGGCGAACCGGGGCGGACCTACTGGCCATGTTCGGCGCCTTCCCCGTCAGTCAGATGCAGTCCGAGCCGAAGGTGGTGCGGGCATGTTCGAGCGTCAGTCGATGGGCTCATGCTGACCGAGCCCGCGCTCGCGCCGCTCGGGATCGTGGCGCGGCGGGGCCTGAGTTTAACTGCCCAGTCGATCCAGCATCCTGACGCGGACCAGCTGCGTCATCAGCCGCGTTCGAGCAGCACGCGCAGATCGATCACCGCAGCGTTGGCTCGCGAGATGTAGGATCCCATCACGAGTGAGTGATTCGAAAACAGGCCGTAACCGTGACCATTGAGCACGATGGGACTCCACTTAGGCAGGCTGGCGCCCTGCAGATCCCGCAGGACCTGTTGCAATGAACGCTGGGCATTCTTGTCAGCCAACACGTCGGCGAAGTCGATCGCCAGGGCTTGCATGGTGTGCAGCAACGCCCAGCTGTAGCCGCGGGCTTCATAGAAGATATCGTCAATCTGATCCCAGGCAGTTTGGTCGAGCGACGGCGCACTCTGCAAGACGAGTGCCGCGGTCAGCTCGGTGTCACCCACGCTGGCGCTCAGGCTCTGCGCGTAGCTACCAAGGCGCTTTTCGACGACTTGCAGATAGGCGGTTAGATTGTCGGCGCGCGTGTGGAATTGGGCGGATCGATCGGTACCCGACATCAGTGCGTTCATGTAACGCTGGAGTGCCGCCAAACCGCGCCGATATTCTCCTTCGGTCGATGGCAGCATCCAGGACGAAGCGTCGAAGTTGAATTGCGATTCGGCCTCGCGCAGGTCGACATTCTCAGCCGACTGCGTCTGCGAACGACTGAAATCGTTGCGCAAGGCGCCCACCGAATCGCGCAGTTCCGTCAGCACACCGAATTCCCAATGCGGCGTGTTGTCCATCCACAGTCCCGGAGGCAGCATGTCATTGCTCAGATAGCCGCCGGGTTTGTCGAGCAGTGCCTCGGCCACACCCATCACCGCCGATACGGTCGCGACACCGGGCTTCAGCGTGACGTCCTCGCCATCGAACCGCAGCAAGGCTTCCTCGGATACATCGAGATGTGCCGGCTGGACCGACCAGTAGGCGCCCAACCCGCCAATCACCATGACCAGCAACAACAGAATGCCGCCGATCAGGATACCGAACCCGAGCCCTCGTCGCCCGGCGACTTGAGCCGGAGTCTTCTGGAACTCGCGCGTGGTTTCGTTCATCAGGATTCGCTCCTATGCTTTGTAGAGAAAGACCATTTCAGGCCGCCGCATCGATTAAGGGAGTCATGTCCGAGTGAGGGAGTCATGTCTGAGACATCAGCAAGGGTTCAATATACAGCGCGAAGCGCAAGATGTGGAGTTCGCTGCAGTCGAGCCTCACCACCTATGGGTTTTATGTAGCCAGGGCTTCCAGCCCTGGCAAACCAGGCCAGGATGGCCTGGCTACGCAGGCTTGGAGCGGCTGTTCCGGTTGATTTCGGGAAACCGATAGGTGTTGAGCAGTCGAGCAAACGGGGAACGATTTCGTTTGACTTTTTCTTATCTCAAAAGTTACGAGCATCGCGCTGAACCACGGCAGCATCTCTGTCATGAGTTCAGTCAGGCCATCTCGGCGGCTTCCAGATCTGCCGAGGAAAGCCGCCCCGGCTCTGTGATAGAGTGCGCGCCGAAGCTCATGGAGAATTCGTCGATGATCAGAACTTCCTTGCAAACCCGGCTAGACAGACTCTTTCCCGCGATCTTCCTCGTCGCTCTGCTCGCCGGATGCCAAACCCCGCCCGCTCAAGACACCGCCGCCTCGGCGACAACGGCAGACTCTGCTTGCGTTGCGGCTTGCGACCTCAAGAAGAGCCAATGCGAGTCCCGTCAGAAGCTCAGGCTGCAGGACTGCGAGGCCTATCGGAGCAGTACGGATGGCGGGAAGGAGAATTGTCTGGCCCGCTTCGGGTCGCATTGCGTCGAGCCAGCGGAGTGCCTCGCCCCGGATCTGAGCATCTGTCAATCCCAGCTCGAAGGCTGTCTGAGCGAGTGCCCAGCGCAAACCGATGCGCCCCCCCTTCTCGGCAGAGGCGAAGCACTCAGCATCGACACCCAGGAAGACCCAGGCGCCGACGCACCCAAGTGATGCCCTGTGGCTGATTCTAGGCGCAAATCAAGCAAGATCGGCGCTGTCCCGCGCGCGAGTGGCAGCGATGCGAGCGCCGAATCAGCGGAGGCCAGCACCCTCATCTTCGCCCTGCGGTTCTGGCCTCGTCCGGGCGGTGCTCTTGTCGGGCAACCCCCCTAGCCAGCGCGCCAATCACGCCCAACTGCGTGCGAAAGCGCACTGCAAGAACTGCGAGGTGATGGCAAGCGCGGAGCGAACGACCGGTGAGCGAAGGAGCCGTACCGCCATCGCCCCTAAACTGTTGTCGCTCACGCTACTCCTCTCAGAGTAGTCCCCGCTGATATTTGCCAGTTTCCGTCACCGCTGTTGTCGAGACTTGTGATCCACGACTGGGCCAGCTCGCCCAATCGCTCGGGCGTGACTAGAAGAACGTTCATACGGATGTCACCGAGCTGGTCGAGCTTGGACTCCTGGAGCGCGGCAACGAAGGGGGCTCGTGGTCCCTGACGACGAAATCCTGATCCATGCCGGCATCCGCGATGCGGCCTGATGTCAGGAGCGCGCTGACCCGCTCGCGCTCGACACTGACTGCATATCCGAACAAACCGGACGGTTGAGCAATGCAGGCAACATGGCCGGTGAGGAGGCGGGCGAATCCTAGAAATTCGCGACGCAATCGTTCTTGGAGCTCGTCAATAAAGAATCGCCCTCAGACGCTGTATAGGAACTAAGTAACTGATTCGCTGTCGAAAAAATCTGAATAACATGGCGATTTAATACGAATGCCCTCTTTTCATTCGGAGGAGATCAAGATGAATTCAGACAATGCCCATACACCTTTACGCTAT
>NZ_JAAIJR010000485.1 GCF_010915725.1 Thiorhodococcus mannitoliphagus
CCCGATCCCGATCCCGACGGCCTTGGATGGTCGGACGCTTCATCGAAATTTGACTCATCTGCAAGCATTTTGCGCCCCCAAGCCTTGAGACGGTGAAAGTACGCGTCGGAGGCGAGCTATGGATGCCATTTCGAGCACATAACGTGCTCTTATTGGGTGCGCGTGGCAGGGCGGTTGCTTGTTGCTCAATTGCTTGGCGCCCAGCAGCGTAACCCGACACCCGGGCAGCTATCGTCGGGTTAGGCTGCGCTAACCCGACTCCGCGGAAATACTCTCACGCCTTCATGGGCTTTGGGTCAATCCAACTGTTACGTCCCTCCCTTAAACAGGCGTAGCCGCCTGAAAAATCCCACGGTCCGCCAGGACCTCGGTTGAACCATT
>NZ_JAAIJR010000486.1 GCF_010915725.1 Thiorhodococcus mannitoliphagus
GCTAGGAGCCTGTCCGACTTGGGGGGATCGAAGCGAGGAAGTGGGAGAGCGAGGCCATTTCGTTCCGGTTTTGAGGCGCATAGTGGTTCTATGTAACGAAAAAGCGGGGCGAAAGGGACCGTTCTCCCGATTCCGCAGCCGATTCATCCCAAGTCGGACAGCCTCCTAGGGGGGATTTCGGGCGGCATCGCTCGCATCGGGGCCTTGATCATCGTTTCGTTGCGCCAGGCAAAGCCTGGAAGGAGAGGAAGATAGCGAACGGATGAGCAAATCGGAAACTCCTTGTTGCGGCCCACCGGGTGAAAGTCCCGAGCCGGTAAGGATTGGCCATCCACCGGAACCGAGTGTGGCGTGGTTCGGGAGTGATCCCGGCTGCGAAG
>NZ_JAAIJR010000487.1 GCF_010915725.1 Thiorhodococcus mannitoliphagus
CAGAAACGGGGGGGTAAGTCACTCAACACCACCACGAGTTCTAGCGGCAACATCGGGCAGCCACAAACGGCTGCAATGGCAGAGGCGGACTAACTTAATTTCTGGCTAAAACTGTCCTTGACTTGGGGTCCACTATATCCTCATCGCCGACAGCGCGCTCTACACCCGCGAGACGCTCCAGGAGCTGAGCGCCCATGCCTGGATCTCGCGTGTGCCCGAAACGCTCACGCAGGCCCGCGAGCTCATCCATGCCGTGGCGGCGGAGCTGATGCACGATCCTGCCCAAGAGGCCTCTTGCACCTTGGGCACGGTCTACGGCGAGGTGCGCCAACGCTGGGTCGTGGTGTATTCCCCGCAGGCGCGCCAACGCGCCCTCAAG
>NZ_JAAIJR010000488.1 GCF_010915725.1 Thiorhodococcus mannitoliphagus
TTGAAAGCTGAGTCTGCTACAGCTCCCGCTAGCGAGGGTGTAGACAGCGGCCCGGTGAAGAGTCAGTCTCTGTGAAATGCTACAACAGCGCAGAGCCCAGAATGAACACCCACAACGCCCACAGCCCCGTCAGCGCAATCAACACCCAGGAGCTGTTCGGTCAATTGCAAGAGACGGTGAATTTTCTGCACCAAGCGTTCGAGACCGGGCGTGGAGCGCATGAGGTGGAGGAAGGACTGTGGAGGCGGATGCTCGAACTGGGGCGTTGCGCCTATGGATCTTGGTTAGAGCTGTTTGGCTCGGGGGATGCTGGCGAGACCCTCGTGGGTGCGGACGGGCGCACCTTGAAGCGGCTTGAGCCGTTGCATCGACGCGAA
>NZ_JAAIJR010000489.1 GCF_010915725.1 Thiorhodococcus mannitoliphagus
CGCGTCGGGGTGTTCAGCTCCAGGCGAATCCGGCGCAGCTCCAGGCGCTGCACCCCGTCAGGGGCGGGGATGGTCACGCGCTGCTCGCTGAGTTGCCCCTCGGCGGTGGTGGCGACCAGGCGCATCGGCTCAAGCGGTTGGCAGGGGATCTGCTAGTGCTCACGCACCAGCACCGCCACGCCGCGTTGGTGCAGATCCCAGATCCAGGAGGCGACACAGAAGTTGCGATCGGCGATCCACAGATCCCCCGCCTCGATCGCGCCCTCAAGACGCGGGAGCATGGCGCGCTCCTGGGTGTCGGCGTCAACCTCGGGGATCATCCAGGTGATCACCTCCAGCGCCGGCTCGAACACCACCAACGCCTTGCCCGGCAAGG
>NZ_JAAIJR010000490.1 GCF_010915725.1 Thiorhodococcus mannitoliphagus
CGATCCCGAGAGCGATCCCGATGGCATGACGCGTCGGTCTGAGGCGAAGCCTCCCTAGGAGTTTCCAGACAGCTTCTAAGAAAGCGCTTATCAATTGTTTCCCGATGTGAGCGATCCCGTCCGAAATCCCCCCTGCCCCCCCTTTGCGAAAGGGGGGAAGTTGTTGATGGTCACTTTCTAAGAACGCGCCCAGCAATTGTTTCCCGATGTGAGTGATCCCGTCCGAAATCCCCCCTGCCCCCTTTGCGAAAGGGGGGAAGTTGTTGATGGTCACTTTCTAAGACCGATACGACCGACAGTGCAGAACTCCTGACTTGGCGCCAAATTCAATGCGACTGGATCGCCTCAAACACGAGGCGCAGCTCGGTACCGG
>NZ_JAAIJR010000491.1 GCF_010915725.1 Thiorhodococcus mannitoliphagus
GTAACCGAGGGCATGAGGTTACATTCTAAGCGCCACGCCGCCGCATGGACTTTCTCCGCGCAGCGGCTTCGTCCAACAACGCCATAAACTCGGACCTCAAAAAGCGCCGCTCCTTCGTCGCTCTGCGTTTTGGGCCCGGTTATGGCTGTCGTTGGGCGCTGGCAGGGCAAATGCTATGCTGACACGAGGTACGGGAATTTGGGTCAAGACTGTGTAGCAACATGGCAAGAATTGAGCGCGTCATTCTGCCGAACTATCCACACCAATCCACACCATGTCGTGCAGCGCGGGCGGCCTTGATCATCGGTTGGCCCAAAACCGAGTGTTTCAGTAGGCGATGAAACGGCCTGAAGGAGTGGCAGGAGCGCC
>NZ_JAAIJR010000492.1 GCF_010915725.1 Thiorhodococcus mannitoliphagus
AGGTACCAGGGCAGGGCATGGACATAGAGGAAGCGCACGTCGTAGTCGCTGTCCGGGGAGGCGAAGCCCCAGCCGCGACTGCCCGATTCGCAGGCATAGAGCACCTGGACCCGGTGCTCGGCCTCGATGGCGCCGAGTTGGTCGAGGATCTTGGCGCGGATGGCGGGATCGATGGGATGCTCGCTGGTGGGCTCCATGGGGCGCTGTCTGCTCCTCAAACGGTGAGTCCCTCCAAGCCCCGAACGGTCACCGCTTGGATGGACGGTTGATCGCTCGCCTGAGCGCCCTGCTTGTGCCAGAGTCACTCCAGGCGCGGCCTGTCCGTTGACGCTCGCCCATCGCGAGACCCACCGGCCAGACGACCACAC
>NZ_JAAIJR010000493.1 GCF_010915725.1 Thiorhodococcus mannitoliphagus
TGCGCCCGGATGTACTACGGACCACCGCCGAGGCTTCCCGACCACGAAATCTTCGGTGTCACGACCTTCGAGCTGGGTTGACCGTGGACCCTTGGCATCCGCGAGACCTCAAGGGTGACGGACGGCACCCGCCAGATCCACAGTGGCCGGGCGGGGCACGGCTGGTGGTCCAATGCGTCCTCAACCTGGAGGAGGGCGCCGAGCGCACCCTGCTCAACGGCGATGACGGCTCCGAGGACTACCTGCCCGAGCTTCCCGGCCTCTAACGGCGCTTGGGACAGCGTCACGACAGCGCCGAGAGTCTCTTCGACTACGGTGCCCGTGTTGGCTTCTGGCGCCTGCTGCGCCTGTTCGAGGAGCGCCGT
>NZ_JAAIJR010000049.1 GCF_010915725.1 Thiorhodococcus mannitoliphagus
ACCACGCAAGGCGGAGAGCCTCAAGAGCGCTCGGAAGCCGTCGCTCACGACTGACCGCTGCTGGACGGGTAAATCCTAGAAGCGGCAGCTCGAGCCAGCGTTGTCGGAGGGTGCTCAGGACCCACAACAGACAGTGTTTCTACCAACAGCGACGTCGGCAATCCACTCCATAGCGGACGTCTTGGCGGATTGAACTCCTATGGAATACGTCAGCTAGCCGAAGGCTCCGTACAGACGCAGGAAATCGTCGGTTGTGCGGCGCAAATGGGCGTCGAGTTCAGCCTCGGGCACGCAATCGATCAGATTCAGCATCAGTCGCATCCGGAAGGTACCAAAGGACAGGTTGATCAGCTGCCAGGCAGCGGTGTCCAGCTCATCAATGCGCAGATCGCCGCGCGCGCGCAGCGCTTCGAGCAGGGCAACGATCACCGCGTGACTCTGCCGCGGGCCGTTCTCGAAGAACTGCGCGGCCACTTCCGGATGCTCGGTGGCCTCGTACTGCACCACCCGGCACATCGCGATCACCGCTGGATCCAGTACCAGCTGCATCAGCCGCCGGATCGTCCGAAACAAGGCCGTGCGCGCATCCTCGTCGACCTGGAGCAGCGCGCCTTCGAGTCGGCGCGTGCGTGACTGCCAGCGGGTGCAGGCCTCGAACAGTCCCTCCTTGCTGCCAAAGTGCGCGTAGACCGTCCGCTTCGAGACACCGGCGACAGCAGCGACACGATCCATGCTGATGGCCTGGGGGCCTTGCTCCAGGAACAACCGCGCGGCGGCCTGCATGATCGCCGCACGTTTGGCTTCGCTGCGCGGCCGGCCGCGGCCCGAGCGTGGAGGCGATGGCGCGGTCTGTTGTTCGGAAAAGGCTGTCATGTGGTCTAAACTGATACTGCCCTGTTCAGTTTACTATTTGGCCGTAGGAGGCTATGCCCGATGAGCGCCCAACATCCTAGCACCGACAGCGGCGATCGCCACGCCGGATTCCCGCTCAAGGTCATTGGTTGGCATCGTGGTCTTGGGCCGCTCTTGGCCTGCTGCACTGTCCTCACGGCAGGCGCGAGCGAGCAGGTCGATCGGCCAGGGGGCGCCGTCACGAATGCCAATGGCGGTCCCGACCTGCCGAGCGTCGTAGCCGTCGAAGGGGCGCTGGGGTCCTGTGCAACGCCAGCGAGCGGTAGCGGGCTGAACTGCACTCTTTACCTGCCAGCCTTTCCATCCAACACTTATGTGACCGGGATCAATCCGGTCACCTACAACGTCAGTCCGTTCCAGGATCAGTATCCGCTCGACGTGACGCTGCAAGGCAGTGCAACCGCGGGCGGTGCAACCGCCCAGTATCTGACCCTGGGCTCCCTGGGCCAGTCCGCCGGTTCCTATCCCGCGACCTCCGGCGGGACGCAGTTCGTCCCGGCGCAGGGGCAGCAGAACGGCTCCAGCATCACGCTGACCAATCAGGCCGCGCTGACCATTGACATCCAGACGCCGTCCGCCCTCGCGCTAACGACCAATCCTGCGGGCGGTCCCGCGCTTGCCGGCGGCGGGGTGCTCGCCGCCGCGTCTGTTGGACCCGATGGTTATCCCGCCGATGAGACGGTGCAAGCCGACTTCAACGGGGGAGACGGCGGCACGGTCACGATCATCAACGCCGGTCAGCTCGAGGTTCAGAACAACTCCGAATCGGGCGTGGCGCCACCGCCCGCTGGCGCGGCCTACACACCGATGGCCTACACCGGCATCGGCGCTTACTCCATCGGCGGCATGGGCGTCGGCAACAAGACCCATGACGACGATATGGCCGGCGACGGCGGCGACGGCGGCACGGTGAGCATCACCATTGATGCCGGTGGCAGTATCGGAATGGACGTCGGGAGCAACGCGTATCCAACCTATGGACTCAATGCCTTAAGCCAGGGCGGCCAGGGTCAGAGCTGGCACATCACGAATGCGATGGGCGGCGATGGCGGAAGCGTTCAGATCGATCATCAGGGGCAGATTGAGCTGAGCGGGTCCGCGACCGAGGTAGTCGGCATTCGTGCGATCTCCTTAGGCGCCGACTACAACGCCTATAGCTACAGCTCCGGCGATCACAGCGCCGGCGCCGGCAATGGTGGCGCGGTCGAAGTGACCTTGACCGGCGGCTCGATCATGCTCAGTAACGGTGGCCTTGGCATCCTGGCAACCAGCGCCGCCGGCAATGCCGAACCCGGCCTCGGTGGCGCCGGTGGCGCGGTCAGCATCGACCTTGACGCGGACAGTAGCATCAGCGTCAACGGAGGCACCAGCCTCTCGCTCGGCGCGCTGGCGATCAGTGCCGGCGCCCTGTCCGATATCGATCCGTTCTCGGTCAACACCGCGAACGCCGTCGCCCCGGGCACCCCGGGGCAGGTTACGCTGAAAAGTGCAGGCGAGGTGACCACGACAGGCAGCATGGGCATCGGTCTGGCCGCGCTCAGCGTGGGCGGGGCCAGCTTTCTGACCAATGCCGATGCCAATGCGCAGAACACCCTGGGTAATGTCGGAACCTTGACCAATGACGACCAGGTCTCCGGACAGGCGGTGACCCTGACCAACACCGGCAGCGTGCAGACCAGCGGTGACAGCGCCTTCGGCCTGCTGGCCCTCAGCGGCGGCGGTGGCGGCGGGCTGCTGAATCAGGACAGCGACGGCCAGTCGGCCTACCTCGGCAGCCAGGCGACGGCCGACAGCCCGGGCGGCAACGGCGCCGAGGTCAACCTGACCCATGGCGGCAGCGTCACCACGGGCGCCGCATCCGGCGGCGGTGATGCGGCCATCGGCATCGTCGCGCAGTCCATTGGCGGTGGCGGCGGCAGCTCCAATGCGCCGCCGGTCTTCGTCGGCGCCAAGGATGCCGACGGCAGCGGCGGCGGCAGCGGTGGGACGGTCAATGTGAGCACGACCAGCGGCAGCACCGTGACGACCTACGGACACAACGCCCAAGGCATCCTGGCCCAGTCCATCGGCGGCGGTGGTGGCAATGGCGCCAATGCCTGGGGTCTGGTCGCCGCGCTCGGTGGTCAGGGCGGCAACGGTGGGGACGGCGGTGAGGTCAATGTGACGCTGAGCGACGATGGCAGCGGCGCCATCACGACCGCCGGCCTGTTCTCCAAAGCGGTACATGCCCAATCGATCGGCGGGGGCGGCGGCAACGGCGGCAGCGCCACGAGCTTCTATCAGCTCGCATCGGTCGCGATCGGTGGGGCCGGCGGTAGCGGCGGCGACGGCGGTGCCATCGACATCACCAATCAGACCCGCTTGCGGACCAGCGGCAACCAGGCCATCGGGTTGCTCGCCCACAGCATCGGCGGTGGCGGCGGCGACGGCGGCGCGGCCTCGACCTATGACGTCGGCATCATTACGCTGGCGATCGCGGTCGGCGGCAACGCCGGCAATGGTGGTGACGGCGGCAGCCTGAGCATCGAGAACGACGGCATCATTCAGACCGGCTGCATCACCTCCGCCAGCGGCTGCGGCTATGGACCGACCATCGGACCACAGCTCGATGGCGCCGACGCGGTGGGCATCCTGGCGCAGTCCATCGGCGGCGGCGGGGGCACCGGCGGCAGCGCCGCGGCCAAGTCGCTCGGATTGCCGGCGGACGACATCCCGACCATCACCGCCGACTTCGCCATCGGCGGCAGCGGTGGCGACGGTGGCAGCGGTCAGGCCATCTCGGTCAGCAATGCCGGGCAGATCCAGAGCGCCGGCGACGTCTCCTACGGGGTCTTGGCCCAGTCCATCGGCGGTGGTGGCGGCAGCGGCGGCGACGCCACCGCGGCGTCCTATGCCATCGAGGGCGAGATGCCGACGATCAAGCTCGCGGTCAGTCTCGGCGGCAGCGGCGGCGGTGCAGGCGGCGGCGGGACCGTCACGGTGGGCAACGGGCCGACGACGAATTGCCCCGGCTGCGATGGCGGCATCCAGACCCATGGCCAGCATGCCACCGGCGTCCTTGCGCAGTCGATCGGCGGCGGTGGCGGCACCGGCGGCACCGGTAGCTCGAGTGCGTCCAGCCCGAATCTGGGCGATGACACCGACACGGCCATTGATGTCACCACTGGCGTCGGCGGCTCCGGAGGCGACGGCGGCGACGGCGGATCGGTGACCCTGACCAATGCCGCCAGCAGTCGGATCATCACCACCGGCTCGACCGCGCGCGGGCTGCATGCGCAGTCCATCGGCGGCGGCGGCGGCGATGCCTCCGGCGGCAGCGCCGCGGCCAGCGGCGATACCTTGCAGATCAATCTCGCGGTGGGCGGCAAGGGCGGCTACGGTGGCGATGGCGGCGGCGTCAGCATCACCAACGCCGGCAGTATCGCGACCGGCGCGACCCAGACCAACAGCGCCGGCCAGACGGTGGTCACCGGCGGCGATGCCGTCGGCATCTTGGCCCAGTCCATCGGCGGTGGCGGCGGTAGCGGCGGCAGCGCCGACCCGGCCGCCAGCATCGGCAAGGCGGGCCAAGTCGAGGACTGGCTCAATCCCCCGGACAACAGCTACAACGCCAATGTCGGTGTCGGTGGAAGCGGCGGTGTCAGCGGCAACGGCGGCGTTGTCAGCCTCACCAATGCAAGCGGGGCAACCCTCACCACGCTGGGCACACGTGCGCACGGCATCCTCGCCCACTCCATCGGCGGTGGCGGCGGCAGCGGCGGTGCCGCGACCTCGTCGTCCAACGCCGTCTTCCTGGGGCCGACGACAGACGACGAGGGCAACGCGAAGGCCGGCACCTACACGGCCACCGTCAGCGTCGGCGGAGGTGGCGGCAGCGCCGGCGATGGCGGCCAGGTCGGCATCGCCAACCCGGGTACCATCCAGACTGCGGGTTACGGCGCCTACGCTATCCTCGCGCAGAGTATCGGCGGTGGCGGCGGCTACGGCGCCGAGGGGACCGTGGACAACAGCTCGACGATCGGCTTGGGCGCGGGTTGGGATGGCAATGGTGGGGCCGGCGGTGATGGCGGCAGCGTTAACATCACTCAGTCCGGCCAGGGGCTGACCTGGACCGCCGGCGATGACGCCTTCGGCATCCTGGCGCAGTCGATCGGTGGTGGTGGCGGCAGCGCGAGCGCCGGCTGCACCAATTCGGTCGCCAGCGTCGACCTCGGCAACAGCGCCAGCCTCTGTCTCGGCAATAACGACCCGTCGACGATCTGGGACGACAGCAGCGATCTGTCCATATCCATCGGCGGCACCCTTGGTGCCTATGGCGACGGCGATACGGTGACGGTCACGCTGCAAGACAGCAGTCAAGTGCTGACCACTGGCGCCCGCGCCGTCGGCATCCTGGCGCAGTCCATCGGCGGCGGCGGCGGGCAGGTCAGCGCCCTCTACGAAAGCTACGAGCATGGCCTCGGATGGCTGGCACCGAGTTCGGGGCAAATCAGCGGCAATGGCGGCGATATCGATATCAGCCTCGACAGCGGCGCCAGTGTGACCACTTACGGCGACGGGGCCTGGGGCATCGTCGCTCAGTCCATCGGCGGCAGCGGCGGCCTGCTCGGCGATCTGAGCCAGGCGCTCGATGCCAGCGCACTCTGGGCCAATGGCGGCCCGACGGCCAGCGGTACCCAGGATGCCAACGCCGGCGACCTGAGCATTAGCATCGATGGACAGGTAGTCACCCAAGGCGATAACGCGCATGGCGTCGTTGCGCAGTCCATCGCCGGCGGCGGCGGGATCGCGCCCGGCGAGTACGTTGGCCAAGCGGCCTTCGCTGAAAGCGACTATCCGGACGGTGCCACGCCGCACTGGGGCGTCAACGGGGCCATCGACATCAGCGTCGGCGCCGGCGGCGTCGTGAAGGCCACCGGGACCGGGTCCCACGGCATCCTCGCCCAAGCCAGCACCGGCGGAGACTATACCAACACGGCGCCCATCACGGTCTCGGTCGCCGGCACCGTCACCGGCGGCCACAACGGCTGGGGCATCCTGGTCGCCGGCGGCAGCATGGGCATCGCCGCGAGCACCGGCAACACCGTCACCATCGCATCCGGCGGCGTCGTCGGGAATGTCGACGGCATCGACGGCGGCGCCATCCAGAGCGTACTTGGCCGGACCAATATCACGATCGAGGCCGGCGGCACCCTGAGCGGCACCGTCGATCTGGGCTCGCAGAGTGCGCCCGGCTCCGCGGCTCCAGACCTCAACGGGATGATCAATAACTCAGGCATCTTCAATGCCGGATCGTCATTGAGTCACGTCCAGAACTTGACCAATGCGTCTGGCGGCCAATTCAGCATCGGCGGTGACGGCACCGTTGCCACCACGACGCTCACCAACCTGGTGCAAACAGCCAGTGACGACGTCTCTCAGACCGCGCTGTTCAGCAACCAAGGCGACTGGCATGTCGATATTGACGCCCTGGGTGATCAGACCGCGGATCTGATGCAGGTTTATGGGCAGCTCGTGATCGATGGCGGCACCATCGTGCCGCTGGCCAATAGCCTACTGCCAGGCCCCTATCTGATTGGTCAGGTGATGGGGGGCGACGGCACGCCGGCCATCAATGGCGCACCCGGGTTTGCGGACAGCCTGCTATTCGAGTGGGCGCTGAACGTGGATGGTGCCAATCTGACGCTGGTCCCGACGGCAAACTTCCAGGGCGGGAGCGGCCTGATCAAGGGCTCCGATGGCGCGGTTGCGAGCCATCTCAGCAGCCACTGGAACGCGATGAGCAGCGCGAGCACTAGCGAGCAGCAGACCTGGGCGCCGGTGTTCGGCACGCTGGCCGGGATCAACAACAGCACCGACTATAGCAACCTGCTCGCGCAGCTCTCGTCGCAGAACATCGCCGCCGATGCCAGCGACCTGGCCGCAAGCGCCCGTGCCGGGCTGTCGGCGTCCTTGAGCTGCCCAGGTTTTGCCGGTGACGGCACGCTGCTGACCGAGGGCACCTGTACCTGGGCTAGCGTCATCGGCGAGGACATCCATCGTGACGGTGATGCCCACAGCCCCGAGTACGACATTAGAAGCTCTGGCCTGCGCATCGGCGGACAGTACGGGCTCGGCAATGGCTGGTTCCTCGGCGCCTCCGGTGCCTATCGCGAGACGACGACCGAGATGCACGACATCGCGTCGCGTAGCAATGGCGAAGCCTTCGATTTCAGCCTTGCGCTGAAAAAGCAGTGGGAGCGTTGGCTGTTCGCGGCGGCGCTCAACCTGAGCAAGCAGTGGTCCGACAATCGGCGGTGGTTCCAGTGGCACAACGAGCAGGCGGAGCTGACGAGCAGCAGCGATGCCACGGTCATCGCCGGGCGCCTGCGGGCGGCGTATACGCTGCCGTTGGAGGGCTGGTACTTGCGGCCCTACCTCGACCTGGACATGGTCCAGAGCGACAGCCCATCCTTTCGGGAGTCGGGAGATAACTGGTACGGGCTCATCATCGAGTCCAGCAGCAAGACGACCCTGGCGATGTCGCCGATGCTTGAGGCCGGCGCGCGCATCGATCTTCAAGATGACTGGATCGTCAGGTTGTACCTTCGCGGCGGGATGACCTGGCTGGATGACCCGAGCTGGCAGCGAGAGGCCCGGTTCATCGGCGGGCCGGCCTCGGCCGGCTCTTTTACCACGGAGCGTCGGCTGCCAAGGCGTGTGGGGACCATCGATTTCGGTGTGCAGGTCTATCAGAACGAGGGTTTCGAGGCGCGCCTCGAGTATGGAATGCAGTCCGGCGACGGCTATCTCGCGCACAGCGGCGGCCTGCGGTTTGCGTATCGCTTCTGAGCGACGATGAGCGGCAACTCATCGCTACTGCCCGCGCTTCGGGTTCAGCGTTTGGCATCTCTCCCAAACTACCGAGGCATGGCTGCCGGCAAACCCGTTGCCAGAGTCGTGTCAACGCCCGCTCGGTGGCGTCGTTTCGGCCGGGCTGGCTCAGTGATGCGAAGGGCTGTCGGAGAAACCTTGGGGAGATGGAAAGACCGACTCGATCTCATACTCATAACAGGAAATGGGGCATTCTAACGGCTTGATTTTTTGAGCATTCAACGTCCGGTTTGTCGGATTGAGCAGACACTCCTTGTCAAGATGAACGTGACCGCAGTTGGCCGATTCCGCCCTGTTCTGCCTACCGGACTGAGTGACCGTTCCTGGGACTTAGAAAGTGTCCATCAATTGTTTCCCGATGCGAGCGATGCCGCCCGAAATCCCCCCTAGCCCCCCCTTTGCGAAAGGGGGGGAAGTTGTTGATGGACGCTTTCTTAGCTCCTTTTTGGCCGCTACCAACCTCAGACCCTTATGACTACATCGATCATCATTCTTCTGGCCATCATCGCGACTGCGCTTGTCGCGACCACATGGCGCTTCTCTTCCCGTCGTCTTAGCCTGCCCTGTCCGGTTTGGCTGCGTTGGCTCGTCGAACTCGACAACCCCTTCACAAAGACAAACCGAGCGGCGTTCATTGTCGAAACGCTTGACCTCGCGCCTGGGATGCAGGTTCTGGATGCGGGATGCGGTCCGGGTCGCCTGACCGTTCCTCTAGCCAGTAGTGTTGGCCCGACCGGGCGTGTCGTTGCCTTAGACATCCAGCCCGGAATGCTGGCCCGAGCTCAGACAAAGACGGAGGCTGCCGGTCTCACGAACGTCGCCTTTGTCACGGGTGGGCTTGGCGAGGGCAAGCTCCCCGCCAATCACTTTGATCGCGCGGTCTTGGTCACTGTCCTTGGGGGGATTCCCGACCGCGCGGCCGCGCTCGCCGAACTCTTCGGCGCACTCAAGCCCGGCGGGCTTCTGGCCGTCGTTGAGGTCATCTTCGATCCGCACTTCCAGTCTCGTCGCACCGTTGCGGGCCTGGCGATCCCAACCGGTTTTCGTGAGCGAGCCTTCTTTGGTCACCGCTTGGCGTATGTCATTCACTTCGAGAAGCCAAATGGCGGCGAAGCCGACGTCCAAGCCACTGAGCCGCGATTCTTATAGGGCGTGCTCGGCGTTTTCTCGGAAGCCAAGGTCCAGGCCAATCGTTCGGCGTTCTGGGGCAATGAGACGCGAGTGGCTCTGGGGCGTCGGCGGTGATCGTCCGGGTGACGCAAAGGCGTCGGTCGCTTCCCGCGTCGTGCCTCTGGCGCTCGGGCGAGGCGGTGGATCAGGGGTTGCCTTTGCGGAACCGGATGAAGAAGTTCTCGCGCAGCTCGAGCGGCTCATCGATGAGGACAAACCCGGCCTGCGAGACCTCCTTGATGACGGTGCGGCGATCAGCCCGGACATGCTCGAGGATCCACGGCGCGCTGATGTCCGGCTCCCGTCGGTAGTCGATGATCGCGAGCACGCCGCCGGGTGCCAGTGCTTCGCGGATAGCGGCGAGCATCGCGTCCGGATACTCGAAGTGATGGTAGGTGTCGCACAGGAAGACCAGATCGACACTGGCGGGATCTAACGCGACGCTTGTCTGCTGGTTGACCACCGGCACCACATTCTCGAGTCCTTCGGCGCGTGCACGACGCCGAATCGAGTCGACGAAGGATTCCGAGATGTCCACCGCATAGACCCTCCCGCTCGGACCCACCGCCTCGGCAAAGCGCAGTGTGAAGAGTCCGGTCCCGGCGCCGACATCGGCGATCCGCAGTCCGGGAGGAATCTGCAGCGCCTGCAGAATCTCGAAGCGCCGGTCGAAGACCTCTCGGCCGCTGCGCTCGAAGATGGATTCCCAGCGCTGGGGGTCGGCGCCATGGTAGTAGGCGTTCATCTCAGGTCCGACTGCTGGGGATTCGGCGACCGCCAAGAGCGGAAGGACGAGCAGCAGAGCGACCACTAGCGCTGAGCTGCGGATCAATCGGGCGATGGGCATCAGGCGTTCACCTCGTCTTCGGTCGACATCATCGAATGCTTGGCGTCGGTCAATCTCAGCGGGAGACCTCCGCGAGCAGCTCTGGGCGAAGCATCCAAACCAGCGTCCGTGTCACGCTCCAGGTCCGGCCTGTTTCAGGACATCGGTGAGCCGTTCCTCATCCCGCAGGCGTCCGCGCCGGGAGCCGAGTGCGCCTCAGCATAGCACCAGCGTCCAGTCGCCGAGCAGGTCCTGAACCAGATCGACCAGGTCATAGCGATCCTTCTCCGCATGGATCCAGCGTTGCATGGCGTCCGCCCACCAGGAAACGATGGTCCAATGATGGCACAGGATCGGTTGATTGCAGGCTGGACCCTTTCAGGCTGATCAAGAAGGTGGTCCTCGGCGCACAAAAAAGCCCTGCCAAGGGCGGCAGGGCGAGGATGGCCGAACAGGAACTGGAGCGCGGGTCGCTGCGGTCAGCCCCTGGGCGTGGGCCGCCTCTGGGATGGCGGCGTTGACTCTCCCTACCGCGATGCCGACCTTGCCGCTCATCGAGCGCTATGCCGCCTTCGCCCATCTGCTCCGGGCTTTGGAAACCCAGCATCATCGCGGCGCCGGCGGACTCTTCCGCCATGGGCTCGAAGTCGCCTT
This sequence comes from Thiorhodococcus mannitoliphagus, assembly GCF_010915725.1. Lineage (GTDB taxonomy): Bacteria > Pseudomonadota > Gammaproteobacteria > Chromatiales > Chromatiaceae > Thiorhodococcus > Thiorhodococcus mannitoliphagus. Next base: position 10,436 of record NZ_JAAIJR010000049.1, read on the forward strand.
CCAGTGCAGAGCTCCTGAGATGCGATGACGCGCACATAATTGACTGTTAATCTGCACAACTGCTCAGGTATCTGCCAGTATCTCGCTTCACCGGCAGCGAGAGACGAGATCTCCAGCTGGCTCGACTTCAGAAGCTGTCTGGAAATCATGGTCGAGACATTTGTAGGGGCGAATTCATTCGCCCTTGGTCCGGCGGTTGGGCGAATGAATTCGCCCCCCACACGTTTTTCCAGACCGCTTTTCAGGAACCCCCCTGATCGGATCAGGACGAAGCCATCATTGCCGTTGGCTTCGCGCATGAATGGAAACTAGATTGGACGCGAAGAGTCTGCCTCTTTATCTCGACACAGCGGCGACCACGCGGATTGCGCCCGAGGTGCTGGCCGCCATGGTCGAGCAGCTCGAAAATCCGCGCACCTTCGCCAATCCCTCGTCCTCAGCCCATGCGCAGGGACAGGCCGCCGCAGCAGTCGTCGCGGGCGCGCGCGCTGAGGTGGCCGCGGAGTTCGGCTGCGACCCCGATGAAGTCATCTTCACCGCAGGCGCCACCGAGGCCAACAATCTCGCCCTACGCGGACTCGCGCTGGCCCATGCCGAGCAGGGTCGTCATCTCATCACCTCCCGCATCGAGCATCATGCCGTGCTCGCCTGTTGCGAGTCGCTGGAGCGCGACGGGTTCGAGGTCAGCTACCTGCCGCCCGACCGCTGGGGGCGCATCCCACCCGAAGCGGTCGAGGCGGCCATCCGGCCCGACACGCTTTTGATCTCCCTGATGCACACCAACAACGAGACCGGCGTCCTGCAGCCGATCGAGGACGTTGCCGCATTGGCTGCCGAGCACGGCGTGCTGCTGCATGTCGACGCGGCTCAAGCGGCGGGCAAGCTCCGGATCCGGCTCGACGAGACGCCGATCGATCTCCTGTCGATCTCGGCGCACAAATTCCATGGCCCAAAGGGAATCGGCTGCCTGATCGTGCGCAACCGACGTCAACTGAGGTTGCGTCCGCTCATGTATGGCGGCGGACAAGAATTCGGACTGCGTCCTGGCACCTTGCCGACCCACCAGATCGTCGGACTCTCTGCCGCACTCACACTGGCCGCGAGCCGCCGCGGATGCGATCTTACGCATGTCGCCCAGCTCAAGCGTCACTTCATCCAGTCGCTCGCCACCCGGCTGAAGATCCAAATCCACGGCCATCCCGAGCAGGCATCGCCCTACATCCTCAATCTCAGTCTCGACGGGATCGGCAGCGACGCCTTGATCAACCAGCTTGCTGGGGTTCTTGCCATCGCCTCCGGCTCCGCCTGCTCATCGGGCACCATCGAGCCTTCGCATGTGCTGCGCTCCATGGGGATCGAGGGAGCAGACCTCTATGGCGCGGTTCGGATCAGCTTCGACCGCGCCCATTCGCTTGAAGACATCGCGACGGCCGTGGACAACATCGTCGCGGCGGCTCGTCGCCTACAGGAGTTGAGTTAGTTGAAGCTGAATCGCGACAAGTCCACCTTCGGCCGGCACGAAACCTTTCCGCTGCGCCATGCCTGGCTGACCAAGGGAATCGACGCGCTCCGCGAGACGCCCGATATCTTCAGCGTGCCAGAGAGTGCCATGGTCGTGCTCGGGGTTGGACGCAACATGGCGAACGCCATCCAATATTGGCTGCAAGCGAGTGGCGTCGTCGCCTTCAAGAACGGCGTCGGAGAGCCAACGGAGCTGGGCGAGGTTCTGCTCGGCGATCAGGGCGATCGGTATCTCGAAGACGAGGCGACGCTGTGGATTCTCCACTGGCTGATTGCCTCCAACGCCCAACAGGCGACCGGCTTTTACTGGTTCTTCGACCGTTTTGCCATGCCGCGTTTCGAGGACCGAGAGGCACTCTCCGCGCTCACCGAGTTCGTCGATCAGGAGTTGAAGGCGCGTCGCTCGGCCAGCACGCTGAAATCTGACATCTCGACCCTTCTGCGGATGTACGCCCCGACCGCCGAGCGTGGCGATGATCACCTGGACTCCCCCTTGGGCGACTTGGGCCTGATCGAGGCGGAAGCGGGTCGACACTACCGCAGCCCGCGGCTCGCGCGTGCCTTCCTACCCCCGATCGCCCTGCATTTCGCGCTTGCCCAGCGCTTTCAGGCCGACCCCACGCAGCCCGCGCTGCCCATTCGTGTGCTGCTCTATGGTGGTGACGGATGGGCGGCACCTGGCTCAATCTTTCGTCTGAACGAAGAAGGACTCATGAGCACCCTCGAACAGGTCATGGAAGGCTACCCCGAGAGCTACGAATTGCGCGATACCGCTGGCCTGCATCAGCTCTACCGTCGCGGCGCGATCGAGAGTCCGCTGGACCTACTGCGCGGCTACCATCGGAGTCAGGCGGTATGAGCACCTTGGCTCGATCGATTCGGATTCGAGGCGTCTATACCCGCTCGATCAACTTGCCGCGCGATGGCGAAAATCTGGAGCTGATCCAGTCCTATCTGCCGACCTCGCGGGCGCTGCAGGCACTCACTCAGTTCATCGAAGGCATGGAGCGGGAGACGGCCGGGCGTGCTCAGGCGCTGATTGGCCCCTATGGCTCCGGAAAGTCGGCCTTCGGTCTCTTCCTGTCCGCGCTGGTCGCCCCAGGACAATCGCGTGCGCACCAGGCCGCGCTGAGCACCTTGCGCACCCATGCTCCAGCCCTGGCAGCGCGCCTTCAGAAGGCCTTGAGCGGATCGCGTGGCTTCCTCGTCATCCAGATCAACGGCCTACCGGACTCCGTGGTGCGCCAACTCCTGCTCGCACTCGCCGCCGCGGCCAAGAAAGCGGAACTGAACGCCAAACTGATCGACGACATCCGCGCCGCCGCCCAGCCGGGCTATCCGATGGACGATGTCCTGACGCTGATCCGTCGCGTCCAGCGTCTTTGGTCCGATGCCGGTGGCTCGGGTCTACTCATCGAGATCGACGAGCTGGGCAAATTTCTGGAGTACGAGTCCCATCATCCCCAGCATCGTGAGATCCACCTGCTGCAACTGCTGGCCGAGCAGGCCCAGGAACCAAGCGCCGCGCCCCTGCATCTGGTGGTCATGCTCCATCAGGCCTTCGAGCATTACGCCCACCGCCTTGGTAAACCGCTGCGTGAGGAATGGCAGAAGGTCCAGGGGCGCTTCGGTGCGATCGCCTTTCTGGAGCCCGCCGAGCAGGCGCTGCGCATCGTCGCCGCCGCCTTCGAGCGCGACGGTGCGCTCAGCTCCGACCTGAGCAACCAACTGGCGCAGACGACCGAAATCCTGGCCACCGAGGGTGCCTTGCCGGCGGGGCTCCTCAAGGCTCCAGCGCAAGCCCTGTTTGCGCGCTGTTATCCCCTGCACCCGCTGACGCTGCTGATCTTGCCGGTTCTCTGTCAGAAGGTCGCCCAGAACGAACGCACGCTCTTTTCCTACCTCGGCAGCCATGAGCCATTCGGATTCGGCGAGCGGCTGAGTAAGCTCCGTGCGGGCGATTGGATCGAGCCCTGGGAGCTTTATGACTACTTCATCCTCAACCAAAGCGCCGGTTTCTCTGATCCGCTCACCTACCATCGCTGGATGGAGGTCGTCACCGCCCTGGAACGCTTCGACGCCGCTCCCGAGGATGACGCGGTCAAACTCATCAAGACCGTCGGACTGTGCAACCTGATCGGCGCGCAACGCGGACTCAAGGCCAGCCAGCCGCTCCTGGCGCTGCTGTTCGGGGCCAGACTGGATGCCCTGATCGAGCGTCTCGAACGCGCCTCGATTCTCCAGTTCCGGCACTACAGTCAGGAATACCGGGTTTGGGCCGGCAGCGACTTCGATCTGCGTGCCGCGCTCCAAGAGGCCGTCGCCGAACAAATCAACCTCCCGCTCGCCGAAACCCTCAATCAGCTCTCGCCTTATAAACCGATCGTCGCGCGTCGCTCGACCATCCAAACTGGCTCGCTCAGAAGCTTCCAGCCGACATTTATCGCCCGCGACGGCTGGCCACCCCAGGTTGAAGACGAAGGGGCCTTGCGGCTCTGGTTCTACCTTGCGGAGGAGCACGAGGAACCGAATCTCGGCGCGATCCCGAAGAAAGGGGTCGTTGCGCTCTGTCGCTTCACGGACCGACTACGCGAATCGCTCGTGGAATGGATTGCACTGCGCGAGCTGCCGAAACGGCACGCGACCCTGCATCAGGATCCTGTCGCCCAGCGCGAGCATCGCGCCTGGCTTGCAAATGCCGAGCGCGAAACCTCGCAACTGATTCGTGCCCTGCTGGAGACACCCGGTGCACTCACCTGGTTTTGGGGTGGAGAAGAGCGCCCCGTGAGTGATCGGCGTGATCTCCAGCGCCAACTGTCGCACTGGGTGGATACCCGTTGTTATCCGGATGCCCCCTGGATCCGCAACGAACTCATCAACCGCGATCAGCCATCGGCTAGCGCCAATACCGGACGCAAGCGCTTACTCGCCGCCATGCTCGCCGCGCCTGATCAGGCTGACCTAGGCATCGCCAAGACACCCGCCGAGAAAAGCCTCTATCTCTCGGTCCTCAAGGAGAGCGGACTGCATCGCGGAGTCGAGGGGCGTTATGCCTTCTATCCGCCGCCCGATGTCGGCCCGAGACCGGACCCATGTCGGCTGCGCCCGCTCTGGAATGCCATCACCCTGCAGCTCGGTGAAGCCGCTGGGCGGCAGGTCGGCTTGACCGAGATCTACGCCAATCTGCAGCGCCCGCCCTTCGGCGCGAAGCTCGGCCCGCTGCCGGTGCTGATCCTGGCCTATCTCCTCGCCAACCGGCGCGACGTGGCGCTCTATCAGGAAGGCGTTTTTTGCGAGACGCTGACCATCGATCAGGCCGAGTTGCTCTGTCGCCGCCCCGGACTCTTCTCACTGGAACGCTTTGCGCTCAGCGGTGTGCGGGGCGCCTTGTTCGACCGCTACATCCGCTCCGTGGTCGGTCAAGTGCGCGAGGACGCCAGCCTGCTCGACATCGCCCGCCCGCTGGTGCGCTTCATCGCGAACCTGCCCGAATACAGTCTCCATTGCACTGGCGTCAGTCCCGAGACCCAAGCCGTGCGCGTGGCCTTCAGGCAAGCCAGCAGCCCCGGCGTCCTGCTCTTCGAGGCGCTGCCCGCCGCCTGCGGCCTGCCTCCCACCGCCTTCGCCAGCGCCGCGGAGGACCAAGTCGAGCCCTTCATCCAAACCCTGGTCAAGGCGCTCCATGAACTCAAGGACGCCTATCCCTCCTTACTGGAGCGGTGGCGAGAGCAGCTCAGCCTGACCCTGCTGGATCGGGATCAGATGGGCCTGAGCGATCTGCGCGCAGCTGTGGCCGAACGCTACAGTGGTCTCGATCGCTACACCCCCGACCGCATGGGCCTAGGCGCCTTTGTTCGGCGTCTCTGCGATCCCGCGCAACGCACCGACGAATCCTGGCTGGAGTCGGTTGCGACCCTCATCGGAAAGGCGCCGCCGGCCAAGTGGAGGGAGGAGACGCGTCTGCAAGCTGAACTGCGGTTGCATGAGCTGGCCACTCAGATGAAGGACCTGGAACGACTGCGCCTGGCCATGCCGAACGAGTCCATCCTCAATGGGGCGGTGTTACTGAAACGGGTAGATGCCAAACAGGGTGAGATCAGTCGCGTGATTCAGCTCACCGCCGATCAGCAACAGACCGCCGCGAGCAAGGCGGCCAGCATCGCCGAGGGCCTGGCTAATCTCGATGAAACGGTGCGGCTCGCGGTGGTCGCCGCCCTGTTCGAACAGATGTCAGGTAACGGCCAAACGGAGTCGGGTTAGCGCAGCCTAACCCGACCACGGAACCGAGCGACAAAATGACCCATCTCCATCATGTGGGCTAAAGCGGAATTGAATCATTGTATCGTCAGTGGTCATATTGAGTAGCGTAAGCATGTCTTGGAACGATTACTGGAACCTGGGATCCACAGGGCGGAAGTGATTGATGCCTTGCGCCGAGGAGCGATTACTAGCACCTACCCAGATGATCGCCCGATTCCAAGCGCCCTGATCTATGACGCTCACGAGCGGCCGCTTCAGGTGGTTGTCGCGCTGGATGTCAACGCCACGACCTGCTTTATCATCACTGCATATTGTCCGGATGAAATCCATGTTGAGTCTGATATGAAAACGACGCAGCCGCGATGAAACCAGCATGTCCACTTTGTTGTGGCGGCGACCAGCGCCAAGGATCGACCACATTCACCGCAGACCTTGGATTTGGCGTCGTCGTCGTGCGCCATGTCCCCGCACAAATCTGTGATCAGTGCGGCGAAGAATGGCTTCACGACGATATCGCCGAGACGCTAGAGGCGATCGTTGCCGATGCTCATGCCAGACACAGCCTTGTTGACGTTCGGGAATGGCGCGACCAGGCGGCGTAGTTCGGGTTCGCGAAGTGAAACGAGAATGCTGCCGGGCCTCGGTCATCCGTTGGACCAGTCGGCTGGACGAGCGAGAGCGAAGTCCACCGAGTCCCGCTCTGTTGTTGGTGGACTACGCTGCGCTTGTCCACCCTACAGAAGACGACTGGCCCGAAGGATGATCGACGCCTGCTGCCGCGACAAAACATGAGATAAAAGCGATCCAGACCGACACGATAGGTGACATCCACGGCAATGCAGGCAGTGTGCCGGATAGATCGCATCAGGCTTCGCTGACCCGAGCGGTACTTCGGAAATCTGCGCATCGATCGGATACGAGAAAAGAGGCATCGAATGACTGAAGCAAATTCAGAACGTCCTGTTCGCCATCTCCTAGGGCTTTCCGGTGGAAAAGACAGCTCAGCACTCGCAATCTATTTGCGCGACAGGATTCCGGAAATGGAATATTTCTTCGCCGATACTGGGGCCGAATTGCCGGAAACCCTGGAGTTTGTCGATTTGCTTGAGGATTATCTCGGTAAGCCGATTGTTCGGTTGAATGCGGGGCGTGACTTTGATTATTACCTGAAGCTACATAATAATTTCTTACCATCGCCTCAGCAAAGGTGGTGTACGATCAATCTTAAACTGATTCCTTTTGAAAATTATGTTGGTGATGATGAGGTCATTTCATATATCGCAATTCGTGCGGATGAGCCGTCAAGAGTGGGTTATGTGTCGACTAAACCTAATATAAAGACTCGGTTTCCGTTCAAGGAAGACGGTTTGAATAAGGACGATGTTACGCAGATTCTAGAGTCATGCGGTCTTGGTCTTCCAAAATATTATGAATGGAGAAGCCGCTCAGGTTGTTATTTTTGTTTTTTTCAACGCCAAGAAGAATGGCTGGGCTTAAAGAAGCATCACGGGGATCTTTATGAGCTTGCGCGTCAATATGAAAAGGCTGATGAGGAAACGGGAAAAAGATATACGTGGAATCAAAGTGGTAGTTTAGATGAAATTGTATCTCGCGCGGAGAAAAAAGCGAGTCTTCCCCGAAAGCAGACGAGTAAAGTTTCTAAAAAGCTGATCGATAATTTTAGTGATGAAGATGACGATTCTGATAGTGCTTGCTTGATTTGTATGCGCTAAGAAAATGGAAGATCTGCGAGAGCTTTTTCATCGAGTCCGCGTCTATGGCTCAACGGGTGTGCTCGCGTTACATAAACCTTTGCTATTGCTGTTCGCGCTCGGACGTTGTCTCAACGAGAAGCCTCGAATGACTCCGTTTTCAGTCGTTGACCTGAAATTGAAGTTGCTGTTTTCTAGGTTTTATCGAGATGGGTTAGCGAAGGGAAATACGCATTATCCTTTTGGGCGTTTGGAGAATGATGGTTTATGGGAAATTGAAAAAAGCTCTGAGCTAAAACGTACTAGTGTCGGGCATCTAATCAAGCCTGAGTTGATTGAGAGAAATATACATGGAGGATTTTCTGCTCCGATATATAACGCGCTTCGGGCGGATAAACAGCTTATTCTGAAAATATCTCAAGATATACTTGATCAGTATTTTGAGTCTTCAATTCAGCAAGATCTCCGTGTCGCGGTAGGGCTGCCTGCGGATTCTGAAAAATACGGTGCGGACATGGAAAATAGCATATCAAACTTGAAAGATGCGGTTGGTGAATATGAACATATTCTTGATTGCAAAAATAAAGATTGCAATGATTTTATTGACTATCTAAATTCACTCCATAACGTGACAGCAGGCGGAGCAAACGCGCTGGCGGAATCGCAGGCTATGAGCCGCTACTTTGGCGAACTTTATGAGCCATTTGGAGTTACCGAAACCATCTTTGATTTGATGGGTGATTATCGTGACTGCGTTGTCATTCTGACTGGTCATGCTGGAGACGGAAAATCAACGGTTGCCTTGGATGTCTTGAAGCGTTTGCGTGGTATTCCGTTGCGAGAGCCTTTGGATCAGCCGCTGAAAGCGTTGGAATCAGTTGATCATCCGACCAAGCCAGGAAGAGTCGTCTCAGTTGTCAAGGACATGAGCGAACTCAGCGCGGAGCAGCGCCTGCAATGGCTGAATGATGCCTTTAAGAGCAATGGTTCCTGGTTGATTATCAGTAATACTGGGCCGCTCTTGAATACCTTAGGCGAATACGCGAAAAATGCACCAGGCGATATCGAGAGCCGGATTCTGGGCCTGCTGAATAAACCATACTCCAGTGGCAATCTCGGCCCTCATACGTTGACGGAATTCCCCAAGGATGTGGTGATTCTCAATATGACACGCCTGGACAATGTTGCTCTGGGTGCGAAACTGCTGGCGCGCATGGTCGATCACAGCGGCTGGCGACGCTGTGATGCCTGCGATGTCAGCATGGCCTGTCCCTTGCGCCTCAATCGGCGGGCGCTACAGGAGACTGGCCCCGTCATCGAGGCGCGCGTGCGCTGGATCTATCAACGACTCACGGCCTATGAGCAGCGTTTGACCCTGCGTCAAATGGTGGCCCATCTCGCCTTCAGCCTCACGGGGGGGATGACCTGTCATGAGGCGAGGACGAGCGTGAACGGGTCGACCGCCGAGGGGGTCGACCGGGGCACCGAGGGTCTTGAGGAGATTCTGTTCAGCGAGGGGTTTTTTGGCTACCGGAAGGGAAAACCGCTGCCGAAAAGCGACCGCCTCCGCGCGATCGAATTGATGCGTCGTCAGCGCTTCGGCGCCCCCGTCGCGGTGGATTTCGAGCGCCAACTGCCATCCATCGAGGGCCCGGACTGGGTCACGCATTCGGATGCCTTGGCGGCCGTCGCTCAACGCTGGCGCGAGCGTGCCGGCGAGGCGGCTGGATCGCGCTGGCGGTTTGCGCAACGCCGCATGCTGTATCTCTTCGGCCAACCGATATCCGGCGCCGCGTCGCAACTCGACACCTATCTCGACCATTTTCTGCAATCGCCGCGCTTGCGCGACTTCGATCAATGGCGGCATGCCGAGGCGATCGAGATCAGCCCGGTCGAACGGAAACGACTCTGCAAGAACTGTCTGCGTGTCCTGCTGGAGATCTATTCGGGATTCAGTGCCGGCCAGTTCCGGGCGGATCAGGAATATCTCTATCTCACGTTACGGCGTCCGGATCGCGCGGTGGTTCAACCGACGCAATTGGTCGTTGCGGAGCTGCCATTCAGCGACTTCGATCTGGATTACGATCCCCTGGCACGCGTGCCCTTGCTTCGCTTTCAGAATGGCAAGGTGTCCCTGCTGCTCAGCTTGCCCTTGCTCGACTTCATTCATCGGCGCCATGAAGGACAGCTTGGGAGCGATCTTTCTCAGATCCACTTGGCGCAACTGGAATGGTTTCGCGCCGAGTTGTTAAGGATGACGGATAAAAAAATCGGGCGAAACGATGTCGTTTTTTTGCGGGCGGGCATCGACGGTCAAACACATTTACACCGTTATGTTCTGGATGAGGAAAATCAGCGCTTGGAGCTTGAGACATGAATGATTTGGACGATCGCAGTGTTGATGATGGTGGGTCTCTTTTTGCCCGTTTTCCCGCTCAGAATGAAACCGATAAATCGAATCCCGCGATTCGCCTTTATGGTCAAAGATTCTATAAAGATCAGACGCCCGTGGAATATCTTGCGGAATTTTTGTTGGTTTTTTCTTCGCCAAAGGAAAAGGGTGGCGAATATGGTAATAGTTTTTCAATCAGCCGGGATGAAAATAAAAAAGCCGCTTATGGTTATTGGCCGGAAGATCGAGTCGGTTTGAAGTTATTTTCCTTTTTTCCTTCGTCAAAGCTGGAGACTCGGCATTCCGTCCATCGTGCCGCCTACCTCGAAGCGCTTGAAGAGATGAAGCTTGCCTTGTCGGGATCGTCAGAGCAAAAGGAGGAGACGATCCGCTTTATTCAAAGCTTGCTTGCCGGGTTTGTTGGGGTTGCCAAAAATAGAACCTGGGCCACTCATTGCTTCTTGCCTATATCTCGAAATCTATTAGGTAGAGAGCTTGATTGGCTTCACAGTCAAGCTGAAAAAGATGCCAATTTGACTTCATGGAGAGATGCGAGCGACTATTTTGCGCGGGATCGTCATAATTTCATGGCGAGGGGTGGGGAGTTGCTTTTCTTGCAGCTTGCCAATCTATTTTCATCGATTGACGCGCCTGAAATCTTGTTGTTTTCTCGAAGGGATGAATATTCGCATTTAGAGAAAAAGCTTCAAGGTCTGGAGCAGCGGTTGACCGCGGGATTGTCGACGCTTCTTGATCAATCGCTCGGCCCTATCAACTCCTTGGTGGATATGATCGAATCACGATTAGTCGATTATAAGCTCGAAAGTCAAGCAAAATATGCGCCGCTCGGATGGGTTCCGGTTGCGAGTCGAATCGAGGCCCTGCTTTTTGCCTCGGAGATCGATAATATCTGCTCATTGACTGTGGGTGCCTTGGAAAAAATAGATCTATTGCAGCTCTTGTGTTGTATGCAGGTTCTAAGGTCGCTCTGTTTCCAGGCCCGTCGCTTTGACGATTCGGAACGTTCGACATTTGGCTTTGTCGGTAATTATGCTTGGGTAGTGAGCGACCCCGACGCAAAATCACGAGAGCCGATTCGGAAATTGGCCGAGTCTTCTTTTACCATGATAGAGGCCCTGCTTTATCGGGTTCTGCGTCGCCCTGAAATTAACTCTGATGGAAATGAGAAGTTTGCTGAGGCCGATAAGCATGGATTTCAAATTTTTCGGAAGATATCAAAAGAAATCAATCTTGTCATTCCCCCTAATGGACGTGGTCAACGTTTTTCGCTCAATCCGGCTTTGATGCGTTTTTTGGTTGCGGCCCTGGTTCAGCCAGGGGAGTATTTGCGCTTGACGGACTTTTATCATCGTGTCTTTGCCCATTACGGTATTGCCCTGGGCGGCGAGCCTTTAGCGGTCGCCCTGGCCTGGTGCGGCAGCGGCGGTGATTCCAAGAATTATGCGGTCGATATGACCTCGGGATGGGTGGAGGAGACCTTGCAGCAAGGTGGCTTTCTGATCGAGTTGTCCGATGCGGTGTCGATCGTTCACAATCCGGGAAGCAGCAGTCGGGAATGGTCATGAACTTATTTGTCGAGACGCTGGCCGGTTATATCAAGCAGGAATGGGATCTTGCACTGACCTCGGAGGGCGGACCCAAGGAGGCGCGTTTGATCGTCCAGAGCCTGGATCCAGACACCGTCTTTGCCTTGTTCTCCGAGCTTGAGGCCCATCGGGCCGAGTGGCTGAACCGGGGACGCATCGACTGTCATTTTCGGGTGGCGACTGGGCTGTGGCGTGATTGGTGTCGTATCAGTCGCGATGCCGAGGCCACATTCAAGGCCAAACCACAGTGGATCGATAAGGAGGATCGACTGACGGCCTATCGCAACATCATTCGACCGACGGATCGGGATGGTCTTGTGGTCGTCTTGGTTGGTTTGAATCATGCGTCCGATCAAGGCGGACTCTCAGGTTTCCATCAGGTCGATGAGCGGCGAATCTGGCAACAGATGGGTCAAACCTTCTTGCCATGGGTCCAGAAGATCCTTAAACGGCTGGCGCTTCCTGCCACCGAAAATGAGACTCAGGGGCTCGACGATTTCATTCATCAGCTCTTTACGGTTCAACCGCTCCAACTCGCCAAATTGGCTGATTTTCTTGAGCGTGAAGTGATCGGGGAGGGAGCGGATCTCTATAGCATGGGCGATCTGATCGACCGTTTTCATGCCAAATTGCCCTTCTGGGGTCTCCCGCCTTTATTGACGCCCAGCAGCGGCTTGAAGCGTGCCGCTGGATTGCTCAAGGACGCGGCGACCTTTATCTCGCATCAGCGCTTCAAGAGCGGGACCGAGCAAAAAAAGGCCTGGAAAAAGCTCGATGACGCTTTCACCGAAGGTCGGCTCGATCTGCCCTTGACGCTCGATGAGGCTGACGAGTATCAGGATCTCGATGCCTTCAAGAACACCCTGCAAGACTTTATCTTCAAGGCCGATACCAAGGCGCGGGCGCGATTGCTGCAAACGGATCTGACGCCGGTGCTGGATGTGCTTAGGAAAAAGGAAACAAAGGAAAAGGGCACCTCCACAAAAGTGCCGAGACTTTCAGGCTTGAGCCTGGAGGTGCTGCTCCAGGCGGTCTGGATGACGCTCAAGGATTTCCAAAAGAAGCACCCGACGCCCGCGTTATTCGAGACGCTGGACGCGGTGCGGATCGAGGTGTTGAGCTTCAACCATGATTTGCAGGATGACGACGAGGCGGGTCTGGGCGGCGAGACACTCGCGCGCGCGCTTCTGAAGGGCTGTCTCGGTGGCTTGGTGGAGGTCGTCGAGCAGATGGATTGGCGCTTGCCGGTCGATAGCGATCAAATCGATGACTTGCGCGAGCATTGGGAGACGTCGATTCCGCTGACCCTGGCCCTGGACCTGGATGCCATCAAACTCGGCAAGAGCAGGGCGCGTCCCTATGTGCATTTCAAGGTGCATATCGAGGCCGAGGGGGGAGAACGAACCTTTTCGCGGCCCTACCAGTGGGCCTTCGGACCGACCCATCCGGAGCGGGTCCGTTTCCAAAGCGCTTGCACGGTGCGGGAGCTGTGGAAGTCTGGCGAAGCCGCCTCGCCCCTGCTGCCGGTCTTTCGTTTGCCGGCGGTGAATATGACCGCGCTCTATTACGCAGCCGATGAGGAAGAGGCAAACCGGCTGGTCAGCCAGGCGCTGAGCGATCTCTCGCTGGTCGATCTGCTCGATGGTCTGCCCGAGGATTGTCTGGCTTACGATCTGAGGCAGGCCACCAAGGGTTTGGCCGCGCGCTATCGCGAATGGCTGGATGCCTATGTGACTCAGGGGTACTACCAGGCCAATCAGCATTATTTCTTGCCGCTGCGTGCCTGCTATCTCGACTTGGTCGAGCGGGTGCTCGATGTGCATGTGGTCGGGAGCGCCGAACTGCTGCGCCGTCTCTATAAGGCGTTTCTGCTGGTTGGCGACGGCATGGTTCCAAATCACGGATTTCTGGGCTCGGCGGTGGCCTGGGGTATCAGTCCGCCCGTGATGGAGTTGATCCATGCGAGAACGAAGTTTCTCTGCGATGGTTTCCCCGAGGTCGCGTCGGAGCTTGCCCTGGGTCGTGAGGCGGAGGCGTCGTTCGAGCAGTTGCTGAACCTGGCTGAAATTCACCGGCCCCTGGCGGGGTTGGTGGTGAACGCCGAATTGAAGCTGTCGGCCGAGATCAAGTCGTTTGGATTGCTGCATCATCTCGGCGAGGCGCCGGATGTCGAAAAAAGCCTGGCGGTTCAAACCCTGCTGCGCGAGGAGGGGAGCGACGACGACGAGAACGTGACCGAGAGCATCCGCCCGCGCGAGGAAAGCGAGATCGTCGCGCGGGTGCTGAACGATTATCTGCAACTCTATCCCTTCGCCGAGGACGGTCTGCGAATCTTGGCGCTGCATGTCGAGGAGTTGAGCATCATCCTATCGGGCGTCGACCGCTTCCTGCGCGACTATTTGAAGCGGACCTCGGCGGACTGGCCGGCCTTCCACTGCGAGGTGACGGTCTACACGACCTCCTCGTCGCCGATGGCGATGGAAAATCGGCTCATGGCCTGGCGCGACGATCTCATGGCGCGCTATCGCGAACGTGGACGGCCATTGGTGCTGGCGGTGGGTCACCGTTTCGCGCCGTCGCGCGAGAAGATGGCCGAGCTGGTCGAGCAGGAACAGCGGCTCTATGACCTGGCCTTTCTGTTCCGCTTCCTGGCGGGCGAACTCGCTGGTGAGGTGGAACCGGCCTCGCCCGTCGAGTTCGATTTCAACTCGAACAATATCAGTCCATTTCCAGTCTGCGAATATCCGCGCCCAATCCAGCGCGGCGATCCCTGGCGCCGCCAAAGTTTGTTGAGCAATCGCCGCCTGCATATCCAGACCCGGCACGCGGATCTGTCGGCACGCTTGCGTCATCCACAGGATACCAACGCCGATCATTTGATCTTTGGCCGCATCAATTTCGAGTCCTGGTGCCCGCTCCTGGAGTGTCTGCATCGCAAGGCCCAATGGGTGGCCTGCATCGATCCCTTTGTCGACAAGCGCCTCTTGCGGACCGCCGAGCGACAGTCGCGGCGTCAGATCGTCGGCTTTACCTCCGGGCTGGGCGCCTATGGCGAATTGAATCTGTCGATCTCGACCGAGCAGGACACCCTGGAACAGCTCGCCGAGCTGGTGCGCGCCGAGTTGATCGAACTGCTGCCGTTTCAGGACGCGGGCGGCTTTTCGGCCATGGCGTCGAGCGTAGTCGGGGAGTCCGAGGAAATCATCGGGCTTTCGGCGCTACGCGCGGTGGTGGGGGAGGGCGAGCGGATCCGCGAGCTGGTCGGATTCGCGGCCATTCGCCGTCTCCTGGCGACGCCGGATGCTTGGATGTCGCAGTTGTTGCCAATGGACTCACTGCTGCATTGGTTCGCCGGAAGCGATAGCGTGCATCGGCCGGATCTATTGCAGTTGTCGCTGCTCCCGCGCGACGGCGATGTGCCCTTGGTCAAGGCGATGGTGATCGAGTGCAAGTTCGCGCATCAGAACCCAGAGCATCTGTCGAAGGCCACCATGCAGGTTCAGGATGGGCTCAGTCATCTGACGCAACTCCTGACCCCGAATCGCTGCGATATCCAGCGGGTGACCTTTGATCGTCGCTATTGGTGGGCACAGTTGCAGCGCGCCATGACCTCGCGAACCCTGGTGAACCTCTCCGAGCATGACTGGCGCAAGCTCGACAAGGCGCTGGAACAACTGGCCGAGGGCTATTTCGAGATCGCCTGGCAGGGCGCGGTCTTTACCTTCTGGACCAATGCCGAGGGTCCGACGCCGACCCTGACCCCCTTGCCGCTGCCCGCTGGCGTCATTGAAGCGCCCTTACAGTTGCCCGATGGTTTCGCGATCTGGCATGTGGCACTGGGGCACGATGGGGTGATGGCCTTGTTCGACGCGGACAAGACGCCTGATCGCTTGGTGCTCGACGAGACGGCGGTCCATGTGGGTCCGGCGGTGGGGGCTGTCAGGCCGCCCATTGAGCGGGTCGAACCGGTTTCCAGGGAGGAAGAGGCAGAGGAGGCGGGGAGCGCGCCGGTGGTTGTCGCGCCTTCGCCAAAACCTGTCGATCCTAAGCCAGAAACTGTCGATGAGGGGCGTGTGGAACCCGACCCCGATCCGTCGCCGCCCATTGTCGAGTCGACGGTCAAGCCAACGCCCATGATCGAACCGCTTCCTTTAGCGACGCCGACGGTTCCAGAGAAATTGCTGATCGGGACGCGCACCAACGGCGAGCCTGTCTATTGGCATTATGGACATGCCAACCTGGCGAATCGGCATCTTTTGCTCTTTGGTGCCTCTGGGTCGGGCAAGACCTACGGCATTCAATGTCTGCTGGCTGAAATGGCCGCGCAACGTCTCCATTCGCTGATCATCGATTACACCGATGGGTTTTTACCGCAACAGGTCGAAGCCCTGTTCGATGTCGCCGCGAAGCCGAAAAATCATTTTGTCGTGACGGATAAGCTGCCGCTGAATCCCTTTCGCCAGCAGGAATATACGCTCGACCCCTCGATCCCGCGCATCAAGGAGAGCCCCTATCAAGTCGCCTCAAGGGTGGCGAGCATCTTTATCTCGGTCTACGAGAGCATCGGGGATCAACAGAAGGCGGCATTGATGCGCTCGCTGGAGGAAGGCATTTCAGGTGATTCGCAATTCACCTTCGATAAGCTGTTGAACCGCCTGCGCGACGATAGTCAATACGGTGAATCCTTGGCGAGCAAGCTGGAGCCCTTGATCAAGTCGCAGCCTTTCCGGGAGGGCGAGGAATCGGCGTGGGAAGATATGTTGTCGGGGCACGATCATTTGGTTCATGTCCTCCAACTCAAGGGATTGGGGCGTGATGTCCAGAAGCTCGTCACGGAATTCGCGCTCTGGGATTTGTATGATTTTGCCTGCAATAACGGCAGCAAGAACCGGCCGATTCCGATCGTCCTGGATGAGATCCAGAATCTCGATCACAGCAGCGATTCGCCGATCGATAAGATGTTGCGCGAGGGACGCAAATTCGGTCTGTCGCTCTTGCTGGCAACCCAGACCACGAGCCAATTCGATCAGGAAGGACGGGATCGCCTCTTCCAGGCGGGCCATAAACTCTTTTTCAAGCCCGCCGATACCGAGATCGAGCGTTTCGCGACCCTGTTGAGTCAAACCACGAGCGAGCCCAAGGCGGATTGGCGCCAACGCCTGTCGAACCTGCAAAAGGGCCAGTGTTGGTCGTTGGGGCCAGTGTTGACCTCGGCCGGCAAGCTCCAGGAAAAAGCCCTGCTGGTCAGGGTCACGGCGCTTGAACAGCGCCAGCTCGGAACACCGTAGGTCGGGTTAGCGCAGCCTAACCCGACATTCCGTGGCGCAACGTCGGGTTACGGCGCGCGTTAAGCCGCTGAGTTATCAGGGATCTTCGTGCCACGCGCGCCTAACCCGACCTACGGAGGTTGTTGTTTTTGTCAAGTTGTTTCAGGAAGTTGCCTAGGAGATGAGCGTGCAACCAAGTGACGGGCCGGGACTCGACACCGACCAGCTACCGCTGAATTTCCCTCAGACCTTTCTGCCTGACCGGCGTTTGCTTGGGAAATTGTTGGTGTTCGCCGAGGGCAATGGCGGCGGCGATAAGGAGTCCATTGGGGCCGCGACCGGCATCCCGACCGGGAAGAGCACGGGCAAGGTCGAGCCGATGATCCACTATGCGCGGGGCATGGGGATGGTGCGCGCGTCCCGGACCGCTGGGGTCTGGCGTCTGGGTCTGACCCCGTTGGGGCGTATCGTGCGGCGGGAGGATCCCTTTCTGAGCGAGCCCCTGACGCTCTGGCTCCTGCATCTGCTGCTGTCGCGCCGCTGGGGTCGCGAGGCGCCGGCCGTGGGCGTCGCGGATGCCTGGTTTGCGTTCTTTGCGGAGGGACGGTTTCGGCTGGGGCCGCGTTTTTCGCCGTCCGAGGCGCTTGATTTCCTGACCGCTCGGCATGGCGAGAAGCGTTCTCTCAAGTCGCTTTCGACCCTGGTTCCCCGGATGTATCAGGAGGACAGCAGCTTTGCCGCGATCCCTGTCCTGACCCTGGATGCGTCGGCGCAAGAGACGGTCTTCGTGCGCGGCGAGGCCCCGGTCGAGCGGGCTTTTTTCCCGGCCTATGCCGCCTGTCTCTTTCTCCTGTGGGATGAGCAATTCAGCGGCGATCGACAATTGGCCTTCCGGGATGTCGAGCGCGAGACCCGTCTGCTGTCGCTGCTCGGCTGGAGCGACGCTCAGGCGACCCGCTGGCTGGATTGGATGGCCGACAAGGGGCTGGTGCAGATCGACCGCTATACCGGCGACGCGGTGCTGCTGCGACTGCGCGAGACAGGGGAGGTTGTGGATGCGCTTTATAGCGAATTGCTTTGATGTTCCGTAGGTCGGGTTAGCGTAGCGTAACCCGACATTCCGAGGCTCGATGTCGGGTTACAGCGCGCGTTAAACTTCTGAGTTATCAAGAATCTCTGTGCCACGCGCGCCTAGCCCGACCTAGGCCGCGTGCTCTTATGCTGGAGAGATTCGGCAAGCATTCTCGAAGCTAAGCCGGACGGAATACTTTCACGATCCTTCGAGCCTGGATACTCGACAAATGTCGGATGACGCTGCGCTAAACCGATCTTGGGGCAAGATATTTCTTATAGAAACAAAGGCATGTCATGCTGGAAACGGATTTGGCCTTAGAAAATGCCCATCAATTGTTTCCCGATGCAAGCAATGCCGCCCGAAATCCCCCCTAGCCCCCCTTTGCCAAAGGGGGGAAGTTGTTCAATGCCGCCCGAAATCCCCCCTAGCCCCCCCTTTGCCAAAGGGGGGAAGTTGTTGATGGAGACTTTCTTAGTCGGCCCACAGCTCGGACAGATCGAGGGTGACGGCATCGAAGGGGGCAATGGCCGCCTTGTCCTCGCCGCTCCAGGTGCCTGGGGCCAACCATTGTCCGCCTTGGTTGGCGTAAGCCTCCAGGGTGCGGATATCGGGGTCGATGATCCAGCAATGGGCGACGCCGGCGGCGGCATAGCGCGGCATCTTCAGATCGCGATCTTTGCGGGCGGTTGCTGGCGAGAGGACTTCGGCCACCCAGTCGGGGGGCGTTTCGAACCAGGCGGTCTCGGGCAGTCGGGGTAGGCGTTGGCGTCGCCAGCCGGCCAGGTCGGGGACGAGGATATCGGCGTCGAGGTGGAGTTCGGGTTCGTCGAGGATCCACCAGCCGCCGGGGCCGCCGCGTCCACGATCGAAGGGCGTCCCCAGATCCGCGCCGAGACCGGAGGCGGCGCGCGCATGTCTGGGGGCGGGGCGCGGTTGAGCATGCAGCCGACCGCCGATGATTTCGCCGACCTGGTTGTCCGGTAGGTCGAGTAGGTCTTCATAGGTCGCGTGACGGAAAGCGGCGGAGGTCATGCGGGGGCTCTCGCGGGTGATCGGTGCTTGCCTTGCCGTTCAGTTAAGCCGTTCGCGTGAGGATTGTCGAGGTGGTTTTTTTGACTCAGGGAGAAGACGCATGCGGGTTGAAAGTCTGGTTCGTTTTCATGATGAGCATTTTTTCGACGGCGCGGTGCAACTGCGTTGGGTTCAGGAGCGGGAGGCCCAGGCGCAACAGGCCGCGCGCGCTTTCGTGTTTCATGGGCCGCGCTATCACGGCGCGGGCGAGGCGGACAAGGAGGGGATCGACGCCACTTATCGGCTGAAGGATAGCGCCAGTTTCGTCGCCGATCTGCTCGATTCGATCCAGGCGGGCCTGGCTGGCGCCGAGCGCAATCCCTATCTGCTCGCGGTCGCGGGTTATGGCGCGGGCAAATCCCATCTCGCGACGGCGTTGGCGGTCTTGCTGGATGCGCCAGGGGCGCCCGCCGCCGCTGACATCTTGGCGCATCTCGCCCAGGCGGACGCGACGCTTGGCCGGTCGGTCGAGCAGGGACTCGCGCGGCTTGGCAAGCCGGTGCTGGTGCTCTGTCTCGACGGGATGGCCGGTTTCCATCTGGGCAATGCGCTGAGTCAGGCGGTCTTCGCGCAACTGGAACGCCATGGCGTCGACGCGGGCGCGATTCGGGCGCTGTCGCCGCGCTTCCAGACCGCCGAGCAATTCGTGCAACGCAATTTCGACTTCCGTGCCGACGCCTTCGCGCGGCAGCTCCCCGATCTGGACGCCGAGACGATCCTTGCGCGGCTACGCAATCAGGACGAGGCCGTCTATACGGCGGTCGATGCGATCTACTCCGACGCCAATGGTTCGCCGATCCCGATCACGGGGCAGGAGTCGGCTCAGGATGTGATCGACACAGTCTGCGAGGTCTATTGCGGACCGGACGGCGCCTTCGCGAGCTTGGTGATCCTCTTCGATGAGTTCGGTCGCTATCTGGAGTACGCGGCCGAGAAGCCCCAGCTCGCCGGCGATTCGGCGCTCCAGCAGATCTTCCAGGGCATTCAGGACAACAGTCACCGGGCCTGTTTCGTCGGCTTCATTCAGTACGAGCTGAAGACCTATCTGAAACGCTTCGGGAGCGCGGACCTGCGCCAGTTGCAGCGTTATATCACCCGTTTCGATGCGTCCGAGAAGCTGTATCTGTCGACCAATCTGGAAACCATCTTCGCGCACATGATCGGCAAGGACGATGCCGGTCTGGACGCGCTGTGGAGCCAGTCGCGGGCGGAGGAGGCCCAGCGGACGACTTGGCGGCGGATGTCGCTCGCCTTGCCGGAATTCGGCCGCTATCCGGTGTGGAGCGACGCGGACAAGTTCGACCGCGTGATCGCCCGTGGCTGTTGGCCGCTGCATCCGCTGGCCACCTGGTTCCTGACCCGCCAGCGCGATGTGGTGCAATCGCGCTCGGCGCTGACCTTCATCAAGGAGGTCATCGATCGGATCGGCGCCGAAGCGGCGATATCCGGCGGTCGTCTCCGCCAGGTCAGCGCCGCCGAGCTGGTGCTGCGCGGCATGCTGCCGGAGATGATCGCGGCGGAACGCGAACGGGGCGTGGCGGTGGCCGAGACGCTTCAGGTCTTGTTGGAGAAGTTCCAGAACCATCTGAGCGGCGAGCAAGCATTGGCCCTCGCGGGTGTCGCCATCCTGGAAAAGATGCGCGTCGGCAAGCAGACGCAAGCGGCCATGGACGAACTGCTCGGCGAGGCCGCGGCCCTCGATGCCGATGAGTTGCAAGGCGCCCTGCGGACCCTGAGCCAGGACTTGGGCGCGATCGAGTGGAATCAGGATCTGGGTCAGTATGAGCTGATCGCCGATGCCTCGACCCGGGGGCAGTTCCAGCAATGGCTGCGGAAACGCCAAGCCTCCCTGTCTGCCGAGGCGGTGCGCGATCTCTTTGTGCGTAACGCGGCCAAGCATGGCGATCTGGGCGATATCCAGACGGATTTTGGCCGACTTCACGAGATCGCGACCACCGAATGGTTTTACGAGGCGCGCCGCGAGCAGGTCCAGACCATCGAGAACGCCATCAAGGCCGCTGCGCGGGACTGGGAAAAGGCCATCCTGCCCAAGGATGCCAAGGGGCGGGTGATCTATCTCTATCTCCATGCCGAGGATGATCTGGCGGTCGTGGAAGAGACGATCGCCCGCGCGCTGAGCGACGAGGCCAAGCGCCTCGGCCAGCCAGCCCTCCCGATCTGGGTCATCGGCCTGGCGGATCGCGACGGGACGCTCGCGGAACACCTGGGGCGCTTGCATCTCTTCGATGAACAGCTTTCGGACGATGAGCGTGAGCGGTTTCGACGCTTCGTGCCGGAAGAGCGCGAGCGCAGCGGCTTGGCGCTGAAGGAGGCGGTCGCGCGGATGATCAAGGAACGTCTGTTCTGGGTCGCCGGGTGCGAGGAGATCCCGAGCGGGCGCTTGCGGGCGGTGGGCGAGGCGATCTTTGCGCGGGTCTATCCCAAGGTGCTGCCCTTTCCCTTCGATGGCTTCGCCACGGCGGCTGGCGGTGGTCCGGCCGACGCCGCGCAGCTCACGCGCGGCCTGATCGCGCGTCAGGTCGATGGCCCCTGGGTGCAGGCGCAACCCAAGCGGCTCCAGAATCGCGTCCAGGCGACCCTGGTGCATGGCTGGCAAGTCCTGGCGACGTCCGGCAAGCTGACCGCGCCGGGCAATCCGGAGGTCAAGGCGGTCCTGGATGGGCTCCAGCGGGCGCACGCGGACGATCCCAAGCGCTCGCTGTGGCTCTCCTATCGGGCCTTGATCGCGCCGCCGCATGGGATGAATGCCGCCTCGGCCGGTTTGCTGCTGGGGCTCTTGTTGGGCGGCCAACATCCGCCGCGACGCATCGAGCAGAACGGCGAGATGGTCGCCTCGGCCGATTGGGTCAATGCCGCGTTTTCCGCCCAGCGTGGCCGCCATCATCTGGAACAGGGCCTGCTCGAAAAGACGACCCTGCGGTTTTTGTCGGAGGATGGCGAGGGCCGCTGGCGCGAGCTGCTGGAGCGCTGGGAGGCCGAGAAGAACCTTGAGCTCAAGGTGGCGCTCGCGCGGGAGGCGGAGCGCCTGTGCAAGGTCGATCCATTGCCCGAGGCCTTGGAAGGCAACTTCAAGTATCTGCTCGATAAATCCGAGGGGGCGGCGCTGAAGCTGCGCCAATTCAAGGCGCAACTGGACGAATGGGAGACCAGCATCGAACGTGCCGAGCGGCAGAACAACCTGGGCGAATTGCTGCGGTTGTCGACCTTGCTGTTACGGCGGCAACAGGAGGTGAATGACGGCATTCACTGGTCGTCGACCGCCGTCGAGGCGTGCAACAAGCTGCTGATCCCGCTGCGGCAGATGGTCTCGCAACGGGTCGCGGACTGGATCCCGCGCCAGAGCTGTCATAACGCGACCGATGTGGGCGCCTTCCGTCATCGCATCGAGAAGGCCATCGCGAGCTTGAAGGACCTGGGGTTCGATTCGGAGGCGCGTGCGCTGGAGGAACAGTCGCAACGTGCGATCTTCCAGGTCGAGAAGCGGCAGCAATTCGCGCTGACGCTGGCCGAGAGCGACGATTATCCGCGCCAGCCCGAGCCATCCGATTCGACGCCGGTGCGCGATCTGCTCGACGACATCGAGAAGGGCGAGGCACTGATCGTCGGCGTCGAGGCGGCGCGCGCGGTGCTGACCGACCCGGAGATTCAGGCGCGTATCGGCGCGATCAAGCAGCGACAGCAGGGTTTGCGCGCGGCGCTGGAGCGACAGCGCGCCCGGCTCGGCGAACTCCTCGATGTCACCCTGGACAGCGAGGAGGTCATCAAGGAGACGCTGACGAAGGCGGACCGACTGCGGGCGATCTTCGTGGGGACGCGCGATGAGTCCGAGGTGAGCGATCTGGCGGTGCTGTTGGAGCGCGTGCTCTCCGATATCGCGGTTTGGGAGTCCGGCGAACTGAGCGTGGATCGCCTGGAGAACCTGTTGAATCAACAGATCGCCTCGCAGTTGGCCGATCTGGAGACCTTTCTGGCGGACCGGGAGATCGAACCGGCCTGGGAGATGGCGACGATCTATCAAGGGCTCGTCGCCGCCCGTCTGTCCGTCGCGCGCCGCCGGTCGGCGGAATGGGTCCGGCTGCATCTGATGAGCGAGAACCAGATCGCGGAGCTGGCGGGCGAATACTGTGCCTGGACAGCACGGGAGTTGAAAAACGCGCCCGCCTATCTGGCGGACGCCGATCGCGCCCAGATCGATCGACTCCTGGTCGCGCTCGACCAGCGTCAGAGCGAACTCGCCGAGCAGGAACGGCTTGAGCGGGTGCGCGACTGGCAGCAGCGATTCCTGTCGCTTGGCCCCATCGACCGGCTCGACAAGCATGAAACGCAAGACCTGCTGAAGGCACTGCACAACCCATCGGACGACTTGCTGCCCGCGGAGCAGGCCATGCTCGAACCCGTGGCAGCCGAGCTGACGGCGCATCTGGATCAGATGAGCATGGACGAGATCCTGGCGCGCATCGAGCGGCTGGCCCTGGAGCGGCAGCGCGCGCTCTTCGATGTCCTGGCGGCACGGCTCGGGGAGGCGGAGGTCGAGACAGAGGCGGGTTGAGCGTTTTGCGTGATATCCGGTTTCCAATCGGATGTCGGATGTAGGTCGGGTTAGCGCAGCGTAACCCGACATTTCGCGGCATAACGTCGGGTGACGGCGCGCGCTTAGGAAGCGCCCATCAACTGTTTCCCGATGTGAGCGATCCCGTCCGAAATCCCCCCTGGCCCCCCTTTGCGAAAGGGGGGAAGTTGTTGATGGACGATTTCTTAGTCTTGTGTATTAACCCGTCGGCACCATGACCATTGGCTCCGTCCCCAGACGTAGCGCCCGCCGGGCGAACCGGCGGTCGTCGAAGGTATGGAGCGCCTCACAGTGGCCGCAACCCGAGAGATGGAGTGCGTCGGCGAAATCCATGCCCTGGGCGAGCAGATCGAGGGCCTTGGCGATACGTCCTGACTCCTCGACGTTGACGCTCGCCAAGCCCAGCAAGTGCTCGAAAACCTGGATGACGCTGTCGGCCTCAAACCGATAGAAGGCGCGGAGCACCCATTCCAGCTCCAAGACGACGGTCAGCGGGACGAACAGACTAGGGTGGCTGGTGATGATCCGGTAGGCGATGGGGCGCTGCCTGACGGCCTCCGGGTCAGCGGGATCGTCGACATAGAATCGGGCTAGAATGTTGGTATCAAGGGCGATCATCGCCGGTTTCACGCATCGCTTCGGCGACATCGAAATCGTCGAGACGCCGTTCCCCTGGCTGATCACACCTGAGCATTCCATATCCGTCTTCGGGTCGAGTTCGCTTGATCGCCCGCCGGGGTCTCACACGGATACAGTCGCCCTCCAACTCAAAATCGAGTTTCGTGCCCGGCTCGATCCCGAGCCGGTGCCGGATCGCGGCAGGAATCACTACTTGCCCCTTGTCCGAGACGGTCACTGTCGACATGGCTGTCGCCTCTTTTCTTACGTGGTAAGAAGCACAGTCTAACGGATTAAACCGCGCCCAGAGCGAGAAACGTCATTTTGTGGCTTTCTCCAGCTTTGCACCATGACGAACGTCTCGGTGAGGCGCGGTTTAAACGATTAAAAAATATAAAATTCTAAACCGCGTCGGCGAGATCTTAAAGGGCGACATAGAGCGGTTTTTCAACGACGACGTTGATTCTCGGATTTTTCGCGGGCATCGGCCGCTCCCTTGTTTATTGATCTCGGACTGCTTGATAAAAGCAGTGTGACTTATGCGTCATCGCGTCAAGCATTGTCGTCGGGTAGGCGCACATGGCCAGGTGGGTTATCGTTTGCTCAAAGGGCTAAAGATTTCGAATCGGTGACTGCGATGGGTTCCATTCCAAGCAAGGTGGTTGGCGGGCGGACCTATGTCCATGTCGATGCGCTGCCGCTTCTGGATGCCGGGATCGCGGCGCGCCTGGACGAGGCGGAACGGCTGGCCGGGGTCGAGCGGCGGTCTCGATTCAATCTGGTGCGTTTCGATGATGACGGCCCCTGCGTCGCGCTGCTGAATTACCCCGCCTTTGACGATGATCCCTTTCCGGCGCTGCGCGAGAGTTGGCTGGTGAATCTCGATCAGGCGACGCTGAGCTATCGGACCTATGCGGATTCCTTGAATCCGCCGATCCTGCATCGCAAGGAACTCCTGCTGTCG
The DNA here is from genome assembly GCF_010915725.1 of Thiorhodococcus mannitoliphagus. GTDB lineage: Bacteria > Pseudomonadota > Gammaproteobacteria > Chromatiales > Chromatiaceae > Thiorhodococcus > Thiorhodococcus mannitoliphagus. The sequence continues at coordinate 35,514 of NZ_JAAIJR010000049.1, forward strand.
ACGGATCATCCGCGACGCGAGGAGTACGCGGCACTGACGGCGACGGCCGAGTCCATCGGTCTGTTCGACGAGCCCCGGCGGATTGGTTATCGCCGCCAATGGCTGGCGCTGGTGCGGGAGAAGGGGTATCGCATCGAGGGCCACGCCCTGGTGCCGCTCGGCAATGACGAGTCCGATGAGCCGGCGGAGGCGGCGCCGCTGCATGCCGGTTGGCAGGCGTCTCGCCAGTTGACGGCAATGGTGCGCTATGGATTCTCGGCACCGGTCCAGTCGCTCGCCCGGCATGGCTTCCTGGATGGCCGCTATCGGCTGTTCGATTACGGCTGCGGACGCGGCGACGACGTGCGGGGGCTGGTCGAGAACGGCGTGAGTGCTGCCGGTTGGGATCCTTACCATGCCCCGGACCGTCCCATTCAGTCGGCCGACATCGTCAATCTCGGCTTCGTGATCAATGTCATCGAGGACTTCGACGAGCGCTTGGAGGCGCTGACGCGGGCCTGGTCTCTGGCGGAGCGGCTGTTGGTGGTCTCGGTGATGCTGTCCAACCAGAACGACCCGCGTGGTGAGCGCTTTCGCGATGGGGTCATGACCCAGCGCGGGACCTTCCAGAAGTATTTCAGCCAGTCCGAAATCAAGGCATTTCTGGAGCAGGTGCTTGATGAGGAGGCGATCCCGGTCGCCCCTGGTGTCCTCTATGTTTTTCGCGACAAGGACGCCGAGCAGCGCTTTCTGGTCGATCGCTATCGCAGCCGGCGCAACCGGCTGCGCGATCCCACGCCCCGTGCGCGCGAGCGGGTGGTGCGCGAGCGGCGCGACCGCGCGGCCGAAAAGTATGCCGCCTACCAGGCCCCGCTGGAGCGACTCTGGGAGCAGTGGCTGAGTCTCGGGCGCAAGCCGGATAAGTCCGAGACCGAGGATCTGTTGGAACTGACCGAAGGCTTTGGCTCACTGCCCAAGGCGCTGCGCTTTCTGGAAGGGCGCCATGACACCGATGCGCTCGAGCGGGCCGCGGTGTCCCGGACCGCCGACCTGGAGGTCTACTTCGCCCTGCAGCTGTTCGAGCGGCGCAAGCCCTACAGCCACCTGGAGTCTGGGCTCCAACGCGACATCAAGACCTTCTTCGGAGACTATGCGGCGGCCAAGACACAGGCCACCGAGCAGCTGTTCCGCATTGCTGATATCGGCGCCATCGAAGACGCCTGCCGTGCCGCCGCCGAACATGGGCTGGGCTGGCTGGATTCCGGCCAGTCGCTCCAGCTGCATGTCAGCCTGGTCGAGCAGCTTCCGGCGCTGCTGCGCATCTATGTCGGCTGTGCCGCCGTGCTCTATGGCGACTACCGCGAGGCCGATCTCGTGAAGATCCACATCGCCTCGGGCAAGGTCAGCCTGATGCGCTATGACGATTTCGAGGGCCAGCCGCTGCCGCGCCTGGTCGAGCGGGTCAAGATCAAACTGCGCGATCTGGACATCGACTACTTCGCCTACGGGGAGGAGTACGCCCCGCCGTTTCTCTTCTACAAGTCGCGCTATATCAACGAGGAGTTTCCAAGCTACCCCGAGCAGCTCGCCTTCGAGCAGACCCTCGACGATCTGGGCTTGCTCGACCTCAGCGGCTATGGCCCGCCGCCAGCCGTCTTCCAGGAGACCCTGGCGCGGCATCGCTGGACGATTGAGGGCTTCGATCTGGTCCGTGCTCAGAGCATCCCTGAGCTGGACGAGCCTTGCGGGCGCTTCCTCAGCTTCCGCCAGCTGATCGAGTGCGGCGAGACCCAGGCGAGCACAGGATTGGCCAATCTCCCCAAGCAGCCCGAGAGCTATAACGCCCTCCTGGAGCTGGCCGAGCAGCTGCTCGACCCCGTCATCGACTACTTCGGCATGATCCGCCTGACCTACGGTTTTTGTTCACCGGAGCTGGCCAAGGCGATTCCGGGGCGCATCGATCCCAAGCGCGATCAGCACGCCGCGCACGAGCGCAATCGGCTGGGCAATCCGGTGTGCGAACGCTTGGGCGCGGCGGCGGACTTTTTGGTCGAGGACGAGAGCATGCTGGAGGTCGCCCAGTGGGTGGTCGCCAATACGCCGTTCGATCGGTTGTATTTCTATGACGACGACCTGCCGATTCACGTCAGCCATGGACCAAACCAGGACCGCCAGATCGTGCGGATGGTGCCGAGCAAGCGCGGGCGGCTGGTGCCAAGGGTGATCGCAGAGGAGGCGTTCTTGCAGATGGATCCGGGCGCACTTCAGGGATGAGAACGACGGACGATGGCTGCCCCGCTGTTTGTGCGATCGGTGGTGGCGCAGATTTCAAGGCCGCATAGGTGCAATAGAAGGTTCGACGTCTGAGATCGGGGTTAGGGGCAGGGCGCCGGTTCCTCCATCGACGGTTTCGTAATCGTCCGAACGATCAGGCTGCGGCGATGGACTCGGACTGACACGACCGATGATCCGGCCATTCCTTTCTCGACGGAGTTCCGAGCACATGCCCTTCACCCCGCTGCATCTCTGGCCTGGTCTCGCGCTCAAGGCCCTGGGTGGTCGCCATTTCAGTTTCTTGGCCTTCGGTATTGCCCAGGTCGCCATGGATATCGAGCCGCTGCCGGGTCTGTTGACGGGTGCCGAACGGCTGCATGGCCCGACCCACACTTAGGAAGCGCCCATCAACAACTTCCCCCCTTTCGCAAAGGGGGGCTAGGGGGCATTTCGGGCGGCATCGCTCGCATCGGGAAACAATTGATGGACACTGTCTTAGAAAGCGTCCATCAACAACTTCACCCCTTTCGCAAAGGGGGCTAGGGGGGATTTCGGGCGGCATCGCTCGCGTCGGGAAACAATTGATGGACACTGTCTTAGAAAGCGTCCATCAACAACTTCCCCCCTTTCGCAAAGGGGGGCTAGGGGGGATTTCGGGCGGCATCGCTCGCATCGGGAAACAATTGATGGACACTGTCTTAGAAAGCGTCCATCAACAACTTCCCCCCCCTTTCGCAAAGGGGGGCTAGGGGGGATTTCGGGCGGCATCGCTCGCATCGGGCAACAATTGATGGACGCTTTCTTACCTGGCCGCAGTGGGTATCGCCCTGGTGGTGGCCGTCATCGCGCCCCTGATTGGGCGGCCCGTCCTGCGGCGCTGGAATCGAGAGGTGGCCTGGGCGCGTCTGCCCTGGCTGGCCGTTCTGCAGGACTTCACGGCTGTGTCGGTGCTCACGGGTGCCGTCCTGGGCACCCTCTCGCATGTCTGGCTCGACAGCCTGAGAGGCTGTCTGAATATTGCAATCGCCCGAGCTGTAGATACTCTGTTCTGACGCAAGTCCGATTTGCCTCCTGTCCATCATTTTTTTCTATCGGCATCGTTGTCTCAGCG
>NZ_JAAIJR010000004.1 GCF_010915725.1 Thiorhodococcus mannitoliphagus
TCGTAATCGTGGTCTCGACATGGCGAATATTCGATTACGACAACGACAACGACCTGAGACGGTCTCGGGACTTTCGCACAGTTGCACTAGGGAGGCTTCGCCTCAGACCGACAAGTCATGCCATCGGGATCCCGATCCCGACGGCCTTGGATGGTCGGACGCGTCATCGAAATTTGACTCATCTGCGAGCATTTTGCGCCCTCAAGGATCCTCGGGGCCTCTACGATGATTTCCAGACAGCCTCTTAGGCGATTGCCATCAGCGAGCGCGCGCAAGACGCCGCAGATCGGATCATGCCGCCTCGATCAGCTCCAGCCCATTGCCATCCGGATCACGGCAGAACACCGCCCTGCGCCCGGAGCGGCTGCGGGTAAAGGGAAGCCCGGCGGCCTCGAGACGCGCAACCAAGTCGTCGACGGAGCTGACGACCATGGCGAGATGGCGATCACGGCCGCCGTGGAGCGGTCGACCGTCGACCGGGTCGGGATTCGGCAACTCCAGCAGATGGATCTGGCGCTCGCCCACGGATAGCCAGGCACCCGGGAAGGCGAGATCGGGTCTGTCGTCGCGAACCCGCAGCCCGAGCACACCAACGTAGAACTGCAGCGACTCGGCCGTATCGGCAACGATCAAGCTCACATGATGAATGTCCTGAACGAGTTGCATCGAGCCCTCCGCTCGGCATGGAGCCAACCTGCCCCTTGCCCTATACTAGACGACTTTGCCTGGAAGGCGCGCCCTGAGCGCGACCGACTCCTCTCTGATAGGCCTGCCACGCAATGAATCCCGACTTGGGCCTCCTGCAGCCCTACCCGTTCGAAAAGCTCCACGCACTCAAGCGTGACATCGAGCCACCAAACCACCTTGACCACATCGCACTCTATATCGGAGAGCCAAAGCACCCGACACCGAGCCTCATCTCGGACGCCGTCATCACGCACCTGCACCAGCTGGCAGTCTATCCGACGACGCGCGGCACCCAGGAACTCCGCGAGACCATCGCCAGCTGGCTGAGTCGTCGCTTTCACCTTGCCGCCGAAGGGGCAACCAGGCTCGGCATCGACCCTGAGCACCAGATCCTGCCGGTGAACGGCACTCGGGAGGCACTCTTCTCCTTCGCCCAGGCGGTCGTCGACCGCAGTCGCAAACCCCTGGTGCTGATGCCAAACCCCTGCTACCAGATCTACGAGGGCGCAGCCCTGCTCGCCGGGGCGGAGCCGAGATACCTCGCCTGCCTGAAAGAGAATGATTTCGTCCCGGATTTCGAGGCCGTGGATACAGCGACCTGGGAGCGTTGTCAGGTGCTCTATATCTGCTCCCCAGGCAACCCGACCGGGGCGGTCTTCAGCCAAGAAACCTTCATACAACTCATCGAGCTGGCGCATCGGCACGACTTCGTCATCGCATCCGACGAGTGCTACTCCGAGATCTATCACCATGAGTCGCGGCCGCCACCTGGCCTGCTGCAGGCCGCAGCCGCCGCCGGCAATCTAGACTTCAGCCGCTGCATGGTTTTTCACAGCCTCTCCAAGCGCTCCAATGCGCCTGGGCTGAGATCTGGATTCGTCGCCGGTGACGCGCGCCTCATCGAGGGATTCCTCAGCTACCGCACCTATCACGGCTGCGCCATGTCGCTGCCCGTGCAGCGGGGAAGCATCGCCGCCTGGCAGGACGAGGAGCACGTGCGCACCAACCGTCAGCTGTATCGCGACAAGCTGGCTGCTATGGAAGAGATCCTTGGAGACGCGATGGACCTCGGTCCGCGCGGGGCCGGTTTCTATCTATGGCCCGAGACGCCAATCTCCGACACCGAATTCGCCCGGCGCCTCTATGCGGAGGAGCACCTCACCGTGCTCCCTGGAAGCTTCCTCGCGCGCGAGATCGACGGCGCAAGCCCTGGAACGAACCGAGTCCGCATCGCACTCGTCCCGCCCCTGGATGAATGCGTCGATGCCGCCAAGCGCATCCGGCGCCTCATCGAACGCTTATAGCAATGGTCAACCCCGAGCCAAGATCGCTCACCCAGAGCGGAAGTGCAGATCGCAAGGCCGCAGGAAAGGCGAAGCCCAACCGATGCCTGTCAAACCAAATCGACCGCAAGCATCAAATTGCAGCAAGCATCAAATTGCAGCAAGCACCACATTACAGCGAGCATTACTTTACAGGTAGAGCAAGTCATGACTGATCATCAGAGCATCATCACCGAAGCCTTCGAGAGACGCGCGGAGATTACGCCCCGCTCCGTCGAGACACACGTTCGCGACGCCGTCCAGGACACCATCGAACAGCTCGACAAGGGACAGCTTCGCGTCGCCGAGAAGCAGGATGGCGATTGGGTGGTCCACGAGTGGGTCAAGAAGGCCGTGCTGCTGTCCTTCCGCATTGAGGACAACGCCTTTATCAAGGGCGGTTTCACCAACTATTACGACAAGGTGCCCTCGAAGTACGCCGATACCAGCTCACGCGAACTCCGCGAGAGCGGCGTGCGCGTCGTGCCGCCGGCCACAGCGCGCAGAGGCTCCTACATTGCCCCCAGCTGCGTGCTCATGCCCTCCTATGTCAACATTGGCGCCTATGTCGACTCCGGCACCATGGTCGACACTTGGGCGACGGTCGGGTCCTGCGCCCAGATCGGCAAGAACGTCCACCTCTCCGGCGGCGTTGGGATCGGCGGCGTCCTCGAGCCGGTGCAGGCGGCACCGACCATCATTGAGGACAACTGCTTCATCGGCGCGCGCTCCGAGATCGTCGAAGGCGTCATCGTCGGCGAGGGCGCCGTGATTTCCATGGGCGTCTACATCGGTCAGAGCACCAAGATCTACAACCGGGTAACGGGTGAGACCCTGTTCGGGCGCGTGCCTCCGGGCGCCGTCGTGGTCCCTGGCAACCTGCCCGCCAAGGACGGGAGCCACAGCCTCTATTGCGCCGTCATCATCAAGCAGGTCGACGAGAAGACTCGCGGCAAGGTCGGCATCAACGAGCTGCTGCGCGACATCTGATGCCTACCCTTTACGGCATCCCCAACTGCGGGACGGTCAAGAAGGCGCGCGCCTGGCTGGAAGCCAGGAACATCGATTACGCCTTCCATGACTACAAGAAAGCCGGCCTTGACGAGCAGCAGCTGCGCGCCTGGGTGGCAGAGCTGGGTTGGGAGGCGCTGCTGAACCGTCGCGGCACCACTTGGCGCAAGCTGCCGGAGAGCACTCGAGAAGGCATCGACGAGGCAACTGCCATCAAGCTCATGCTGGACGCCCCCGCCATCATCCGCCGCCCCCTGCTGGACACGGGCACCAAGCGGCACCTGGGCTTTTCCGAGGCCGAATACGAGGAGCTGCTCGCATGACCTCTGCGACACTTGAGCTGGCTTGCGACCTCATCTCACGGCCCTCGGTCACACCCGAGGATGCCGGCTGTCAGGACCTCATTGCCGCGCGGCTGCAAAGGCTTGGTTTCACCATCGAGCCAATGCCCTTCGGCGAGGTCAACAACCTCTGGGCGCGGCGCGGAGACAGCGCCCCGCTCCTCTGCTTCGCCGGCCATACCGACGTCGTGCCAACCGGCCCCCTGGATGAGTGGACATCCGACCCCTTCGCGCCCGTGATTCGAGACGGCCAGCTGTTTGGACGTGGCGCCGCCGATATGAAGGGCTCGATCGCGGCCATGGTCACCGCAGTCGAGTCATTCCTCGCCGAGCATCCCAATCACTGCGGCTCGATCGCCTTTCTGATGACCAGTGATGAAGAAGGCCCTTCCGTCGATGGCACGGTCAAGGTCGTCGAGCGTTTGCAACAGCGCGGCGAGCAGATCGACTATGCCCTGGTAGGCGAACCTTCGAGTCAGGCCAAGCTTGGGGATTCGATCAAGAACGGTCGGCGCGGCAGTCTATCGGGCTGGCTGAAGATCCACGGCAAGCAAGGCCATGTCGCTTATCCGCAGCTCGCCAAGAACCCATTTCACGCAAGCGCCGAGGCACTCGCCGCACTCTGCGCCGAAGTCTGGGACGAGGGAAACGACTATTTCCCTGCGACCAGCTTCCAGATCGCGAACCTCAACATGGGAACGGGCGCCGACAATGTGATCCCGGGGCATCTAGAGGCGCAATTCAATCTGCGCTTCTCGACCGAACTAGACCCGGACAGCATCAAATCCAGGGTCACAACCATCCTGGATCGAGGGGACTTCCACTACGACATCCGCTGGCGCCTTTCCGGCAATCCCTTCGTCACACCTGTGGGAGACTTGGTCGAGGCCGTGAGACGCGCAATCGCTGAAGTCAATGGCGTGGAGACAGCGCTATCGACGGCGGGAGGGACATCGGATGGTCGCTTCATCGCGCCCACGGGTGCCCAGGTGGTCGAGCTTGGCCCCATCAACGCCACTATCCATCAAGTCGATGAGTGCGTGGGCGTCGCAGAACTCGACCAGCTCTCACGGATGTACCAGCGCATCCTCGAGCACCTGCTCCTTGGGGACTGAGGCGTCTTGGGAACTGCGGCTCCTTGAGGATCGAGGTGACCCCACCGCGGAGAGCTAAGGAAGTGCGCATCAACAACTTCCCCCCTTTCGCAAAGGGGGGCCAGGGGGGATTTCGGGCGGCATCGCTCGCATCGGGAAACAATTGATGGGCATTTTCTAAGTACGCGAAGTCGCACCCAGCCCGCAAAGCCCGAGGCAAGCAAACCCCTGATCAGGCTCGCTGGTGTATCGTATCCGGCAGCACGATGTTCAGCTCCAGAACCTCGTGCGAGTCCTCCTGCTCATAGTTCACGGACACCGCACTCAGGTCGACATCCACGTATTTGCGAATGACGGCGAGGATCTCCTCCTGCAGCTGCGGCAGATAGGAAGGTTGATCGCGGGCAGCGCGATCGTGCGCAACCAAGATCTGAAGGCGCTCCTTGGCAACATTCGCCGTCCCCTTCGAGCGCGACGAGATAAAATAATCGAGCAAGCCCATCGATGGTCACCCCTTGAACAAGCGGCTCAGAAAGCCTTTCTTTTCAGGGTTGAGGAAACGGTGCGGCACATCCTCACCCAAGTAGCGCGACACCATGTCATTGTAGGCCTGCCCAGCGTCGCTCTCGCGGTCGAGAATGACGGGCACACCAGCATTCGATGCGTTGAGCACGGCCTTCGACTCGGGCACGACCCCTAAGAGATGAAGCGAGAGGATCTCCTGCACATCGTCGACGCTCAGCATCTCGCCGTTGGCCACGCGCTGCGGATCATAGCGCGTCAGAAGCAGATACTCGCGGATCGGCTCGTCACCATTCTCCGCGCGACGCGACCGACTAGAGAGGATCCCAAGCATGCGGTCGGAGTCCCGCACCGAGGAGACCTCGGGGTTGGTCACCACGACGGCATCGTCGGCAAAGTACATGGCCATGTTGGCACCATGCTCGATACCCGCCGGAGAGTCACAAACGACGAAATCATAGTCTTCCGAGAGTTGCGTCAGGACGCGCTCAACGCCCTCTTTGGTCAAGGCATCCTTGTCCCGCGTCTGTGACGCAGGCAAAACATAGAGGTGGTCGCAGCGCTTGTCGCGGATGAGCGCCTGATTGAGATTGGCCTCACCGTTGATGACGTTGATGAAGTCATAGACGACGCGTCGCTCGCAGCCCATGATGAGGTCCAAATTACGCAGACCCACGTCGAAGTCGATGACCACCGTGCGCTTGCCCCTCTGAGCCAGCCCCATCGCAAGGGCGGCCGACGTCGTCGTCTTACCGACGCCGCCTTTGCCAGAGGTAATCACGATAATTCTCGCCAAAGTCACACCCTCCTTAAAGGGATCTGTTCCATGTCCTGGCTCTGCAGACCATCAAAGTTTTTCGATGCGGAGCACCTTCTGGTCCAGGAAAATCTGGACGGGGACCCCGCGCATTTCGGTTGGAATGTTCTCGCTGACGCGATAGTGACCGGCGATGGAGACAAGCTCCGCCTGGAGATCCTGACAGAAGATGCGCGCCTCCAAATTACCGCTCATACCGGCCAAGGCGCGCCCGCGCAGCGGCCCATAGACGTGAATGTTGCCGTCCGCCATGAGCTCGGCACCCGAACTCACAGCGGCTGTAATGGAGAGATCGCCGCCCGCCGCATAGACGCGCTGACCGGATCGGACTGGCTTGGTGATGAGCAAGAAACCCGGCTTGGAGCGTCTTGCCTGGTCCTCACCGCCTGCGGATCTCCTCGCTGACGTCGACTCCGCGGAAACACCCGCCTCGATTCTGGGCTCGGCCTCAGCCGGCTCGTCCTCCTTGGGCCGATCCCGCTTGACGTAGGACTCCCTCAAGACGGCAAGCTCCAAGGCCTCGGCAGCCGCATTCTGCGCCTTGCTGCCACCGCGCACCCCGAAGGGAATCATGCCGTAACCGCGTAGCAGACCGACCAGCAGGGGCAGGTCAGCCCCGCCAGAGCCAGACTCTTCAAGCTCGCTGAGGTCGATGACCACAGGCGTGTTACGAAAGAAATCAGGGGCCTTTTCAACCTTCTTGCCGAGGCGCGCCGCGACGGCTTCGACATTATTGTCCACCAGGCGAATGATGGGCAGCGTAAAGCTCGCCGCCTTTAGCTCGAAGGACCTGGATCCATCCGCGTCGTTTTTTTGAGGGCTCGATTTCACTGCCATGTTGGGTTTGATCTGGGCGACGGCGCCCCCTTCTCTCCTGTTGTCGTCGGATTTATCCAGCATCTCGCGATGGATCTGCGACTCAGGGTGCAATGCTAACCCGAGCCGGCGCTTCAGAATAGTGGCGACGAGATAACCACTCGCTGCCCAGACGGCAGTCTCCGAGCCAATGCCGGCCTATGTGCATCTCTTGCCTACTTGGATCTCTTATAGAGCAACTCAGAGACCAGGTTATCGAGTCGCAAACCCATTCACTGCTGCGTTTACCCCGGAGGCCACTGCATCGGCCGACCACCGAGCACGTGGAGGTGAAGATGGAACACCGTTTGACCGGCTCCCGCATTGCAGTTGACGATGGTTCGATAACCGCCTTCAGCGATTCCCTCGGCCGCGGCGACCTTCGCAGCGGCAAGTAGCAGCTTGCCGAGGAGTTCCGCGTCCTCTGGCGCCGCATCGTTCAGCGTTGGAATCGGCTTGCGCGGAATGACCAGAACATGCGTTGGCGCTTGAGGGCTGATGTCGCGGAAGGCAACGACATCGTCGTCTTCATAGACAATGTCCGCAGACATCTCGCCCGAAGCGATCTTCCCGAAAATCGTGTCTGACACTTAACGCTTCCCCCATTGACTCGCCGCGAGGCGCTGCCACGAAACGGCTTCGCAAAGTCAGCCGCACCCAGCCCGCTTAGCAAGTGTCCAGCAATTGTTTCCCGATGCGAGCGATGCCGCCCGAAATCCCCCCTAGCCCCCCTTTGCGAAAGGGGGGAAGTTGTTGATGGACGCTTTCTTAGCAGACGTCCACATTCTACTTCCCGCTTTGCGGAAACACGGTACCGAACAAATCGGGAAGTAGTTTCTGGACAGTTACTTAGGTCCGCCGCTTGACACCACCGGCGGATCAGAGGTCGCGCCGCCCCGCGAAGGCCAAGGCGAGCGTTCCCCCATCCAGATACTCCAGCTCACCGCCAAGCGGCACGCCATGCGCGATGCGCGACACCTTCACGCCCTGTCGCGCTGCGCAGTCAGCGATGAACTGCGCGGTCGCACTGCCCTCTACGGTGGGGCTGATCGCCAGGATGATCTCGGCGATCGACTCCTCGCAGAGACGGCGCTCCAGGTGGTCGAGCCCGAGGGCATCCGGCCCGATGCCATCCAGCGGCGACAGCCGCCCGCCGAGCACGAAATAAAGCCCCCTAAAATCGGTTGCCTGCTCGATCGCAACCACCTCGGAGGGCTGCTCGACGACGCAGAGACTGCCTGTCTCGCGCTTGGTACTGGCGCAGATCCCGCAGAGGTCGTTCTCGGTGAAGGTGCGGCAGCGTTGACAGCGACGGATCCCTGTCATAGCCGCTGCCATCACGCGCGCGAGCCGCGCGCCCCCCTCGCGATCGCGCTCCAGCAGGTGAAAGGCGATCCGCTGTGCTGACTTAGGACCGACGCCCGGCAGACAACGCAAGGCATCGATCAGCTGATTCAGCAGCGAGCGCTCGGCCATGATCCGTGCTTGGCGCCTTTAGAAGGGGAGCTTCATTCCGGGCGGCAACGGCAGACCTGAGGTCAGCTCCGTCATGTTCTCCTTGACCTTCTCGGCGATACGCTGAACCGCTGCATTAGTTGCGGCCGCGATCAGGTCCTCGAGCATCTCCTTGTCATCGCCCATGAGCGACGGGTCGATCTCGACGGCTTTGACCTGATGCTGACCGGTCATGGTGACCTTGACCATGCCGCCGCCGGCCTCGCCAGTGACTTCTTCCTGCGCCAGGCGCTCCTGCGCCTGCTTCATGTCTTCTTGCATCTTCTGGGCTTGCTTGAGCAAGCCGCCAAGTCCAGCTTTCATTTCAGCCTACCTCATGAGGTTATAACCAAGTGCCCGCGGACGGGTGCGCTTGTACTTTGGGAGCGGCTCCGAGCCGAAGCGGCGCTCTCGATCATTGATGCGGTCTTTGCTACAGGACCCCGCGGTCGGGCATCAGTCTGCTGGACGCATGCTTCCGGGCACCCACTCGGCCTCGAAGTCATCTCGCAGCGCCTGAGCGACCGGATCGGACTCCAGCGCCTGCACCGCGGCATCCTGCCGCTCTCCAGCCTCACGGGCACGACGTTGCGCCAGTGTCTCCTCCCGCGGACGAGCCACCTGGATTTCCAATTTGACCGCCACCCCGAGGGCCTCTGCAAGCGCCGACTCGAGCCTCGACTCGGCGCTCGGCACACGCAGGTGCTGCGCGGCGGGATCCAAGGTCAACATGAGCTTGCCGCCCGCCAGCTCCAAGAATCCGCAATTGTGGGCGAGCTGACTTGCAATACCGCCGAGCGGCAGCCGGGCCATGAGCTGTTGCCACCCAGCCGCGTCCAGCATCGCCGGACTCGGCGCCATCCTGGCTGCGGGGACCGGCGCCTTAGCCTCAGGCGCATGCGGCGCCGCGGACTCGAGCGGGCGCACCGGCGTGACCGAGCCACCAGGGGCCGGACGCTGGACGCCTCCGCCGGCCGAGCGCCGCTCCGCCATGGAGGCCACCTGCCCACTCGGCCCCGGGCTGCCGGCAGCGGCCCCTGGTGAGACCGCAGCAGTCGCCTTGCCAGGAGGCACAGCAGCCGGGCGAAAGGCCAGCGCCCTGAGCAGCACCATTTCGAACCCCGCGCGAGGATCCGGCGCCAGCGGGAGATCAGCCTGCCCCGTGAGCGCGACCTGGTAGTAGAGCTGCAGGTCCTCCGGTTGCATGGCGGCGGCGAGCGCGGCCAGTCGCCCATGGTCTGGATCATCAGACGCCAAGATCGCGGGAACCTGCTGGATGAGCGCGAGACGATGCATGAGCGCGATCAGCTCGCGCAGCAGCTCGGGAAAATCCGGCGTCAAGGCCGCAACCCGCTCGACCTCTTCCAGGATGCGCCCGCCATCGGAGGCCGCGAGCGCGTCGAGGATATTCAGCGCAAGATCGCCGCTTACGGTCCCGAGCATCGCCCGGACCTCATCCTCGGCGACGCGCCCACCGCTGAAGGCAATGGCCTGATCCAGCAAGCTCAGGGCGTCGCGCATGCTGCCATCGGCCGCACGCGCCAGCAAGGGCAAGCCACCGGCATCGAAATCCACCCCCTCGGCCTTGAGGACGACCTCGAGCCGATCACGAATCTCGCCAGGCAGCAGCCGGCGCAGATTGAATTGAAGGCAGCGCGACAGGACGGTCACGGGGATCTTCTGCGGATCCGTCGTCGCCAAGAGAAACTTGACGTGCGGCGGGGGCTCCTCAAGGGTCTTCAGCAAGGCATTGAAGCTGTGCGAGGAGAACATGTGGACCTCGTCGATGAGGTACACCTTGAAGCGCGCCCGCGCTGGGGCGTAGGGAACGTTGTCCAGCAACTCGCGCGTCTGATCAACCTTGGTGCGCGAGGCCGCGTCAACCTCCAGCAGATCGACGAAACGCCCACCGTCGATCTCCTGGCAGGCGGAGCAAACCCCGCATGGACGCGAGCTGACGCCCTGCTCGCAATTCAGCGCCTTGGAGAGGATGCGCGCAAGCGTCGTCTTGCCGACTCCGCGCGTGCCCGTGAAGAGATAGGCGTGGTGGAGCTGGTCCCGGTCAAGCGCGTTCGACAGCGCCCGCACCACATGCTGCTGCCCGACGATGTCGTCGAACGCGCGAGGACGCCATTTGCGGGCTAGCACCTGATAAGACATGCGCGACTGAGATCGACCGGAAGTGATGTTGAGGATTCAGATTGCGCGGGAGTGTAGCAGATGCGGCTGACCCCACCCATGTAACTGGCCAAAACGGCACATGATCGCAAGCGGTGAGGTCAGGATCGGCACGACTCGACAGGCATCGCACCCATGAAGATGGGGGCGGCGGCCGACGCCAGCCACACCCCGGCACACGATTCAACCGCTGCGGCTGCTCCCTTCCGGGCCTGACCGGGTTCACGGCTTCACGTTGCGAGGGGACCGGCGCAAGCCACCATGAAGCGCGCCCTCGGAACGACCCCCGAGAGCAGCGGGCTACACTAACAAAGAGCGCCGCCGAAAACAAATGCCGCGAATACGCCGCCACGCCGCCCGAGCCACCTCGGCCTGGACGCGCTAAGAAAGCGTCCATCAACAACTTCCCCCCTTTCGCAAAGGGGGCTAGGGGGGATTTCGGGCGGCATCGCTCCTATCAGAAAACAATTGATGGACACGGTCCTAGGACAACAAGCCACGAGGCCGCCTCTCGATCCTAAGGAACTGTCCATCAACAACTTCCCCCCCTTTCGCAAAGGGGGGCTAGGGGGGATTTCGGACGGCATCGCTCCTATCAGGAAACAATTGATGGACACGGTCCTAAGACAACAAGCGACGGGGCCGCCTCTCGATCCTGAGATTGCGCAGCCCGCCCGCATTGACACCAGGCCCTAGCGCGTCAAGCTATGCGCATGCCAAGTCACCCCAAGACCCGCAAACAGCCAAATCTCACCATGTCTTCACTCACTCGCTGCGCGATCCCACTGACCATCAGCCTCGCCATGGCCTTGCCTCCATCCCTGTCAGCGCAAGACAGCCCCGCCTCGAGTCAAAGTGGCGCCTGGGGACAGACGCGCGACATCGCCACCGACTGGTGGCGTGAATCCCGCGATTTCGCCGAGCAGGCAATGCAGGATGCACGCGGACTCTTTCAGGAGAACGAGGACTTCGGCCAGGTCTGGGACTCCGTCGTACCAACCTTGGAGGATACCTTGGCGCTGGAGGAGCGCCAGGCCGAACTGCCCGAGAAGGCGTGGTTTGGTCAGGATCAGCGCTCTAACAGCGCGGAGATCCAAGCCTTGCTTGACGAGACTGTGAACCTCCTCACCGTCTCACCGGCACTCAAGTACCGTGAGCGCATCCAGTCCTTGCAGCAAGAGATCCTGGCCGCACGCGCCGACATCGCGACCTATCGACAGAAACGCGTTTCCGCGCCTGAGGAGTCCACCATCAAGAGGACGGTGGACGACTATGACGACCTCATCGCGAGACGCGAGGCGGACATCAAGCGCACCAGCAAAGAGATCGGACAGCTCAAGCGCCAGTTCGGCCAAGAGCTGCGCAACTTGGGACTCGACGTCGGCGACGAGCAGCTCGAGTTTCTGCTCTCCACCGTGGTCGGTGACAACATGGTGGACCTCGGTATCCTCTTCGACAACGTCAAGACCATCACGCTGCAGCTCGAGGCGCTGGTCGAGGAAAGCGGCGAGGACCTGCAAAGCGCCCGGCGCTACTACGGCCTCTATGTCGTCCTTCTGAAATCGCTCGACCGCATGCATGCGCAGATCGAAGCAGCGATCAGCGAGCGCTATCTACCACAGATCGACGGCATTATCGATCAAGCGCAGGCGCTCGCGAGCGACACAGAGACGCTGCTGCGGCAGGCCCCGGAGAAGGCGGACCTGCTCAACGCGAACCTGGAGGCGCAACAGCTCACCATTCAGGCAGCCGGCGTCTATCGCCAGTACCTGAAGGACCAGGCAAAGCAGGTTGAAAAGGCGCGCCTAGAACTGGAGAAGGACATCGCGGCCGCCTGGAATACCTACGAGACGGTACGGGTCTCCGGCGAGCTGGTGGGGCTGGTGAGATCAAGCCAGCAGCTGCTCGAGGGACTCATGAATCGCCAGATCCCATCACTGCGCCCCTTCGAGAACCTCCAGATGCAGCGCGAGATCCAGCAGCTGACGCAGCGGCTCAGAAGCCGCGAGCAGCGCTAAGGAACTGTCCATCAACAACTTCCCCCCTTTCGCAAAGGGGGGCTAGGGGGGATTTCGGGCGGCATCGCTCGCATCGGGAAACAATTGATGGACACTGTCTAAGCCAGGGGTGCGCAGCGTCCGCCGGGCACGCACCGCCCGGCGCTCGCGCACTCACGGCCGATAGGGGTAAGGCTCAGCCTGTCCGAGCGGGAGATAGCCGAAGACGATGTTCGCTTGCGATCCGTCGTCCAGGGCAAGCTTGCCGATTCCGTTGCGCCCATCCATGGCCAGGATCATGTCAGCCCAGCCGCTGCGCCCGTCATTGCAATAGACATCGAACAAGGCGTCCCGCGAATCAGCGCCGGCGTTATAGCTCGCGCTGCAGGCATTGACACCATTGGAAACGCGAAAACTCGCGGCGAAGGGCGGCGCGGAATCATAGTGCCCGGTGTAGACCTCCTCCTCGAACATCACGGCAATCGGCCCGGAGGTCGAGTGGCCAGGCGGAAGATCGTTTGGATGCGGGGTCTCGAAATACTCGAGCACCTCGCTCACGCACCCGGCATAGTCCTCCAGATCCAGATGCCGACATAGCCGATCGCCATACTCCCCGGGCGTTACCTTGGTAGCGATCCCGCCCAGATGATTGGGCGGCAAGAAGGCGCAGCCAGCGATGAGGGACGACGCTGCGGCGGCAATGGCGACCAGTCGAAACATAGGCTTTCTCCACTTAGCCATCGTGATCGAACGGGGCAAAAGTTTACCCCGATCCCGCGCCCCCGTGTGGTCCTTTGTTATTAAAGGTGCACATTGTCGCGATTTCCAGCTAAAGTTCCCGGCCATGACGTCATGGAGACGCTTCCTCATTCGCCGATCGAGATTGGAGTGAAACCGATGAGGCCAGACACCCGCAGACCGCGTTTCGAATCACCGCTGACCAAGGGCGCGCTTGCGCTCCTGGCAGGGGTACTCATCCCCCTGCTCGCGCTCGGGGGCTGCGCAAAGTCGCTCAGCCCAGACGGGCCTGTACCACAGCAGTTCGTCGAACTCAGCTGCCTCGCAGACTGCCGCACCGACAAGAATAACTGCGATGAGGAGGCACGCTACGACTACCGTCAGTGTGAGGCGGGCTATGCCAATGCCTTCCGCGGCTATCGCTGGTGCTTGGCGTCTGCCCTTGGGGAAGATGAGTGCGGCTACCCCTGGTGGCCATGCGCGGGGAACCTCTATGGCTACTGCTCGAACCGTTATCAGGAGTGCCAGCGCGCCTGCGACCCGCTCTCCGTTTACTGAGCGCGGCTTCGGACGACAGGCCCCGGCTTTCGGGAAACGCGCGTCGATGGCGTTTCCCGTGCGACGCCGAGGCCCGGGTGTTGGGGCGCGAACTGACTCGATGCCAGCACGGCATCGCGTCGGCTTCACCTCAATGCACCGTGCAGACCATGCAGGGATCGAAGGAGCGCACGATGTGCTGCACCGCGACCGGCGTGCGCTCCCCTTCTCGGACCTCTGTCCCAACCAGCGCCTGTTCCAAGACGCCAGGCACGCCCTGATGATCACGCGGCGAAAAATTCCAAGTGGTCGGCGCCACGATCTGGTAGTTCAGAATCCGCCCATTGCGCACCCGCAGCCAGTGCCCGAGGCTGCCGCGCGCGGCCTCGACCAAACCGACCCCCTCACACTCCTGGGGCATCGGGCCTGAGACGCAGAAGGGCTCGCCGGGCTCGAGCGCCCGCACCCAAGCCTCCATCGCGACCAAGAGACGCACCGACTCGATGAGACGCGCAATCACCCGGTTGGCGACATTGCCGCCGGAGCGGTCGACCAGCTCCCTGATCAGCGGCTGACCATCCACGACCTGACGCGCCAGCGCACCCACCTCGACGACGCGACCATCCAGCCGTGGCGCCTTGCACCAGGTATAGGCCCCGGGCTTCTCGGCCACCGGCAGCGTATTGCCGGCAGTCGGGTGCTGCGGCTTGGAACCGCCGAGCAAGAAGGCGTGAGACAGATCCTCGGCGATGGCACTGGCATCCAGCGGGAACAGCTCGCCATCGCACCAGAGCCCAGGGGCAAAGCGGCAGCGGCCTTCGCCCTGATAGTTTCCGTAGCTCATGAAGCGGTCGACTGCGCAGCCAAGCCGATCGAGCCTGAGATGCCGCACGAGCTGGAGGAAGACCCCAAAATCACCCCCTGCCTGCGACGTCCGGTCACTCCAAGCCTCCAGGGCCGCGATCCCATCCAGCGCAAGCATCGCCTCGAGAGCATCCCCAAACAGCCGCGCCTCGAGAAAACGGCGAAACCCAGCCAGGATCATGGCAAGCCGAATGCGCTCCTGCGCCTGCACCGCGCGTGTCGAGCCGCCGGGCTGAAGGCTCAGGCTGTGCGGCCACTTGCCAGCCAGCAGCCCCATGAGATGCAGGAGCTGCGCGCGCGCTTGCAGAAACTCCTTCGCGGCACTCCCAGACCCGGCACGGAAGCGCTCAGCGACACTGAGGTACCAGGGCTCCTGGGCATAGATGGGCCGAGCGAAGTCCGGCATGAAGAAGAGATAGAAATGCGTGAGATGGTCGGCAAGGTTCTCGCAAGCGAGCATGAGATTGGTCGCAAGCTCACCATTGGGCGGCATCTGGATACCCTGCGCCTCGCGCAGCGCATGGACGGCAGCCATGGACTGCGACACGGAGCAGATCCCGCAAATGCGCGGCACGATCACCAGGCTATCCAAGGGATCCCTACCAAGCATGATCTGCTCAAAGCCGCGATAGAGCGGAGAGATCACCCAAGCCTCTTTGACCTGCCCGCCATCGATCTCGAGACGAACCTCGAGATCACCCTCCACGCGGTTGAAGGGACCGACAACAAGACGACTCATCGCGGGTCCGGGCTAAGAAAGTGACCATCAACAACTTCCCCCCTTTCGCAAAGGGGGGCTAGGGGGGATTTCGGGCGGCATCGCTCGCATCGGGAAACAATTGATGGACACGCTCTAAACGTCGGCATGGGGACCGCGCGCCTCGACCTCGCGCGAGCGCAACGGGTCAACCGACGGCCTCGCCAAACTCCTTGCGCCGCCAAGCAGTGCGCCGAATAGCGAGAGACAGATGAGCCCAGACGCAAGGATCCGAAAGCGAACTGGCGCCAAGGACGGGCATCGAAACAGCGACTTTTCTCGCGCAGGCACTGCAATCTGGGGCGAGATCCAGCCCGAGCGATCAGAGATTGAAACCCTTTGTGGGCGTTGATCATCGCATCACCAAGTCGGTTGAGTCGGCACCGCGCAGACGTCGCGGCGGGGCGCCGCTCCCACCGACCGCGCGCTTAGAGGGTGTCCATCAATTGTTTCCCGATGCGAGCGATGCCGCCCGAAATCCCCCCTAGCCCCCCTTTGCGAAAGGGGGGAAGTTGTTGATGGACGCTTTCTTAGACTGGACGATGATCGAGTCCTCCTTATGCGCTTCGCGCTCGTCGCCGTTCAAATGACCTTTCCTGAATGAAGGCGTGTCCCGCACCATTAACGCCGATAAGGGTTACGCACGGAGGGGGACACAACCAGATGGTCCGCCTCCGCATTGCGCCTCAAACGCTCTGGCGTCGCCGCCTTGGAGAGCGAGGCCAGGGCGACGAACCAGGCCTTCGGCATATCGGTCGGCAGGCCGATCGGAATCCCAGCGATATTGGGCGTTTTCAGAAAGGCGTGTCCAGGCTCCTCGAACTCTGGCGCCGTGCAGTTGATACAGGCATAACCGCCGCGCGTACAGGAGCCCTCACCGTTCCAGAGCCTCATGTTGCAGTCCGCGTGCGCCTGGGTGCCCAGGCAGCCGAGGTGCTCCATGAGACACCCGAGGTCTGAAGGTCTGATAGCGCTGGCCTTATACTCGTAGAACTCGTTGCGCGGGCAACCGTGATGGACCAAATGGTCATAGAACATCCGGGGTCGCTGATAGGGGTCCAGGTCGGTCTCGGCGAGCGCGTCCAGCGCGAGGGCCACAAGCGTCTCGCAGACCCAATTCGGATGGGTCGGGCAGCCGGCCACGTTCACCACGGGAAGTCCGGAAGCAGCGCGATACTCGGCACCGAGCAGTCCTCCGCAGTGCACGCCTTCGAACTGCAGCCCACAGGCATCCGTCGGGTTCGGGCCGCCCGCGGTCACTCCACCGAAGGCCGCGCAGCTGCCAACGGCGACGACGAATCGAGCCCGCTCGGCCAGCGCCCGCACCCAGTCGATCATGGCGCGATCCGTCCCCGCCAGCAGGTGGAAGCGCCCGGAGCCTTCGGGCCCGCGCAGCAAGGCACCCTCGACGCAGAGGATGTCCAGCGGCACGGCCCCGGATTCCAGGGCCGCCAGCAGATCCAAGACCTCGTCGCCGCTCGCCTCGCTCAAGGACGGGTGCCATAGCAGTTCGAGATTCGCTGTCGCCAGGGCGTCCGGCAGCAAGGGCGCCTCGGCGCAGAGCAGGGACATGGAACATCCACCGCAGCCTCCGGATTGCAGCCACAGCATCGACACCTGAGCACTCATGCGGGAAGCTCCATGGTGAGCCGAGCACCACCCTCCGCCCGATTCTCCGCCATCAAGCGGCCGCCGTGATCCGCCACGATGCCGTAGCTGATGGAGAGGCCGAGCCCGGTACCCTGCCCGACCGGCTTGGTGGTGAAGAAGGGATCGAAGATCTTCAGCAGGTCGGGCTCCGGGATTCCAGGACCGTTATCCTCGACACAAAGCCGCACGGCGGAGAACCCAGCCTGCGCAGGACCCGCAACCAGGCGATCTGCATGCGTCAGCGTCTCAAGCCTGATAGACACCCGGGCCCCGTCGACACCCTTGATCGCATCCAGCGCGTTCTGCACCAAGTTCATCACCACTTGATGGATCTGGCCCGCATGACCGCAGATATCAACCCGCTCCGGCAGCTGCGTCTCGACCTGGGCGCCTGGATGACTGCCCTTGGTCACCCAGCGCACGGCCGTCTCGATGACATGGACCAGATCGAAGCCCGTGTGCTCACCTTTTTGACCACTCGAGAAGCGTCGCAAATCCTGGACGACATCGCGAACGCGTTCGGCGCCCTCCAGCGTGCCACGAATCAATGGGTCCAGGTCATCGAGCAGACGCTCGATCCGCAGCTCCGCCTTCAACGCCGTCAGAGACTCCGGCGGGTCAGACGCATCCACAGCGTCGCAATAGGTCCGCAGGCGTTTGCGGTAGCGCGCCAGCGCATGCACGTTGCCGTAGACGAAGCTGATGGGATTGTTCAGCTCGTGCGCAACCCCAGCGACCAAGCGCCCGAGCGACGCCATCTTCTCCGCACTGATGAGCTGACTCTGGGCCTGTTTGAGTTCGTCATGCGCCCGGTTTAGGGCCTCGTAGGCGCGGCGGAGTTCGCCCACCGGGCGGCCGATCAGCACCATCCCCACCAGGCGCCCCCGGGAGTCGTAGCGCGACGAGCAATTCACCGCAAGCGGCACATCCTCCTGCGCGGCACGCAGCGTGAGTTCGCAATCGTGGACGGCATTGTTACGGATGGTCTCGGCAAAGCCGCTGGCGAGTTCCAGGCACTCGGTGGTGAGCAGGGATTGGAAGGGACGACCGATCAGCCCCTCCTCGGGGACCCCGGTCAATGACTCCAAGGCCGGATTGACCTCTTCGATCCGGCCGTTGATGTCGCAGACGATGAGCACATCCGTCATCGAGGCGAGGACGCTCGAGATAAACTGGTGCGCCGCCTCCAAGGCCGCGTTCTTCTCCTCCAGCTCGACCTGATAACGCACCAGGTCGGAGTAGGTTTCATCCATCTTACGGATGACCTCGATCCAGAGGTCATCGTGACGCTCGAGCGCATCGGCAGACCCGACGAGGTCCGGCGTCGACGGCTGCTTGGTGGATCTGGATTCTGTATGGGGCTTTTGCATAGGACGACCGGCGCTTAGGCGATTTCTGTCAAAGCGCATCCCCGCTGACGTGTCTCGAGGCCCGCCTTCCCTGCCGCACCGGCGCCCACAGAGCCTGGCGCTGCTCCCGCCGGCGCTCCTTGACGGCAAACCCCGATCCGGCGCCAGCTGGGATGAGACTTTCCGGCAATCACCTAAGCACTAGCCTCGGCGCCAGGTCGTGCCAGCCGCGCCGTCCTCCAAGAGGATCCCAGCCTCGGTCAACTGATCTCTGACGCGGTCGGCCTCTGCCCAATCCTTCGCCGCGCGCGCCGCGCGCCGCTGCTCGATGAGGGCGTCGATCTCCGCGTCCGAGAGCCCATCCGATGCGGACTCACCACGCAAGAAGGCCTCCGGATCGGACTGCAGAATCCCCATCAAGCCGCCGAGTTCTCTGAGCTCCGCGCCGAGTGCGGCGGCGCACTGCAGATCCTCGCCACGAGCACGGTTGATCTCCCGAACCAGGTCGAACAGCACAGCCAGCGCCACAGGCGTATTGAAGTCGTCGTCCATCGCGGCCGTGAAGCGCTCCCGGAACGACTCGCCCCCCGCGGGCTCGGCCGGCGGCAGATCGCGCAGCGCGGTGTAGATGCGCGTCAGCGCACCGCGTGCGCCTTGCAGGTGCTCATCGTCGTAGTTGAGCGGACTGCGGTATTGGCTGGTGAGGATGAAATAACGCACCTCTTCCGGTCGATACCGCTGCAAGATCTCGCGCACGGTGAAAAAGTTGCCCAACGACTTGGACATCTTCTCCTCATTGACGCGGACGAATCCATTGTGCATCCAGACGTTGACGAAGGGCTCGCCGGTCGCGCCCTCGGACTGGGCAATCTCGTTCTCGTGATGCGGGAACTGGAGGTCCGCCCCGCCGCCGTGGAGATCGAAATGATTGCCCAGGGCGCAGGTGCTCATGGCGGAGCACTCGATGTGCCAACCCGGCCGCCCGCGTCCCCAGGGCGAATCCCAGGCCGGCTCGTCCGGCTTGGCCGCCTTCCAGAGCGCGAAATCGAGCGGGTCGCGCTTGGCCTCACCGATCTCGACCCGAGCGCCAGCGCGCAGATCCTGCGGATCCTTGCCGGAGAGCTTGCCGTAGGTTGGAAACTGGCTCACGGAGAAGTAGACGTCGCCGTTATCCGCCGCATAGGCCAAGCCGCGCTCGACCAGGGTCTGCACCATGTCGAGAATCTCGCTCATGTGGGCGGTCGCCCGCGGCTCGTCCGTCGGCGGCAGGACACCAAGCGCCTCGGCGTCTTCGTGCATGGCCGCGATGAAGCGCTCGGTCAGCGCGGCGAAGGGCTCGGCGTTCTCATTGGCACGGCGGATGATCTTGTCGTCGATGTCCGTGATGTTGCGAATGTAGGTCACGTCGTACCCAACCTCACGCAGGTAGCGGTAGACGACATCGAACACGACCATGACGCGCGCGTGCCCCAGGTGACAATAGTCGTACACCGTCATCCCGCAAACATACATCCGAACCTTCCCAGGCTCGATCGGTGTGAAGGGCTCTTTTTGACGGGTCAGGCTATTGTAGATCTGAAGCATCTGGGCGATTCGACTCGAAGAATGGACTGTGAAGAAGCCTTACATCTTAGCAAAGGCCGCTATCCTCGGGTGGCGGCGCCTTTCCGAGCCCAGCAAAAGTCCTTACCATGTGACGACTTGGAATCGAGACGAGACCAGGCGCCCGAGTCGGCGCAACTCAACGCTTTGGAGCTATTGCATGATCAAGATCACGACCAATCACGGCGACATCCTCGTCGAACTCGACCCGGAAAAGGCCCCCGCCACCTGCGCCAATTTCGAGCAGTACGTCCGTGATGGCCACTATGACGGCACGCTCTTCCACCGCGTCATCAACGGCTTCATGATCCAAGGCGGCGGCATGACGCCAGACTTCAACGCCAAACCGACCCGCGCCCCGATCGAGAACGAGGCGAAGAACGGCCTCAAGAACGTGGTTGGCTCCATTGCCATGGCCCGCACCATGGCCCCGCACTCGGCCACCTCTCAGTTCTTCTTCAACGTGTCGAACAACGACTTCCTCGACTATCCCAGTCAGGACGGCTGGGGCTATTGCGTGTTCGGCAAGGTGGTCGAGGGCATGGAGACCGTGGAGTCCATCAAGGCCGTCAACACCGGGAGCAAAAACGGCCACCAGGACGTCCCGCTCGAGGACGTCATTATCGAGAAGGCGGAGATTGTCGACTGAGCCGTCCCGAGACCTCATGAGCCCGGCGAACGGGGTCCAGACCCCGCGCGCCGCTCACGGCAGCTTGTCTCAGAGGCTGTCTGGAAATCATCGTAGAGGCCCCTAGGATCCTTGAGGGCGCAAAATGCTCGCAGATGAGTCAAATTTCGATGAAGCGTCCGACCATCCAAGGCCGTCGGGATCGGGATCGGGATCGAACCGACGATAGCGATTCCGATAGCGATCCCGATGCCATGACTCGTCGGTCTTAGGCGAAGCCTCCCTAGGAGTTTCCAGACAGCTTCTCATGATGAGCCACCAAGACCCGAGGCACCGACATCATCCTTGACAACAACCAGCCCCTTAGAAAGTGACCATCAACAACTTCCCCCCTTTCGCAAAGGGGGGCCAGCAACTTCCCCCCTTTCGCAAAGGGGGGGGGTCAGGGGGCGATTTCGGGCAGGATCGCTCGCATCGGGAAACAATTGATGAGCACTTTCTTAGCGCCGCAAGCATCTGTGCTCAATCAGGCTCAACGCGCAACGTAGAAGGGATTTCCTAGATGGCTGAGCACGGCGCCTTCCTTGAGGATCTGCTCGACCCGCAGACCTTCCAGCGTGTCCTCGCCCTCACGGTACCTCATGGCGTTCAGGACGATGAAACGCTTGTCCGGGTCTTCGTCGTAGACATGCACGGTCATGAGATAGGCGGGAACCATGGCGCGCTGCTGGGCAGTCAAGCGCAGTCGAGTCGGGTCACCGGTGATCTTGACGCCTTTGTGCTCCGGTTTCGACGGAGGAAGACCCTTCTCACGTCGGAGCCGCTGCTTGAAGCTCTCGATATCCTGGACCAGGTCCGGCGGAATGGCACTCTGCTCTGGCCGCTCATCGATGAATTCGCGCGTCTCGCTGAGGGCGTCTTGTTCGGCCTGCAACTGGCGGAGAAGCGCCTCCTCCATCGCAGAATCCGGCGTACCGCCTGCTGAGACCTCGTAAGACTCGCGGACGTCAGGCTCAGGGATATCAGCGGGAAGAACGGGAGCCGGCGGAATCGGCCGCGCCACGCGCTTCGGGGGCGGCGCCTCGATCAGTGGCGGAGCAACCGTTTTGATTGTTGGCGTGGACGACGATGCCGCGCGGGGAGTTCCAGGCGGCACGACTGCGGGTGCAGGGCTCAGACCTGGCATCTGCGCCTCGGCAGTCTCGGCAGTCAAGGGACCCTCGTCCGTCTGTCGCTCTGCCTGCTGCCCACCGCGAAAGGCCGCGTAGAGCGCAATCACCACGGCTAAGGCAGCCAGCCCGACGGCCAAGAAGACCCAGTAGTTGTGTGATACGGGCTGCTTGTCCTCAACGAAAAGCCCGCTTGCATCCAAGGTGGGAACCTGACCGAGTTCACGCTCCTGCTGGGATTTCTTGAGCGCCTCGAGGATATAGCTCATGGCTCGCCCTCGGCAGGCTCCGCCTCGGGTTCACCCAAGCCCAAGCGCGGGACGCCAGGCAGAGAGACCGCGTGCTCGAGCGCAATAAAGGTCCGCGGCCCCGCAATGCCGTCGGGCATGAGCCCCTGCGATGCCTGAAAGGCCCGCAAAGCACTCTCCAAAGCCGCGTCGAAATCCATCGAATCGCTCTTGAGCACGCCCAAATCCGGCACCTTTGCCAGCTGTTCTCGCAGCCAGCGCACATCTTCGCCGGAAGAGCCCATGGCAATGAGATCCGAGCCGCTTGGCGGCAGTTTCCAGATCAAGAGATAGTCGCCGGTCCAGGCTGACTCCAGGTCAGCGACGGCGACAGGCTCGGCACCATCAGGCGCCTCGAGCACCGCCTCCGTCACCCCCAGCTTGGCCAAGGGCACATAGCCGACCTCGCCATCCACCCCAGTGACCTGGAGTAGCGCGGGAAGATCGAAGAAGCGGACATGGCTCAAACGCCCCTGCTCTTGCGCGCAGGTCAGACCGAAGGTGAGTATCCGCTCGCACGGATCCCCGATGCCAAGCGTGCTCAGCTGCAGCCCCCAACGCCTGAGCAGCAAGATCATGGCCTCGGCCTTGGGCAGCGCCAGATCCTCGACCGAAAGGCTCGCTGGCAGCGCTTCCTGCCTTGGCGCCTCAGCGTCATCAGCCGGCGAGGGGCTTCCAAGGACTCCAGGCTGCGGCCCTCTGTTCTCATCGATCCGGCTTGGGGACAGCTCAGCCCCCTCCCCAGTCACCGATGCCGTGTCCATCAGCGGCTTGTCACCCGCAGCGGGTTCGTCCGCGTCTGGCGCCTCTTCGACAACCTCGATCCTATCAGCGGACGCATCCGGGATCTCAAGCACCTCAGCAGGCTCCTGCGCGACAAACCCAGCCACCAGTTGCCCGGGATCCAAACCGAGACGTGAATTGGCCGCAAACGCAAGCGCCGCGGCCACACCGAAAGAAAGCAGGGCGATGAGCGCAAGTTGCAGTGGGGACCGAGCGGTCTCGTCGATGGGATCGCCGCGCACCTCACGCGCCGCCGCAGAGACGATTGCTGGCGTGACCTGTGAGCCACGGGTGACGCAAGTGCCCAAGAGGGCGCGATCACAGAGGATGTTGATCAGACGCGGCACGCCGCCAGAGAACTTGTAGATACGGCGGATCGCACGCGCGGAGAACAAGGGCCGATCCACACCCGCCACGGCGACACGATGGCGAATGTAGTCGCCGGCCTCCCTCAAAGTCAGAGGGTTGAGATGAAAGCGCGCCGTAATGCGCTGGTTGAGTTGCCGGAGACGATCGCGCTCCAACATGCGCCGCAGCTCGGGCTGACCGATCAGAAAGATCTGGAGCAGCTTATGCTTGGTCGTCTCCAGATTGGTCAGCAGCCTGATCTGCTCCATCGCCTGAGGCAGGAGATTCTGCGCCTCGTCGATGATCAGCACCGGCCTGCGCCCCTTGGCATGAACCTCCAGCAGATACTCGTTGAGCCGGTCGACGAGCATCTTGTTGGACAGCTTCCCCTTGGGAAGCGGAATCCGAAACTCGTCGCAGACATTGGTCAGGAGTTCATTCGCCGACTGCGCCGGGTTGAGAATAAGCGCAATCTCGACCCCCTCGGGGAGCTGCTCCAGGAAGGCGCGACAAACGGTTGTCTTGCCAGTCCCGACCTCACCCGTGAGGAGCACGAAGCCGCCGCTTTCTCCCGCGCCATAGAGCAGGTGGGCAAGCGCCTCCTTATGCTGCTCGCTCAGGAAGAGGTATTGCGGATCTGGGGCAATCGAGAAGCTAGGCTCTTTGAGCCCAAAATATTTCGGATACACGCTGGCTGCTCGGTACGGCGGTCACCGCGGCCAAGCCCTAAAGACTCCATCCGGGCGGACCTGGGCTTGGCAATAAGTTCGACTAAGGTCGCCGCCCCTAAGAAAACAGAGACTTAGAGACATCACCTGGCGGGGCGGCGGTGCCCGGTCATTCTCGACGACGACAAGGCGCCGAAAATGGAGCAATCGCGAAAACTGCGCTCAATGTCCGCGCCCTCCTCATGATTCGAGCGGGGCCACTTCTGCGCTCAACTGGACCTGCTGCGCGGAGAGCAGGAGATTAGTCAGCCAGGAATCGAGCGTCAAGTAACCGCGCAGGAAGCGCAACCACCAACGCGGAGGCACGCTCCTCCCAGGATCGAGCCAAGCAAAGACCGGACTGACGCAAACCACGGCCAGCAGCCTGATCCTCCAATCGCAGGTGAACTCATGCCAAATCGGGCGCTTGCGACCACCTCGCTGCGCGCTGCGGGGAAACCCGCCAGGTTGCTCATCGCCACAAAAAAGCCGGCACGTCTGACGACGTAGCCGGCTGCCTTGTTTGGTGGGCCGTGTAGGATTCGAACCTACGACCAATGGATTAAGAGTCCACTGCTCTACCAGCTGAGCTAACGGCCCGCGTTGACTCTGAGTTGTCTGGTCTGAAACGCTCGGCGCGCCACTGCACGGCCAACCGCTGTCGAAAATTGGGGTGGACGATGGGGCTCGAACCCACGACCACTGGAATCACAATCCAGCGCTCTACCAACTGAGCTACATCCACCATAGAACCGATACTCGGGCTTCCTGCCCTCATCTTATCGCAACTTGCCGAACCCTGGTAATCGACGATAACTCGCTGCTTGGCACGCCCGGCAGGACTCGAACCTGCGACCCACGGCTTAGAAGGCCGTTGCTCTATCCAGCTGAGCTACGGGCGCTTAACTGGGTGCGGTCGCGGCGCAGTTGCGCCTGCCGACGCTGCCTGATTGGCGTATTGGTCGGGGTAGAGGGATTCGAACCCCCGACATCCTGCTCCCAAAGCAGGCGCGCTACCAGACTGCGCTATACCCCGGCTTCGGATCGTCCATGCGCTGCCACTCGATACAAGTAGCCGGAAACCGAAGACCGCGAAGTCTACTGAGCGAGAAAGGGCACGTCAAGGCCGTTGTGCAGGGTCTTCTGGAGGACCGGCCCTTCGATCTCATGGCGACCAAGGCATTCCGTCCGCTGCGGCGACTCGCTATCATGCTGTTCTTTATAGGACATGCGAGTAAGACATGAGCGCAGCAATACTCGACGGCAAGGCCATCGCAGCGGATATCCGCGCAGACGTTCGGACACAGGTGGAGCATCTCCTCGCAAACGGCGGGAGGGCGCCCGGGCTTGCCGTGGTGCTCGTCGGCGAGAATCCCGCCTCTCAGGTCTACGTGCGCAACAAGCGTAAGGCCTGCGCTGAAGTCGGCTTCTACTCAGAGCTTCACGAACTCGCCGCGACGACGAGCCAGGAGACGCTTGAGGGCCTGATCGATCAACTCAATGCCGACCCCAAGATCGACGGCATCCTGGTTCAGCTCCCCTTGCCCGAGCAGCTCGACGAGACAGCGATCACCGAGCGCATCCTCCCCACCAAGGACGTCGACGGATTCCACCCCTACAACGTCGGACGCTTGGTGCAGCGCATGCCGCTGCTGCGCCCCTGCACGCCCAAAGGCGTCATGACCATGCTCGAGCGCACGGGACGCTCGCTGGAGGGGCTCGACGCCGTGATCATCGGCCAGTCCAACATCGTTGGGCGCCCCATGGCACTGGAGTTGCTCGCAGCCAGGTGCACCATCACGATTTGCCACAGCCGCACCAAGGCGCTAGCGGACAAGGCGCGCGGCGCCGACATCCTGGTTGCAGCCATCGGCCGCCCAGCGTTCATTCCAGGGGACTGGATCAAAGAGGGCGCCATCGTCATCGATGTCGGCATCAATCGCGGCGCTGACGGCAAACTGATCGGCGACGTGGATTTCGCCGCTTGCAGCGAGCGCGCCTCTTGGATCACACCTGTACCCGGCGGCGTCGGCCCCATGACCATCGCCACGCTGCTGCAAAACACCTTGCAAGCGGCGGAGTTGCATGCCGACACTTAGCGACAGCGGCCTAGACTCCGACCGAACTCGGTGATGACAGACTCAAGCGGCGCCTTCGCGATGGAGTAAGGGAGGGCGCCAAGCATCTTTGCTCGCCGCGAGGCAAGAGGGGGATCGAGGCATGATCGACGCGATATTGACCTGGGCGGAGCATTATGAACACATACTACTTTGGCTCGGCGTCCTGTCGCTCCTGCTCTGCATTCTATCCATCTTGGCGCTCCCCTTTCTGGCGGCGCTGATTCCTGAAGACTATTTCGCCGAGCCCACCCGCCATCGCACCCCACTGCGCCGATACCATCCCCTGGTCTACATGACGATAAAGGTGATCAAGAACATCATCGGCTGGCTACTCATCATTGCCGGAATCCTCATGCTCGTGCTTCCTGGGCAAGGGCTGCTGACGATCCTCATGGGGCTCGTACTCAGCGACTTCCCGGGCAAGTTCGCCCTCGAGCGGAGGATCGCCGGCAGCGCGAAGATCATGAGCGGCATCAATTGGCTGCGCGGCCGCGCCGGTCGCCCTCCCCTGCAAGCACCTGCTGCCACAGCGGATTGACCGGGCAGAAGACCTTCCTGCCGCTGGATAGCGACATCTGCATCAGCACTCAAGGCGCGCATCCGCTTAACGCCGACTTTCGTGACAGGCGCAGAGCGTCGAGACACGTCGCTACGCCGACGCCCGTGATCGCACCAAACCGCAGTCGGCCGCAGTCGGCCGCAGATGGGCTAGGACGTGCTCAGCGCCAAGGACTGAGCGCGGATGTGCTTCCTGGCCGATGGCTGGTTCGGGACCAAGACCATGCTCGAGACGGCGTTGGACCTCAACCTCTGGTGCCGGTCGGTGCGCGGTGGCTGAGCGGATACCACCTCCCGCGCCGGGAGCCTTCAACACGGACATCAAGGCCAGACGCTCGGGCGGGGTGGTTGATGGCTAACTCAGCGGATAATGGATCGTACCAGCCCAATGAGGATGGGGCTGTGCTGGGCTTGAGATATACGGTAAGACGCTTGCCGCCGGAGTTGTCCTTCAGCAACACGCCCTGCTCGACCCAGCGCTTGAGCATCTTTGATGCCTTCAGGGCGTCCACTTCGGCAATCTGACATAGGTCGCTGTTGGCCAACGGGCCGTGGCGGTCGATCCAGTCGCTGACCTGTTCCCAGATCGGTGGGCGCTCCTCGTTGCGGAGGGTGACGAGCACGGATGGCTGGGCGGTCTCCCGGATCTCAGCGAAGGAGGGCGGAAACAGATTGGCGGTCCGCATCTCCGCGAACATCATGCACACGCCCTCACCGGCGTCGACGTTGGGCGGCTCGGGGAATTCGCGCAGATTGCGGGCGACCAGCGGATTGCGTGCAAAGGAGCCCGCCTTTCCGATATTGGAGGGGGTGATGGTTCCCGGAAATAGGCCAGGGCTTTCGACCTCGATCCGGTTGTCGAAGATGCGGATCTGGATATCCCGGCTCATCCGATAGTCGCGGTGGACCACGGCGTTGGTGATGGCCTCCTTGATGACACGATCCGGGGGCCTTGATCCTCGTTTGGTCCAAGCGCACGACCGCTGGGTTTTGATGCGCTGAGAGCCTTTGCCACGCAGAACGCTAGCCATCATGGCTGGCCTCCTGGCGAGAGTTTCTTGCCTCACAGTGTGTGGACAAATTTGACCAAGATCACCCTGCCGGCCATCCAGCTTGCCGTGAACCGCAAGAAATTAGCGATTCCGACTTGACGCGGGCAACCCGCTCACGCGCCCCCTTGCTCACCGCCAGCCCCGTCGATAGACTAGTCATATACCTAGTCATTTTACTCTGGAGGCGATCCATGCGGATCTGGCCCGTTCAAGATGCTAAAGCCCGCTTCAGCGAGTTCTTGGACGCTTGCGTGAGTGAAGGACCGCAGGTGGTGACCCGACGCGGCACCGAAACCGCCGTGCTGGTTCCCATTGGTGAGTGGCGGCGACTTCAGGTCGCGGCCCGCCCCTCCCTCAAGCAATTGCTTCTCACCGACTCGGCCCGCACCGACAGTCTCGTGCCCGTGCGCAGCAAGGCCCGGCGCCGGCAGGCTATACCGCTGGGGTAACGCCGGTGTATTTGCTCGATACCAATGTCGTCTCCGAGTTGCGGAAACCACGGCCACACGGCGCGGTTGTCGCGTGGCTTGAGTCAATTGACGACGCCGGCCTCCATCTCGCCACCGTCACGCTCGGGGAAATTCAGGCTGGCATTGAGCTGACACGCGAGCAGGATGCCGAGAAAGCCGGGGAAATCGAAGCCTGGCTGGACCTCGTAAGCGGCTCCTACAACCTGTTGTCCATGGATGGGCCGGCGTTCCGTTGCTGGGCGAGGCTCATGCATCGGAAGTCAGACACCCGCTACGAAGACGCCATGATCGCCGCGATTGCCAAAGTGAACGGCCTCACGGTCGTGACTCGCAACCTGGCTGATTTCACCTCCTTCGGAGTTGATCTTCTCAATCCCTTCGAGTTTGGCACGAAGGACTGAAACGCGGGCTATCCACGCCGGATCGAAAACCAAACGCGTCCAAGCTGGAAACTGAGAGTATGCAAGATTGGGTAGATCGGCATCCCTGCCGCAAGCCTCGCCGCATGTTGGGGTTCATTCCCGTTCACCCCAACTGACTACGCGGACTCGCCTGCCCAAGGGGTGGTCTCTTGCTCCCTCCGGAGTGCGTCTTTTCAAGACCTGACCCTAGGACTTTTTGAAGTGTAAACTTAGATGTCGCCAGCGTCGATCCAGCAGCGACCTACCCTCCCGATTGCCGGGGCAGGACGGGCATGGCGAGTCGATTCCATACCAGCCCTTGTCGGCGCCAGTGATCCTGAATCTGCTGCGTGAAGTCCGGGTGGACCAGTTTGACGCGCTGTCTGAGCCATCGAGTATCCTGCATCCGGATCACGAGCCCTTCCAGCGGCCCATCGCGATAGCGGCTTCGCTGGCTGTCCAGTAGGCTCCTCAAGTCGGGAAGCGCGAACTGGCCCCGCCCGATCGCAGGGATTACGCAGAGCCCCTGGCGTTGCGCCCAAGCGTCGCGACGCTCCGTCGACCAGAATCGTCGTTCCCTTCGATCGTAGACATCGAACACCAGCCACCAGTCGGGCAGTGCCTCGTAATCCAGCGAGTGCTTCGCGGCGCACCACTCGCCGAAGGCGATCAGATGCGAATCCAGGGCGTCGAACAGCACATCCTCATGGGCCGCCAGCCAGGCACCGAGACGCGCGAACTGCCCGCCAAAGGGCGGCAG
The DNA here is from genome assembly GCF_010915725.1 of Thiorhodococcus mannitoliphagus. Lineage (GTDB taxonomy): Bacteria > Pseudomonadota > Gammaproteobacteria > Chromatiales > Chromatiaceae > Thiorhodococcus > Thiorhodococcus mannitoliphagus. Next base: position 29,099 of record NZ_JAAIJR010000004.1, read on the forward strand.
CAGATACTGGCCTCGGTTCTGCGCGCGGATGCCCCCCTCGGGATCGATCGAGAATCCCAGATTGGCGCCGTCGATCTTTTCCTCGATCACGACCTCCGACTGGAGCAAGGCATCCGCCTCAGCCGGTGATAGGACTTTGTCATCGCGCGGCTCGCCTTGACCGAGCCAGATGAGGTGTGGTGTGTGCGGAAAACGAAAGAAGTCGGTCATGAGGGTGGTGGCAGGTCGGGCACGGCCTGGCTCGGAAACTTCGCGGCATAGAACCGAGAGACATCCGTTGGACAGAGAAATTCGACCTTGACACCCTGAGCATGCAGTTGATGCCACCAATTCAGCCACTTGCAGTCCGCGCCTTGCCAGACGATCGGTTTGTCCGGGTGCGCATTGGCCACCGCAGCGAACTTGCGGTCGGGTGCATCGAACTGCGGTTGCAGCCCCGGGTCCGGGAACTCGGAGAACTCATGCGGGGCCGTCTCGGTGATAGCAACAAGATGGACGCGCTTGCCATTCGCCGCATTTTGCAGCAGCCATTTCAGGAAGACGTCTCCGACCCCTTTGGGCTGATTGGGCTTGGTCTTGTGCTGGTATTCCTTGAGGATGCGAAAAGCATCGTCGATCACCACGACACCCGACTGTTGGCGAGCCTGAAGGCGCATGATGCATTCGGCACGGCACTGCGGCGACACGTCCTGATGGCTGCCGTTTGCGATCAGCAGTACGTTGGTGTCGATGACGACTGGGCTCACGAGTCGTCCCCGCCGGCTGTCGCCTGCCGCTGCAATGCGGCAAGCGTGCGGGCGGCGATGTCACCCATCTCGTCGCCGAAGAAATTCGGTGGCCAATTCTCAATCTCGCCGAAGATATTCAAACGCAGCGCCTCGATGTCCGCCGCCGCTCCTCGACGGTTGACGAAATAGATCGCCACCTCGTCGGCGCTGATCGCCTGTTCGGCGACACGCCGCTGTAAACGCGTCAGCAGATGCTCGGAGTGCGTTTCGATGATCAATTGCATATTACGGGGCGAGCTAGCCTCATAAGACTTGATCGCGCTGATGAATACATCCGCCAGATTGGACTGGGCCATTGGATGCAGATGGATCTCCGGCTGCTCCATCCAGACGGTCGATCCCGCTGGCGCGTAAAAGGCTTGTACCAGCGCCGGCAAGACCTGCGAGACACCAAAGCCGACATCTGTCAGCCGAACCTCGCACGCGTCGCGGTGTGTCTTCACCAGCACCTCATATTCCTTGCGGCCCTCGGCAACTTGGCGCACGGCAAAGCTGTGGATGATGCCAAGATCGGTCAGCCAGCGCGCAATGAACTCATCGAAACGTTTGGTCAGCTGTCGGTATCCGCGGTTGAGTCTTCGATCCTGCGCAGTGGCGGCGAGGATGGCGGGTATCGCGTATTCCCCCTGAGCGCCGACGTCCGGAACCGTATCTCCCGACCATTGATAGACACGACGGGCCGGACGACGCAGCGGACCGAGGAAGTACAGCTGCTCCAGAACCTGCTCAGTCCGCAACGCAAAATCCGCGAGAAAGTCCGCGTTCTGATAGCGCAGCAGAGTGCGATCGGCGAAGCGATAGAACTTTTCCGGTGGCTCGACCGACCAGGCACGGCCTTGGGCGCGAACCAGCTTCAATGGCGAGCAATCGAGTATCGTCTGCGATGGCGATGTGCCGCGCGAGTGCTCGACCTCGAGCACCTGCGCTTTGCCATCGAAGAGTCTGTAGGTGAAGGCGGCGGTTTGCGGCTGCTCGGCCTTGTCGGTACGCAAGGTGCTCGATAGCCACAACTCGTCCCCGCGATAGGACTGGCTAGCATCGAGGGCATTTTTGACGGTCAGTGCCGAGGGCAGACGCCAGCGAAGAGAGAGCTCGAGTGATTGCGTCAAGTCGTGGGCGTACAAACAGTCGGCGAAGGTCCCCAAGTCGATCAGCGAGTTCTCATCGCCGAGGTGCAGGGCGCGCTTGCGATCGGCAAGTTGAACGGTTTGCTTGAGCGCAAGTAGCAGGTGGCCGAGGCTGGACTTGCCCGAGCTGTTGGCACCAAAGATCACCGTCAAGGGCGCAAGCCGAATCGGGCCGGTGTCCCGCCATGCCTTGAAGTTCTTGATGTGCAGTTCGGTCAACATGTCGATCGTCTGCTTGCGAGCCGGCCGCGTGCCTCCGGCAATAGCCGCCGGCTCTGGCATGGTGCGCCACCGACAGATAATGAGAAGTAACTCATGAAATTGTTTTTATTCGTCTTTTCTTTGCTGAGCGAAGTCATTATCCACATCGGAAGATAATGGATCGTCCCACTCTGGCGCTGGAGCGCCTGCGCGAGGCTTGGCCGGTGTTTGTCGATCACAGCCTCCGCCTTGGGACCGGACATCTCATTCATGCAATCCTACTCCGTTGCTCTGGTGTGAGCCTTGAACTCAGTTGCGTCGATCTCACGGACGGCTACTCGCCCCAGCCCCGGGTCAGAAAGCGCTTCCGCTCCTCGGCGCTCAAGACCTCAGCGCACCCCTCCCAATCGACCTTCTCGACACCCTGATAGCGCAGCTGAAACGGGTGCTTTCTTGGCACGGCGTCGATGGTCTTAAGGGCGGCGTTGATTTGCCCGAGCGCCACATCGACCCAGACATCCTCCAAGATGTCTGGGATCTGTCCGAACAGCGTGGCGATGTTCTCCAGACGCGAGGACAGCAGCTCATGGACGCGATCCTCGACCGATCCCGCATAGCGCAGGTTGTAGAGATCAACGGTGTCGCGCAGTTGCCCGATCCGTTGAATGCGGCCCTTGCGCTGCTCCAGCCGTGAAGGATTCCAGGGCAGATCCAGGTTGATCAGTGTCCCGAGACGCTGCAGATTGAGTCCCTCCGAGGCCGCATCGGTACCGATCAGGATCCGAATCTCGCCCCGGCGCACGCGCTCCTTGAGCAGGTCGCGCGCAGCGGCGGTGAAGATCCCGTTGTGCATGACACCGGAGCGTCGGGCGCCGGCGTAGATGCCGATCTCCTCCTCGGGAATGTCGGCCGTCAGCTGGCTCGCCAACCAGAAGACGGAGTCGAAATATTGGCTGAAGATGATGCATCCCAGCTCCATCCAACCCTGGTCGAGCAGCTGTGAGCGCACGATCTGGTATTTGGGGTCGCGCTCCTGGTTCGCCTCCAACGCCTTGAGAAAGCGCTGCAAGAGGGCTCGCTCGGCGGGCGTCAGGGTGCGCAGCTGGGCCAGCGAGCCGTCGTCTTCTTCGTCCTCGTCGAGCGTGGTCCATTCGGCGAGCAACTTTTCCACCGTCCGCCGGCCCGCTTCCATGGTGCTGCCGACACGGCGAAGCAACAGGGTGCGAAAGAAGCCAGATCGGGCGCGCTCGGCAAGCAGGCTGCAAAACGCCTCCGCCAGATGATAGGCGTCTTCCAGAAAGGGCGGCAAAACGATGGCGTCTTCGTCCCGGTCGCCATGCAGACGGACCTGAACTGGCTTTAGAAAAGGCTCTCCGGTCTCGGGATCGAGCGTCGTCTCGAGATACTCGCGAGTGCGCAGCACGATGCGCCGAATGAAGGGGTTGGCCTGCTCGACGAAGCGCGGGAAGAGCCGCCGGACACGGGCACGATCGGGCGCGCTCAGTCGCTCGAAGCTACCGCCCGGGGCGCTCACCTCCTGGTCGGTCAGGCGCAGGACGCGCCGTAGCGATTGGTAGTCCGGCCCTTCCGCGGCAGGTGGCAGCGGATTGCGCATCCAGGCCCATTGGGTGACCACATCGTCGGGGGGCACGGCTTCGCCGAGCAACAGCTCCAGTGCCTGACGCGGCTTGCGCCAGAGGCTGCCGACGCCTCCAAGCACCGCTTCCGAGCCCCGAGCCAGCGCATCCAGAAGGTCCCACGCCTCGACCGGGTGGATCTGCACGGGGGTTGCGGTCGCCAGGAGCAGACTCTTGGTGCGCGGGGAGATCTCCCAGAGAAAGCGCAGCAGATTGTTCGGCTCGGCTGCCTCGTACTCCTTGCCGGCCGCCAGATTGCGTCGCCGGGCACGATGGGCCTCGTCGAGGATAACGCACTCATAGCGCCCGTTGACGAGCCAGTCGCGGATCTCGGAGCCGGCGATGATGAGTCCGGTGGAGACGATGCCGACTCGTCGCGGGCACTTGCGAACGGACTCGGGTCCGGCGCTCGGATGCTCGATCCCATTCTCGTCGATCCAGTTGCGGCCGTCCCACACCGCCGAGGGCATGTCGAGCAGGGTGCTGAGCTCGCCCTGCCACTGCCAGATCAGCGGTTTGGGCGCAAGGATCAGCACTGGCCGGTCCCCCGACAGGGCCATGAGCTGCGCGGCCATGGCGAGCTGAATCGTCTTGCCCAGGCCGACCTGATCCGCCAGGACGAGGCGCGCGCCGTGCGGACCGAGGTGGGCCTCGAAGGCCAGCTTGACGAAGTGCTTCTGGTGCTCCCAGAGCCCGACCTCCTTGCGATAGACCGGGGATTCGATGACCGGCGCCGCCGGGTCGGGATGGTCGCGCCAGTCACTCAGGTTCGGGATAACCGAGCGCTTCGCGAGCCGCCCGATGTCCTGCACCACGGCTTCGGCCAAGGCCACCGCGAAGGGCGAATGCCACAGGGCGTCGAACTCCTCCTGAACCCAGCACACGGCGTCCTCGGAGTCGTCCTCCCACAGCAGCTCGTAATTCAAGCGCCAGGCGGTCATGGACTCGTTGACGCTGCCGAGAAAGGCCGTTTGCCGACCGTCGGCCAGGGTGATGACCCCGGCCTTGCCATGAATGAGCCCGAAGTGGGCGTCCGGAACCACGCGGACCTGGAGCTTCCCGGCGACGAGGAACTCGTACAAGCGTTGAAAGCGGGGACGGGCCGACTCGGAAAGTCGCTCGGGCTCGGTGTCGCACCATTCGCGGCGCATGGCCGCTTGGGCGGCCTTCCTCGCCGTGGCAACATCTTGGGGATCGAGCCCGGAGTTGCACACGAGACGCACGGGGCCGGCGAGTGCCTCGAAGGCTTCGCCCGCGACCTCTAGGATCGAGGAGGAGAAGAATCCGGCGATCCGGTCATAACTTTGGGCGCCCTGCAAGCGCTCCCGGAGGAAGCTGTGGTCCAGACGCTGCCGACGCGATGAGAAGCGGGTGATCATCCTTGCAAACGCAATTAGAACGCTCGGCAACGGCTCCAAGCGCGCAAGGCATCGTTGCCAAGGGATCGAATCTCATCTGGCTGCGAGCAGTGGAAAGCGATGCTGGTCATGGCCGCTTGACTCGGATCTTGGTGTCAGTGAGGACGACGAAGCAGCCATCCCAGTCGTCGATTTCGGGGGCAACGGCCTCGATCGCCGCCGCCAACGCACGGGCGCCTGGCTCGCGTAAGCGGACCAATAACAATCCGGCATGGGTGCCAGGGGCGAAGCGGCGAGTGTCTGAGAAATCCAGATCTTGGGTGATCAAGAAGCGCCTTTCCGCGCACGCGGCTCGCCAGATCTGGTCGTCCGGTTGCCCGGTCAATTGCTCGTCCGGGACCGTGTCGGCTTGGTGCGCGTGGCGCGCCAAGATGCCGACCAATCGCGCCGGCAGGTTCTCGTCGAGCTTGATCCTCATGCGACCGCCGGCAGCCCCGCGACAGGCAGATCCTCTTCCGCGGAGAGTGCGGCAAAGGCGATGACGGCACGGATTGCATCACGGCTGAGCGATGGAAAATCCTGCAACAGTTCCTCGGCATCCATGCCTTCCGCCAGACTGGCCAAGACCGTCCGCACCGTGACGCGCGTCCCGGTCACGACTGGCTCGCCGCCGCAAATGGCGGGGTCGCGCGTGATATAGGGCTTGAAGTTCATGGGCATGATCTCTTCTCCGTTCCGTTCGAACCAGGTAGGTTGGGTAAAGCGCAGCGTGCCCAACAACCTCAGACATGATCGTTCTCGACCGCCCCGGCCAGCAGTCGCGCGGCCTCGGCGTCCCGCGCCCAGTGCGCGATCGGCAGCCGACCGAGAAAGGCAAGCATCCCGGCCAGGTTCTCGCGCTGCGCCCAGTAGTCGGAAAGCTCGGTCTTGAGATAGGTGAGTCCGACCTTGGCGCTTTCCTGCTCGGCGGTCTGATGGATCGCATAGAGGCAGTGACGCAGCGGTGAGGAGCCGAAGCCCTCCGTGCCCCATTCGCGGCGCTTGAATTCGCTGGCGGTGCGCAGCCGGGTCTGGTTGGCCTTACCGCTCTCGAGCATGAAGCGATAATCGCGCACCCCGAGACCACGGGCGAACTCCTGGAAGACACCGCTGCGGTAGTCGCCGTGGGATTCGACCTCCAGACACTTGAGATAGAGCTTTTCCTCGCCCGTGAGGCGCTTCCAGAGCTGGGCATCCAGCCCCGTGGGCACCAGGTAGTTGCTGGCGGTGCGGACGGCGTCCTCGATGATGCGCTCGATGGGCGACTCCTCGCCACGCTTGCGCTCGCGGGCCAGCTCGTAGGCCACGTCGATGTCCTCGATACCCCGGTATTGGGTCAGGACCCGCAGGGCGGCGGCGTAGGCGGCGAGCTGATAGTCGGCATCGGAGAAATTGGGGTCCTCGCGGTCGTCCAGCTCCAGCATGGACCTGAGCTGCAGCTCGACCTCGATCTCGACCTGGGGGACGATCTCGTCCAGGAAGGCGATGTCGTCGGAGGTCTGCTTGCGCAGCACCATGAGCACGGTGCCTTGGACGTAGTTGCCTTCCTTCAGGGCCGACTCGGTTTCTGTAGCGATGGTCCAGGCCGTGGTCACCCGCAGGCCGGCGGCCCAGAGGATCAGCGCGAGAACCGCCCAGACACCGGCGTCCTGATCGGTGAACATGACGATCTGCATGCCGTTGTCCGGCATGTGGGCGGCGAGATTGCGGTAGGCGTCGACCATGCCTTCGCGGAACGGCTTGCCGGAGCCGCGGATGGCCAGAGCGCGCTTGCTGTCGGCATACCAGTCGGGAAAGAGTTTCGGCAGGTGTTTTTCGTACCAGGCTAGAAAAAACTCTGAGAGTGCGTGGTAATTGATAGCGTCGGCGTAGGGAGGATCGGTGATCCAGATATCATATCCAGGAAGATCCTCAAGAGCACCGTTTGGCGTAGCAACTGCCGAAGCACAAATGGACGCTGAGTTTAAAGCGTATTTAAAACTTGTCGCTAATAGACTCATTGGCCGCGTATAGTAATTTAGCAGGGCATTAATGGCTTGGTTGGTGAAAGTTTGCCCGCCATTTTCTTTCGTTGAGTCAGCTATCCACTGGCAGAGCTTTGAGTTCCAATTGGCACACTTCCCTATTCCAAATAGCAAAGCAACCTGCAACTCTCTATTCTGCTGAGTCGAGATGTTAGCGGACAACAGCCCGTGCTCCAGCAATTGCCTCGGCGTGAAAAGATGATACCAATACGTCCATCCACGCGTCCGAATCGGCTCGTCGGTCTTGTCGCCCGACTCGATCCGTCGGCTCGGGAAATATCCCTTCGCCTGCCACTCATCGAAACGCTTCCGCAACAGCTCCAACAGCCGTGACTCACGCTCAAGATCTTCCGCATCGACCCCACGATAGAGGGTGCTCGGGATGCGGTCGGCTAGCGAATCGAGATCGGCGGTGCGCTGAACCACGACGGCACGAAGATCCTCCAAGCGCGCGCGTGCTGCATTAATCCGGACCTTGGGCGCCTTGGCGGCTTGCAGCTCGGCCAATCCTGTCTCGGCCTGCTCCAAGGCGACGTCCTCGTCCAGCCAGTCGCGGGCGCGCAGATCGTCCAGGTCTAGACGGTCGCTCGCATCGAGAAATTCGCTCAGCCCGGCAATGGCTTGGGTCAAGGGCACCCAGTCCGGAATGGGGCGAGGGAAGGTCTCACCTTTACGTTCATGCTGCTCCGCCCACAGCAGATCCGCAAGCCCAGGCAGACGCCAACGGATGCAGTACAGCCGTTCCTGAAAGACATCCCCCGGGCGCGGCACCAGGTCCGCGTTCTCCCAGAGGCGCAGCCCGTACTCGCAGCCGCCCTCGCCCCGCCGGTCACCCCGGATCATGCTCATGGGTGTCGATTGACCGCACTGGGGGCATTCAAGCCGCGACTTCCTGACCGTGCCGGTCTTGGCGACCTGCAGGTCGGCCGCTGTCACGCCCTGATGGATCTCGATGTCGAAGCCAGAAAGCGCGTCGTGTTGGGCACGCTGCGCTTTGCCCAACCTACGGTCCTGAACATAGCGGCGCCCCACCGAGATCAGCGCCTGCGGCACAGGGTCGGCTTGTTCCGGCGTGAGCAGCAGATGAAAGTGATTAGTCATCAGAACCTAAGAGGGTGTCCATCAATTGTTTCCCGATGCGAGCGATGCCGCCCGAAATCCCCCCTAGCCCCCCTTTGCGAAAGGGGGGAAGTTGTTGATGGACGCTTTCTCAGCGTGCAGTCGGCAGCGCTCGCGCTCGCGGGCTTCGCGCAGCCCGTCAAGATAGGCGAGAGTGAAGCCACACGCCACGCAGGCGGCAACTGGCGCCACTGTGGACCATGCACCTCTCGGCAGCGGATAGCACGTGGGATGGGGCGTGCATCCGCCTATGGCTTGGCATCCGTCCACGAATCTGGGACGATCACGACAACTCCCAAGGAGCCTGTCTGAGCGTCGGCCCTCGAGCGATTGACTGCAAACTCGGCCGCTAGCACCGACCCGCTGACCGGCCAAGAAGCGACACAACAAGGACGTCCGCCTGCGCGAATGACGATTCCAGCCTTTGCACAGATCACTGGGCACGCGCCCTACCCCTGGCAGGAGCGCCTCTACGCGAGCCTGCTTGCCGGGACACTCCCGACGGCCGCCGACGTCAGTACGGGCGGCGGCAAGACAACGGCCGTCCTGCTCCACCTTATCGCCCTAGCCAACGGGGCCCCTCTAGCCCGGCGCATCGCCTATGTCGTGGACCGCCGAGCTGTCGTGGACCAGACGGCCAGCGTCATCCGCCATTGGGTCGAGCGCCTGACCAGCTGTCCGGATCTCGTCCGTCGCTTCGATGATCTTGCCGCTTTTCCTGCCAAGGCGCCTGTGATTATTGGCGTCCTGCGGGGCGGACTCGCCGACGACAGCGAATGGCGCCTGGATCCAGCGCGTCCAGCGGTGCTCGTCGGCACGGTCGACATGATCGGATCACGGCTGTTGTTCTCTGGCTACGGTAACGGCCGCTCGCGCCGTGCGATGGATGCTGGACTGCTGGGCCAAGACACGGCGCTCTATCTGGATGAGGCGCATCTCTCCCCCGGATTCGTGGGCCTCATCCGCGCACTGGAGGGGCAGCGTATCGATGGTCCGCGTCCGGGCTTCCGCGGGATGACCCTCTCGGCGACGGACACGGCAAGCGGCAACGTCCTGCGCCTGGACGCCGCCGACTTGGCCCACCCGGAGCTTCGCCGACGCCTGGACGTTCCCAAGATGCTGCAACTGGAAAGCGCCCCCGATCGCGCGACACGCCTCCAGCGGATGGTCGAACTGGCAGCCGAGCTGTCTGGCTCTGTCGTGCTCTACGTCCGCACCGTGCGCGATGCCATCGCCCTCTACAACGGGCTTCGCAAACGGCTCAAGGGGCAAGCAGAGCGGATCGGAATCCTGACGGGCACCTTACGCGGTGCCGAGCGCGAGACCTTCGCCGCGTCCTCCGTATGGCAGGCCTTTCAGCCGCAACGCCTTCGCGGCACTGAAAGCTATTGGTTGATTGCAACGGCCGCCGGAGAGGTTGGCGTCGATCTCGATGCCGATCACGCCGTCATGGATCTCGCCCCCATGGATGCCATGATCCAGCGTCTGGGCCGCGTGAGCCGAACCGGTCACAGGGCGGCACAGGTGCTCGTCGTCATTGATACCGGGGCACTCGATAAGATCAACAAACGGCTGGAGGACTTCGAGCGCAAGGCACAAAAACCCGTGGAGGCCGCCCAGGAAAAGGTCGAAGAGGCTCGCGCCAAGCTCGAAGCATTGGAAGCTGAGCCAAAGACCGCGACCAAGAAGCGAGCCGCTGCCGAGAAAGCCCTCGAGAAGCAGCAGGCCAAGCTCCAACAAGCGCTCGAACAGAAGGCAGAGGCCGAGCCACCGCCCAGCGAGATCGCGCTCACCCGCACGGTGCAGTTGCTGGAGACGCTGACCGACGTTTCTCCCAGTGCGCTGCGACACATTCCAGCCGACCAACTAGCCGCCGCGTCTGAGCAACGCGCAACGCCAGTACCGCTCCACCCGGAGACGGTGCAGGCCCTTTCATTGACAGCGGCCCATGTGGAGGTCCCGCTCGAGCCGCTGCTTCATGGCGTGAGCCTCGAGCCCGAGGCGCCAGACGTCTATCTCTGCTGGCGCTGGGACGTGCCGCAGCTCGTCGCTGCCGGCGCCGCGGCGGCCGTCGACGCCCTGGCACTGTTCCGGCCGGAGCCGCAAGAGCTGGCGCGCGTGCCGATTCAGACAGCAAACGAGCTGCTTGCCGCCGCCGTCAAGCGCTGTGCTGAGCTACCACTGCTGATCCGTGACGCTCGGGGACGCATTCAGGCACACCAGCTCAAAGCCGAGGAACGGCTCCCCGCCCTCGCCTACGCAACGCTCTTTCTGCCCAGCCACGCCGGCGGCCTGCGCGACGGCCTGCCTGATCCCAAGTCGGCCGCTCCCGTCGAGGACGTCGCTGACACCACCGAGCGCATGCGTCTGGCTCCGGGTGATACACCGCCGGATTGGATCGACGCGGCAACCACGCTCAGCATTCCAATCCCAGACGCTGAGAACGGTGCCGATCTCGACGAGGCGGATGCTCGGGAGCTGGTTTATGTCGTGCGCCATTACGATGCCGCCCTGGCCGGCGAGGATTCGGATATCACCCGCCTCGCCCTCAAGCCTCAGACGTTGGAGGATCACAGTCAGCGCGTCAGCGCAGCCGCCAGGCGCATCGGTGAAGCGCTTGCACTGCCTCCAGCGCTCCTCGAGAGCCTCGCCGCGGCTAGCGCAGGGCATGACAGCGGCAAGGGGCTACGTCTGTGGCAACGGGCAGCGAGCGTCAACGGTGGAACCCCGATGGCCAAGGCACGCCATGGCCGATTCCGACCTGCCCTTCTGGGAGGCTATCGCCATGAGTTCGGATCGCTGACCGACGCCGAGCGAGCTGGTGCAGATGAACTCACCTTGCATCTGATCGCGGCCCATCACGGCTGGAGCCGCCCAGGCTTCCCGGACAGGCGCCAGTGGGGCCCTGAGCTGCCACCAGAGCTTGCTACCACAGCCGCCCAAGCGGCCGCCGCACGCTACGGACAGCTCCAGGCCCAGCTTGGCCCCTGGCAGCTCGCTTGGCTCGAGGCCTTGCTGAAAGCGGCGGATGCCTTCGTCTCAGCCGGCCGTGATCAGCACAACGGCATCGTCATGGCGGATACCGAGGACAAGGCCCATGCAGTGGACCATTGATCCCACCAACCTCGGCGAGGTGCTTGCCTGCGCCGGCATTGCACGGCTCGCCTGGATGAGGGACTCGACCGCTGAGACAGGCTTCGAGGACACCACCTTCGTGGCGCCGGACAGCGCTCTGGATACGCTGACACCCTCGCTCTCAGAAACCGCGACAGGACTCAAGCTCTGCGGGCTGGACATCGACTGGTGGCAACCCTGGGGGCTCAATGCAGGGCTCAAGAACTGGGCCGGTCAGCAGACCGCGTTGACCGTGCACCGACACTCGGTCCAACAGGCCTCTTCCCGAGCACCCGCTGATTGGCCAGCCTTCAGTGCTCCCGCACGCGGACAGCTCTACGTCGATGCACTCGGCATGTGGGACGCCCAGGGTATTGGCTGGTCGCTAAACGAGCAGCCCCAGCACCAGATCGCCGGCCGGCCGTGGCTTGAGATCCTGGCTTCCCTTGGACTGCAGGCCTTCTCGGTGGCAGGCAACCGTCACGACGGCTTCGTCTACCACCTCTGGCGACCCGCACCGCTCCCGCTGGCAGTCGCCGCTTTCGGCGGCCACGGCCCCAGCATCTACAGCCTGCGCGGATACCGTGCCCCAACTGACAAATCCGGCAAGGTGACCTATCTCCTGTCGGCTCACCCACTCTGACCGCTCGACAAGGATTTCACGATGCAACTCAGCACCATCATCACGACACCTGAGATCGTCGCAATCACGATGCGGCGGACCTTGGCGCCGCTTGACGGCGCGGACGTTCCCATCTTTCCACCAACCTATCCGCCCCCGGAGCGCGGCCAACACCGCTTCGAGACGCCCTACACCGTCAACCAGCTGCGCGATGGCACCTTGATTGCCGACTTGGACTCCGTTCAATCGCAGGCCAATCGGATGGAGGCAGCCTTCAGCGGCCCCCTCGCTGACCGGGTGCCGCAGCATACCGTCGTGGCCGGCGATCACAGCGTTCCCCTCAGTGAGCTACCGCACCGGATCGCGGACGCGGCCGCGCGAGCAACCGATCTGCGCGATCAAATCCGCGCCGCCATGCTGGCCTATGCGGCAGGCGATCCGGCGCCCGTCGCCCAGCTCTGCCCGACCGCACTCGTCTATGGCGCCTGGGATAGCCGCGATACGCGCATCAACATCCCCCGAGCCATTCGCTCCGAGATCCGCGCACACGACATCTCGATCGCGACGCGCTCGGCGCAGTTCACCGGGACCTTCGATGCCGAAGAGCTGGAGTTGAACGCCACTGAATGGAAGAAGGGCGCCAACATCGGCTTTGCTCCGACACCCTCGGTCAACGCACATGGTGGCATCTACGTGCATGGCGAGATCATCCATACAGCCTCGATCTCGCTGTCCCCGCTGCGGCGAGCAAAGGACTCCGTCTTAAGCGCCTATCTGCTGGGGCTGGCGCTCGCGGGACTGCTGCACGCGATGCGCGAGACACGGCTGCGTGTTGGATGCGAGCTGATTCCGGAAGGACCCACGCAGTGGCAGCTGGTCAACGCGGATGGACAAAAGAAGCCTCTCGAGGTGACCACCAAGGACATTGAAGCCCAGCTAGGAGCCGCAGCCACAGCTTGGGCGACGGCGGCCGGCGTCACACTCGGTGGCCCAGCAGTCCACCATCAATACGACCCCAAAGCGGGCAAGGCCGCGATCAAGGCCGCCGAAAAGAGTCAGGACTGACTCCATGCGCATTCGCGTTACCTGGCTGGACCGCGCCTATCACGGGCAGGAGTGGCCGCCCTCACCCTTGCGTCTCTACTCGGCGCTCGTGGCCGGCGCTGGGTCCACCTGTATGACGGATCCGCAGTTCAAAGCAGCCCTCGAGCACCTGGCAAGGCTGGATCCGCCGACCATCTATGCGCCGACGACCATAGAGCTTGGACCGACCGCAGCCTCGGTTCCGAACAATGATGGCGACGTCATTCTCGGCTTCCAGGCCCGAGGGGACGACGCCGGAGCACGTCGCAAGACGAGCAAGCTGCGGACGATCCGGGTGCGTCATCGCCACCAAATCGAGGGCGAAGGCGCTGTCACCTATGTCTGGACACCAAACTCGACAACGCCCGATCACAGGCAGGGACTGAACCGGCTCGCCGCCGGCCTGACGGCGTTGGGGCAAGGCATCGACACCGCCTGGGCATCCGTCGAAGTGGATAGTGATCGGCCCGACGGCCTGCGCTGGGAGCCCAACGCGCAGGGAGCGCACCAGTTAACCGTCCCCTATGACGGGGTTCTGGATGTCCTCGAGGAACGCTATCAGGCGTCACGCCGCCGCATTGCGGTAGACGGCACCGTTCGCATGGTTCCTGAGCCCCAACATCGGCAGATCCCCTATCGCTGCGAGCTTGATCCGCCGCGGCGCCGCTGGACGCTCATGTCGCTGCGTACCCTGGAGGACGGGCAATGGTCTGCCCCGGGGAATGCGGCCACGGCAGTCGCTGCCATGACCCGGCATGCCGTTCATCAGGCCGCGCAGCGCGCAGGTCTGGGGCGCGAGATCATCGCCGCCTTGATGGGCCACGGGGACGACAGGCAGCGGATTCTGACCTCGCCGATACCCAACGTCGGACATGTCTATGCGGACGGCCGCATTCGGCGTGTCCTGTTAACGGCGCCGCTAACGCTGGACCTCGAGATCTGGCGGGCGGTGACCTACCGCCTCATCGGCGCAGAGCTATCACCGCCTGAAGCGCCCCCAGCGGCCATGCTGGCCCCCACCGACCAAGGCGATCGGCTGCAGCATCGCTATCTCGGAACGGCCAGCACCTGGACGAGCGCGACACCTGTCATTTTGCCGGGCTTCGATACCAACCGCCGAGGCAAGCCGCGTCCTCAGAAGGCCGTTCGCCGCTTGCTCGCCTATTCCGGTATCGATCCAGCACTGGTTGAGACAGTCACTTTCGAGCCAGCGCCAATCCTGCGCGGGGCAATGCGGGGCGCAGACGCTCAACCGCCGCGACACTTGGCGCACTGGCCGCGTGTTCATCTCTCGATTCAGTGGCGCGTGCCCGTTACCGGCCCCCTGGCGCTGGGAGCTGGCGTCGGCTATGGATACGGAGTACTCATGGCTGCCGCCTGAGAAAGGCACGCCTTGGCTGGCTCTCAGTAAGCAGATCGACCGTCCCGCGCGAACCCCAAGCGACCGCGAAATACCCGGCAGGTTCGCGCTTAAGAGCCATCTTTATGAATCATCAGGTTACAGGCGCACGTCGATACGCGCTGGACCACGATGGAGGCCAATGGCAATAGGTTCGCGCAAAGCGGGCAACTTTTTGTTGATAATCAAGCGGCCAAAGCTGAGGGGCCGCATCCCGCTCTGTGGAGTGGGTATCGTTGAAGCCAGAAAGCGGTCCTCGACATCGGCGAGAAGGCCGGGCCGCATCCCGCTCTGTGGAGTGGGTATCGTTGAAGCCATCGAGGCCTACCTGACGTGATTGGATGTTGCGACGCCGCATCCCGCTCTGTGGAGTGGGTATCGTTGAAGCCGAAGTCATGGCCGCGATGGAAACGTGAGCAGGGCGCCGCATCCCGCTCTGTGGAGTGGGTATCGTTGAAGCACTCAGACGATCGTCGACGGCGTCCCGGTCTTCACGCCGCATCCCGCTCTGTGGAGTGGGTATCGTTGAAGCTCGCACCAGCGCTCAAGGTCGCCCTGGCGCTGATGCCGCATCCCGCTCTGTGGAGTGGGTATCGTTGAAGCGGGTCCAGGGTCCGGGCTATCGCTCTGGCGTTTTCGCCGCATCCCGCTCTGTGGAGTGGGTATCGTTGAAGCTCATCAAGCAGAGCTTTAGCTCTATGCTCGCCGATGCCGCATCCCGCTCTGTGGAGTGGGTATCGTTGAAGCAATTACTCGGCTCACGCTGATGACGGACGTTGACGGCCGCATCCCGCTCTGTGGAGTGGGTATCGTTGAAGCAGACATGGATTGCTCCTGTTGTTCGGCGGTTGCCGCCGCATCCCGCTCTGTGGAGTGGGTATCGTTGAAGCCATCGCGACATGACGCGCGTGCGCCGATCGACGCGCCGCATCCCGCTCTGTGGAGTGGGTATCGTTGAAGCTTACCGCGACTAACAGCATCTCAACCCACATCTTGCCGCATCCCGCTCTGTGGAGTGGGTATCGTTGAAGCCACCTGCGCCTGATCGACCGATGGCCGCAGACGCGCCGCATCCCGCTCTGTGGAGTGGGTATCGTTGAAGCAACAACAGTGTCCCCGTTGAATGGGAGCGTCAGCGCCGCATCCCGCTCTGTGGAGTGGGTATCGTTGAAGCGTGCTCGACCGGGCACAGCACAAGGAAAGGGTCCGCCGCATCCCGCTCTGTGGAGTGGGTATCGTTGAAGCGATATTCTGGCGCTGGCCTCACGCTCGAGCATCTGGGGCCGCATCCCGCTCTGTGGAGTGGGTATCGTTGAAGCCGACTCCTCAGCCGGTGCAGCGCGCCGCCCGAGCGCCGCATCCCGCTCTGTGGAGTGGGTATCGTTGAAGCAATATGCTCGACGGTGAGCACATGACGCGCATGATGCCGCATCCCGCTCTGTGGAGTGGGTATCGTTGAAGCTGCGGCGAGGATGCGCTCGCGGGCGGTCACAAGGTCGCCGCATCCCGCTCTGTGGAGTGGGTATCGTTGAAGCTCGATCGCATCAGACTCAGAGTCTGCTGGCACGGCGGCCGCATCCCGCTCTGTGGAGTGGGTATCGTTGAAGCACTTTGCCCTTGGACCTTTCCACCGCATCGTCTGCGCCGCATCCCGCTCTGTGGAGTGGGTATCGTTGAAGCATCCCGCGCGCCTCAATCAAATCCTGAAGCTCGCGGCCGCATCCCGCTCTGTGGAGTGGGTATCGTTGAAGCAGGGCGACGTCTGCGTCTTGTTCGGTGCCGTCCCAGGCCGCATCCCGCTCTGTGGAGTGGGTATCGTTGAAGCACCCAGCCCTGCCAGTCCGGCAGACCAACGGGCACGCCGCATCCCGCTCTGTGGAGTGGGTATCGTTGAAGCCAGAAGGGCGTGGGGACCATGACCATGAACTGACGGCCGCATCCCGCTCTACGGAGCAGGTATCGTTAGCGGCCCCTGCACGCATGGACGCCACTGCTGACGCTCCTCAGTTTTGAGGACCGCCCGATGCCATAGCCGAATGCTTACTTGCCCTGAATGGGCGAGTGGGTCAAACCTGTGGGGAATGAGATTGAGCGATTGCCCTATAGGGCTGATTCCGAAGGGGAATTCAGAACATATGGAGATTGGCGGAGAGAGAGGGATTCGAACCCTCGATAGGCTGTTAACCTATACACACTTTCCAGGCGTGCTCCTTAAGCCACTCGGACACCTCTCCGGAGGAATGACATGATCGGGCACTTTGATCGCCTGAGGCGAGGGCGCGCGATCTTCCCTGTCGTTCAAGAGCGCGGAAAGATACATGAGATCCGTCTCGGTTTCAATCCGACATTGCACCCGCGCACGCCGCATAATAGCAACCTTTCATCGACAGCCTGAATTTTCAGAGTAGCCGTGCCCGCGCGCCCGCAAGTATCGACTCCTACAATCGCTGATCACGCCGACCGCCATCGTCTCTACGAGTTAGCAGTCCAGAACCCTTGCGCCGAGGTCGACTTCATCGACCGGACCTATCGCATGCTGCGGGGCCGAAGCGGGCGTCTGCTGCGGGAGGACTTCTGCGGCACGGGGACGGTTTGCTGCGAGTGGGTACGCCGGCGCCGCACCAATCGCGCCTGGGGTCTGGATCTGGATGCAGAGGTGCTCGATTGGGGTCGGACGAGAAACCTAGGGGGGCTCGACACGGCGACGCGCGCCCGGGTCGAACTCCGCCAGGCCGATGTGCTGACGCCCCAGGCGCCGCAAGTGGATATTGTTCTTGCGATGAACTTCAGCTACTGGCTGCTGCGACATCGCTCGACCATTCTGAGCTACTTTCGCCGCGTCCGGGAGTCGCTGCGAGACGATGGCGTACTCTTCCTCGACGCTTACGGTGGCTACGATGCCTTTCGGGTTCTGAGCGAGGAGCGACGGGTGAGCGATCCGGACGGCGGCGACTTCACCTATGTCTGGGACCAAGCCGCCTATGACCCCATCTCAGGGCGCTTGCAGTGCGACATCCATTTTCGCTTCGATGACGGCTCGAGCCTGGAGCGCGCATTCAGCTACGATTGGCGTCTCTGGACGCTGCCAGAGATCCGCGAGCTGCTCGCGGAGGCCGGATTCTCTCGGACCCTCGTCTACTGGCAAGGTTGGGATGAAGACGACGAACCGGACGGCCACTTCGTGCCGGTCGAAACGGGCGAGCCAGACGCAGGCTGGATCGCCTATCTCTCTGCGGAGAAGTGAGTTGGACCTGGCCGGGACCAGCGGCAGGCGAGCGCGAAGCACTCAGCCCGCCGGGTAGGGGATCCGCCCGTAGAGTCTGCTGAGCGTGCGCAGGCGTTCGGCGGCTGCGTCGGTCAGCATCTCGTCACGGTAGCGCCAGACCCAGTTGCCCTCTGCCGTGCCGGGCCGATTCATGCACGCCTCGGCACCGAGACCCAGGACATCCTGCAAGGGAAAGACCGCCATGGCCGCGGTCGAGCGCAATGCGGCGCGGATGAAGTCCCAGTGGATCTCGCTGCCGTCACTCCCAAGGTAAGCGCCGATATTGCGCCGCAGCGCGTCATTTCTGCCAGCCCACCAGCCCAGGGAGGTATTGTTGTCATGCGTCCCGGTATAGACGGCGAGGCGACGGCGATGATTGTGCGGGAGGAAGGATGAGGCCCCGTAGCCATCTTCGAGGTCTTCGAAACCGAACTGAAGGACAGCCATACCAGGCAGGCCAAGCGCGTCACGCAGCGCTTCGACGTCTTCCGTGATGACACCGAGGTCTTCGGCGATCAGCGGCAGGTCTTCTCCAAGCGCTGCGCGCAGGGCCTGGAATAGCGCCATGCCCGGTCCCCGCACCCAGTGGCCGTTGATGGCGGTTTCTTCGCTGGCCGGGATCTCCCAATAGGCAGCGAATCCTCTGAAATGGTCGATGCGCACCATGTCGACCAGTTCCAGGATCCGTCGCAGACGCTCGATCCAGAAGGCGTAGCCGTCCTCGGCGAGCTTACTCCAGTCATAGAGCGGGTTTCCCCAACGCTGCCCGGTATTACTGAAATAGTCGGGAGGCACGCCGGCGATGACCTGCGGGCAGCCGTGCGCGTTGAGCTGGAACCACTCCGGATGCGTCCAGACCTCACTCGAATCGTGAGCGACGAAGATGGGCATGTCGCCGACCAGCCGGACCCCGCGCTCCCGCGCATGAGCGCGCAACTCGGACCATTGACGCGCGAAGACGTACTGGATGAAACGCTGAAGCTGAAGCTCGGGCCCATAGCGGCTAGCCCAGTGCGCGAGCGCGCTCGGATCGCGGCGCGCAAGCTCGGGCGCCCAGTCGGTCCAGGGACGCAGCTCATGATGCGTCTTGAGCGCATGATAGAGGGCATAATCGTCCAGCCAAGCGCTGTGCGTCTCGCAAAAACGCGCGAAGTCCTCCCGATCATGCTGCGTGGCCCGCGCCTCGAAGCCCGCCATGGCGCGCTCCAGCAGTCTGTACTTCCAGGGCCCAACGGCACCAAAATCGACTTGGTCGCGCGTAAATTCGGGGATTGTCAGATCGGCTTCCTGCACCCAACCTAGCTCTAGGAGGCGATCCGGGCTGATCAGCAGGGGATTCGCGGCGAGGGAAGAGGTGCACTGATAGGGGGAATCCCGGTATCCGGTCGGCCCGAGCGGCAACATTTGCCAAAGCCCCTGACCGGCGGCGGCCAGAAAATCGACGAAACGTCGCGCCGACGGCCCAAGGTCGCCGACCCCGTAGGGACCAGGTAAGGAGGTCGGATGGAGCAAGATGCCGCTCGAGCGGTGCATAACAGAATCGGCCTCCGGTTAGGGCATGAGTGACGGGAGTGGGGAGTCTACCGAAAGCACCATGGAAAAATCTTGTCGAGTTGGCGCATCGCGAAATACCCACCGAATATCGGGCGCCTCTGCCCATCTGCAAAGAGCGCGTTATGCTTAGAGCGTGTCCATCAATTGTGTCCCGATGCGAGCGATGCCGCCCGAAATCCCCCCTAGCCCCCCCTTTGTGAAAGGGGGGAAGTTGTTGATGGACGCTTTCTTAGGTTATGGATCGATGCCGCCTCAGCTCCCGCGTTCGACCCTAGCGCCCTGCAGGGTTCAGTCACCCGGCGCGAGTGCTTCGGCTCACACGCAGGACCGAGGTCGACGTCGGACACCCCTGAACCCGATAATGATTGGCTAACCCTTTCGATGATGCGCCCACTCCAGCGGTTCATCCCGACGTGACGCTGGTGAGAGCCCAGGGACCGAAGTGAAGCAATGAAACCCATGAGTGATCCAAGGTCGATTGCGAATATTCGCGAGAAGGTTCGACAGCTCTTGCGCGGCCGGACGATCGAGAGCATCGTCGAGGAGCTGCATCGCGGAGACATCCAGCTCGTCGAACTCATGGAGGAACTCTACCTCTATCGTACCGAGTTCAAGCTGCAGCAAGAGGCCTTGCGGGAATCGCAGGTCTTCAACGATCAGGCGCTAGCGCGCTTTGCCCAGCTCTTCCACAGCCTCCCCGTGCCCGCCTTGGTGCTGGCGACGAACGGCACCCTGAAGGATTACAACAAGGCCGCACGGGACACCCTTGCGCTGGAC
The DNA here is from genome assembly GCF_010915725.1 of Thiorhodococcus mannitoliphagus. GTDB lineage: Bacteria > Pseudomonadota > Gammaproteobacteria > Chromatiales > Chromatiaceae > Thiorhodococcus > Thiorhodococcus mannitoliphagus. The sequence continues at coordinate 49,206 of NZ_JAAIJR010000004.1, forward strand.
TGCCGGCTCTTTTCCCAGCTCGCCGCCCGCGAGGATGCCGCCAAGCTCGACACGACGATGCAGGAGGCGCGCAAGCACGGCCATGCGACAAGATCGGAGGTCAAACTCCGCAGCGCACGCTACGAAACGCTGATCGCGGACATCGGCTTGCTGCAGCTTCCAGCCCTGGATGGCAAGGAGCCGGAGATCATCTGCACGGTCCTCGACCAGACGGACCGCATTCGGCAGCGCAAGGCCCTGGTCGCGACGGCAGAGGTCGTAGATGCCAGCACGACCGTGGCCGTGCGCTGGGAGGCCAAGCCTGGATGGCCCTTGGTCTACGCCTCGGACAATGTCCGCCATTGGGGATTCCCGGTCCAGGCATTCGCATCTGGCTACGTCCACTTGATCGACTTGGTACACCCGGAGGATCGGGACCGTGTCGAGCGCGCCTTCAGCGAAACTGCGGGCAAACGCCAGTCGCACTTCACACTCACCTGCAGATTCATCTGGGCCGACAACTCGGTCCACTGGGTCGAGCTGGAGAGCAGCACCAAGCGTATCCCGGGAATCTTCGGCCCCTGCTATCAGGGACTCATCCGCGACGTGACCGAGCGCGAGCAGGCCCAAGCCGCCTTGCACCAGCAATTGCGCTTCCAGGAGCTGACCGCGGAGATGTCCGCCCTGTTCGCGAACAGCCTGCGCGAGGAGCTGGACGCCAAGCTGGAAGAGGCCCTCGCGTGCATCGGACGTTTCGCCGAAGTCGATCGCTGCTACCTGCATCAGTGTCGCTCAGAGGAGGATCAGCTGCGACCGACCTGCAGTTGGTGGAGCACCGAGGGCGCAACGGATCCGGAGCGACGCGCGCGCATCGATACCATGGCGCTGGAAGGCTGGTCGACACGATTGGCCAACCAGACGCACATCAGCATTCCGGACGTCATGAAACTCCCGCCGGAAGAGGAGGCGCTGCGCTCAGAGCTGACCCTCCAGCTGATCCGCTCCCGGCTCATCCTGCCGCTGCGCAGCGCTGGCCAGCTGATCGGGGTCCTTGGGCTCGACACGCTGCGCAAGGCGCGCGCCTGGACGGACGAGGAGATCAGGCTCTTGCGCCTCCTTAGCGAAACCCTCGCGAGCATGCTGGTGCGTCAGCGCATCGAAGCCGAACGCCAAAGCAGTGAAACGCGCTATCAGCATCTCAGCGCATCCATGAGCGATGTCGCCTATTCGAGCCTCAAACGCGAGGGCGGACGCTACCAGATCGACTGGATCACCGATTCGGTCGAGACCCTGACCGGTTATGCGGCCGACGAGCTGATCGCACGCGGCGGCTGGGCTTCGCTGGTGCTGCTGGAAGATCGCCAAACCTTCGTTCAGCGGGTCTTGGAACTCGAACCCGGCGCCACGACCAACTGCGAGCTGCGCCTGCGGCACCGAGACGGCGCGACGCGCTGGGTGAGGGTCACGACCGAGTGCCTCCGAGACCCCCAGAGCCCCGAGTCCACACGCCTCTATGGCGGTCTGGTCGACATTACCGAACGCAAGACCCGCGAGACAGAACTCAAGCGCCTCGCACTGCTGGTCGAGCAGAGCCCCAGCATCGTCGTCATGACAGACCTGAGCGGTCACATCGAATACGTCAATGCGAGATTCAGCGAGGTCACCGGCTACACCTCAGACGAGGTACGCGGCAGCAAGCTCCTGGAACTGAGCGCCGATGCAGGACCCGCATCACCGACCTGGCAGACGCTCTGGCAAACCTTGCGACAGGGCGAGACCTGGCGCGGCGAGATCGCGAGCCGCACCAAGTCAGGCCAACGCCTGTGGGAGCAAGCCCTGGTAACACCCCTGCGTGACGAGCAGGGCGTCATCTCGCACATCGTCAAGCTGGGCGAGGACGTCAGCGACAAGAAGGCCCTGACCGAACGCCTCACCTACCTGATCCACCACGACCCGCTGACAGGCCTTCCCAATCGGACGCTGATGCGCGAGCGGATCGGCCGTGCCCTGGCACGCGCTAAGCGCGACAATCACGGCGTTGCCCTGCTCTCCATCGATCTCGACAAGCTGAAGCTGATCAACGACTCCTTAGGCCACAACGCCGGCGATCAACTCCTGCGGGAGGTCGCGCAACGCCTCCAAGGTCTGCTCGGCAAGCGAGACACCCTGGCGCGCTTCGGCGGCGACAACTTCGTCTTGCTCATCAACCGGCTCGAGCAGGCCCAGGATTCGGTTGCCCTGGCCGAGCAGGTGCGCGCAAAGCTCGACCAGCCAATCGCACTCGCGAAGGATACGACCCGCATCACGGGCAGCATCGGTATCGCGCTCTACCCGGAGGATTCCGAGACTGCGGAAGAACTCCTCAACCACGCCGATGCCGCCCTGCATCAAGCCCAAGCCGAAGGCGGGCGGCTCTCCCGTTTCTACACGCCCGAGCTGAATGGGCAGTTGCTCGAGCAATTCCAGCTCGAGCAAGCGCTGCGTCATGGGCTCGAGCACGATGAGCTGCTGTTGTACTACCAGCCTAGGGTCGACATTCGCAGCGGCGAGATCCTGAGTCTGGAGGCCTTGGTGCGCTGGAATCACCCCGATTGGGGCCTGATCGAGCCAGGACGCTTCATCCCGCTCGCGGAATCAACGGGACTGATTCTCGAACTCGGCCCGGTGGTGCTCAAGGCCGCGTGCAAGCAGATCAAGGCATGGCAGGCGTCAGGCGTCCCTGTGGTCCCGATCGCAGTCAATCTCTCCGCGAAAGAACTCTATCAAGACGCCTTGTCTGCAAAGATCGAGGAGATCATGGCGGATGCGTCCGTGGATCCGCAGCAGCTCGAGATCGAGATCACCGAGAGCGCCACCATGCACTCAGTCAACAAGGCTGTGGAGATCCTGTCGTCCCTACGCAGCCTAGGACTGGCACTCGCCATGGACGATTTCGGCACGGGCCATGCCTCGCTGAGCTATCTGAATCAGCTCCCCATGCAGACGATCAAGATCGACCGCTCGTTCCTGGTGAAAATCGACGTTCACACCGAAGAGCCAGCGCAACAAGGCGCAACCATCGTCAAGGCGATCATTGGCCTGGGGTTGAATCTAGGACTCAAGATCATTGCCGAGGGAGTCGAGACGCTGCCGCAGCGCGACTTCCTCATCGAGCACGGCTGCGACGTCGCCCAAGGCCACCTCTTCAGCCTGCCGCTGCCTGCGGACAAGATCGAGCCACTGCTGAGGGCGGGCAGCGTTCCGACAACCCTGCACTGAGCCACGGGCAAGGCCCACGCTCGCCGCGCCTTCGACTTTCAATTGGCGCGCGCGCTCGGGCCAGCGCTTGACGAACATCCCGTGAAGACCCCGCGATTCGCCATCGCAGGAGCCCTGATCGACAAGGTTCTAGCCGGCAAGCCAAGCGCGAGGGGGCTAGTCCCGAGTAGCAGCCCGACATTCTCGCACCGCAGAACCAGCAAGTTTGGCAAGATGGCCGTCATGGGAAGCGCCCTGGGTCTCCGCTGCTCGAGCGGGGCGGCTCCGCAGGCCGTCCAACCGGTCGGCCCTCAGCCAGCCACGCGGCCGTTGAATGACGAACTGCAAGGAGGCTCCTTTAAGGTGAGATCAAGAGGAACGCGAACATGGATACAGGCGCGGCCAAAGCCATTGAGGCAATCGTCATTGGCGCCCTTGTGGTGGGCTTCTATCTGCAACAGCAAAGAGCCGTCACAGCGGCCAAGTCTGACGACGCCAAGAACAGGAACGGAGAAGCTTCCAGCGCAGCAGCCGAGGCACCCAAAGAGGCAGACCAGGAGGGTGATCCGCATTGAGCCTTACGCGGCCATGGCAAAGGGCGGCACCGGAACGACACGCTAAACGCACGGCCCCTGGCAATCGCAGCCAGCCGGATGGAACCAACGACCGGAGACGCAGATGATGAAGCAGCTCATCCCACTTTTCCTCTTGCTCGGCAGCCTGAGTTGGCCGACGCAAGCCTTCGATACCTACCAGCAGGACGAGATCGTCGGGAAGGTCGAATCCTTCTTTGGCAATGGCGCGGAAAACATCGGCGATGCCGTTCAAAAAGTGTTCAAGGAGCATGGTGAGCCCAACGCCTACATCGCGGGAGAGGAAGTCGGGGCCGCCTTGGGCGTTGGCCTAAGATACGGACGCGGCAAACTCAACTTTGCCTCCGGCTACGAGCGACCGGTTTTCTGGCAGGGTCCCTCCATCGGAATCGACCTCGGAGTCAATGTCGCCAAGGTCTTCGTCCTCATCTACAACCTCCCGTCAGAAGAAGTCCTTTTTCAACGCTTCCCTGGCGTCGAGGGTAGCCTCTATTTCGTTGGCGGCGTCGGGGTCAACTATCTTCAATCCGGCGATATCGTCATCGCGCCAATCCGCTTTGGTGCGGGGTGGCGCCAAGGCATCAGCGCCGGCTACATGGACTTCACCGAGCGCGCCCACTACAACCCCTTCTGAGTCGTCGGGGCGCAAGCGCCTCGACTCGACCAGCGGCCGCGGCCCGCGCAACGGACAGCACTCCCGCCATCCGAGCACGAACGCGGTCCTAGCGACGACTAGCGATAATTGGGATGAGGTCTCGGATAGCCTGAGTCGTAGCCCCCGGGTGGCGGTGGCGGCGGACGATCATCCCAAGATCCGTAAACGAACTCATCGTTGTTCTTGAGATCGTAGATGCGGCGATCCGCCGCACGCAGGCGCTCTTCAAGGCGACGACGCGCTTCATGAGGCGGATAAGCGTCGCGGCGCAGGCTGTCACCAAGCTGGCGAATCTCGCGCTGCTCGCGGCGCAGTGAGCGCGCCTCCCGCTCCGTCAAGACGCCAGCATCCACACCACGCTGGATCTCCTCCTGTTGGCGCGCCATCCAGTCTGGAATGCTCTGACTACCCGGCTGAGCCGCGAGCGGCAGCGCAAAACCGAACGTCAGAATGGCTAGGGAAAGCCGATTGGTCCACGTCCTCATCAATCCCTCTCCTGTTAACATTGACGTAAAAGGGCAAACCAAACTTAGGGGCTAGTTGCCGAGCGGCAAGCGAGCATGCCGCTGACGATAGGACAGGCGAGCCATGAGCGCCATCGCGTAACCTCTCAAGCCCCCCACACCCCGCAAACCCCTGCGGGCTGACGCCGATCACCGGATGAAGCGAGATCCATGAAGCCCAATGACCTGGAGGCCCTAACCGCACGCATCGGCCGCGCCCACGTCAGACAGCGGTTGGGCCTGGAAGGCGAGCATGAAGTCTTCGTGCTCAACCGACCTGGCGCGCATTTTTTCTACCCGGAGAACTGGTACTCACTGCACGGCTTCATCCGCAGTTGCCTGCGGCTCGTCGGGTTATACGACCGCGCCCAGCGCAACGCCTGCAACATCCGCGTGCGTCATAACGCGCTTGCGCTGGCCAAGCTGCCTGCCGCCTTCGCAGGATTCCGCATTCTTCACCTAAGCGACCTGCACCTCGACATGGATCCCCGCAACGCCGCAGCGATCACAGAACGAGTGCGGGATCTCCGCTACGAGCTTTGCGTCCTGACGGGGGACTTTCGAGCCAAGACTTTCGGCCCTTTCGATCGCGTCGTCTCCGCCATGCAGGCGCTTAGACCCAGCTTGAGGGGGCCGGTTTATGCCATCCTTGGGAATCATGACACCCTGAGGCTCGTCCCCGAACTCGAGGCGCTGGAGATTCGGGTCCTCCTGAACGAATCAGAGCAGATCGAGCGGGATGGCCAGCGCATCCACCTCGCCGGGATCGACGATGCACACTACTATCAGGTCCACAATCTCGAAAAGGCCGCAGCCGGTATTCCAGATGATGCCCTGTCGATCCTGCTCTCACACACCCCAGAGGTGTATCGGCACGCCGCGCACGCCGGCTTCGACGTCTTCCTTTGCGGCCACACGCACGGCGGCCAGATCTGCCTCCCGGGCGGCGTCGCCCTGACCTGGGACGCACGGTGCCCAAGGCGCTTAGCCGCTGGCCCCTGGCGCTATCACGACATGATCGGCTATACCTCGGTTGGAGCCGGCACTTCGGTGGTCAATGCCAGGCTCAACTGTCCGCCCGAGGTCACCCTGCATGAGCTTCAACAGAGGCCCAGCTAACGCCAGAGGCGAAGGCTGAGCAGATGCCGGAAGGCCGGAGTCAAGACCAGGTTGACAACCAAGAAACCGAGGACGACCAGCAGCACCTCAAAGCTGTCTAGCGCAAGCGGACCGCGCAGTATCAGCAGCGGAAGCAGCGCTTCCGGGATCTGGTCCAAGAGGAACACCGAGGCGCTCGATGGCAGCCCGAGCCGGCGTTTCAGGAAGCTGACTGCGGCATCGCCGAGCATGGCCGCCACAGCCACGGCAAGCCCCAAGGGCCAGGGCAGACCCAAGACTTCGGCCACCAAGGGCGTTGTCAGAACACTCGCCGCCCAACCGCGCCAGGTCTTGGAGCGCCCCAGCAGCAGGTGTCCATCGCCCAGCCGACGTCCGCCATCGACCGGCCGCGCCCAGCGCCGTCCGAGCACCAGGCACGCCACGACTGGAGCGCCATTGGCCCAGCTAATGAGGATCAACGCAGCCAACATCCCCAATGCCTGTCTCCCGACTCACCCCTGTGACCCCCAGCGCTAGAGGCGTCGCATTGGCGCTGCGCCCCCAACCCTTCAACTTTGATAGACACCCCGCGCTATGACCGCAAGCTTCTCAGACTTTCTGCTTCCAGAACCCTTGATGCGCGGCCTTGCCCGCGCAGACTATCGTGAGCCGACGCCGGTCCAGGCCCAAGTGATTCCCTTGGCGATCGACGGCGCCGACCTTCTGGTCTCAGCCGCCACGGGCTCCGGCAAGACCGCCGCCTTCCTGCTTCCCACCATGCAGCGCTTCATCGACGTCCCCAAGGCGCGCGGAGGGACGCGCGCCTTGGTACTGGTCCCAACGCGCGAGCTTGCCCGGCAGATCCATGACCACTTCATGCAAATCGGGAGCTATACGCGCCTGACGGCCGAGGTCGTCACAGGTGGCGAGCCACGCGCCCACCAAGTCGCCAAGCTGCGCCGCAATCCCGAAATCCTGATCGCAACGCCCGGACGCTTGCTCGACCTTCTGCAATCACAGCATGTGGAACTCGGGGATCTGGAAATTCTCGTCCTCGACGAGGCCGACCGCATGCTGGACATGGGCTTTGCGGAAGATGTCCTGACCATCATCCAACAGAGCCCGCCCGAGCGGCAATCCATGCTGTTTTCGGCGACCTTGCAACAGCGCGGACTCGCGCGGATCACGGAGAGCTTGCTGCGTGAGCCCGAGACACTGGTGATCAACCCCGTGCGCGAGCAGCACCCGGATATCTCACACCAGATGCTGCTGAGCGACGACCTCGCACACAAGCAGCAGCAGCTGCTCTGGCTGCTGCAGCACGAGACCTTCGAGAAGTCCTTGGTCTTTACCAACACGCGCGAGGGCGCCGAGATCCTGGGGGCCTTTCTGCAAGCGGAGGGCCAGCGCGTCGCCGTCTTACACGGCGTCTTGGACCAGCGCGAGCGCAATCGCATCATCGGCCTCGTGCACAGCGGACGCGTCCAAATTCTTGTCGCGACGGATCTGGCTGCACGAGGACTGGACGTCCCAGGCATGGATTATGTCGTCAACTTCGATCTACCGCGCAACGGCGACGACTACCTGCACCGCAGCGGCCGCACTGGACGGGCCGGCGCAAAGGGCCGCGCGGCCTCATTGGTTGGCCCCCCCGAGTGGAATCGCATGGAGAGCATCGCGCGCTACCTCAATCTGGAGGTCGAGCTGCGCGCCATCGATGGACTCGCCGCAAAATTCAGTGGACCCAAGCGGCGCAAAGCCGCAAGCAAGCCTGGCAGCAAGACCGCCAAGGGCTCGAAACACCCACAACAGCAGGAAAAGCCGAAACACAAGGATCGACTCAGAGATCGCAAGAACATCGGCAAGCGACGCAAACCAGCAGCAGCCGCCACCGAACGCGCCGTCGAAGCCGGACATACCCCGCTGCGCAAGAAACAGACGAGCACCGAGGATTCCCAGGCGCCCAAGGAGTCGAGAAGGAAGGATCCAACCTGACGCCGGCATTCGACAACACCAAGGCGCGGGCTGCACAAGGAAGGGCGCTCAACCACTCGCCGCCGTTGCCTCAAGGCATCCAGTCGCCTAGGAGCCTGTCCGACTTAGGATGAATCGGCTGCGGAATCGGGAGAAGGGTCCCTTTCGCCCCGCTTTTTCGTTACATAGAACCACTATGCGCCTCAAAACCGGAACGAAATGGCCTCGCTCTCCCACTTCCTCGCTTCGACCCCCCCAAGTCGGACAGGCTCCTAGAGGCTCTCTGAAGATTGCAATCGCCCGAGCTGAAGGGGCGAATGCATTCGCACTCTCGCCAGTGCTAAGGGCGACTAAGGTGATTTCCGGGAAACAACAGACCCGCAGTTCCGATCCCGTAGGATGGGCAAAGCCCTGGCGATGAGAAAGCGTCCATCAACAACTTCCCCCCTTTCGCAAAGGGGGGCTAGGGGGGATTTCGGGCGGCGTCGCTCGCATCGGGAAACAATTGATGGACACTTGCTTAGCGCCGTCACCCAGCCGGTGAGCATCGCTGGGTGGCTAGGGTGACGATTACGCGCAACCGGCGGCTGGAAGCTGGCAGCGCGCTGCGATCAGACCGCCACGCCCATGGATGCATGAATGTGCTGCACGACCATGGGATGGAGTCCAGTTTTCTGGGCGAACTGACGCAGATAGTCACGTTCCGCATCCGTATCGACCTCGACCGCCAACAAGGATGCCGCATAAACCTCCGCAGCGACCTCCTGATTGGGTATCTCGGCGACAAAGGCATCCAGATCGAGCGGCTCGCGAAACTGCGCCATTAGCCAGGCCTGGTCTTGCTGCCCCATGCCGGATGACTGTGCCTTGCCCGCAATGCGCTGGACCTCGTCGACGCTAATCTCGCCGTCCGCCTTGGCCATATTGATCATGCCATTGAGGATGAGCCGAGCCTTGTCCTGAACCACCTCCTCTTCGGCCGCCGTCTCTGGGGGCTTGAGACCCAGCGGCAGCTGACCAGCACTGAAAGGCGCCTGGACACCCGCCCCACCCTGCCCCTGGCCCGCGTTGGTCAGCGCCTTGAAAGCGACGCCTGCAAGCATGGCTAAGGCGCCTCCGGTCATGGCGCCCTTGATGGAATCGCCACCACCGCCAAGCATAGAGCCCAGCACGGCCCCAAGCCCCCCGGCCTGCAGCGGGCTCTCCGCCGCGTTACCGAGCTGGCCCTTTGCCATGCCCAGGATCCCATCCAAGAGGCCGCCCGCCCCGCCCTGACCACCTAGCATCTGCCCAAGATTGGCCTGTAGGTCCTCCAAGGCATTACCCATGCGGGCCTGACCGGATTGCCCGAGATTGATCTGTAAAAACGAGCCGAGTAGATCGCCGAAATTCGCCATGATTCTTGTCTCCTGAGTGCGTCGATAATCTTGATGTATCGGCCGGCAATAGAACTGAGCCTTCACCGCCACGCGCCGCCGTAGGGCTGGCCCGACGTTGAGGTGTGGGCAGATTCTAGAAACAACATCCTCTCGCCCGCCAGCTCAGCAGCCATGAGAAGGCGAAGGAGCCAGGTCGCCACCGGCCAGCTCAGGGATCAATATCGAAGAGCGCCTGCCCGCGAGCGCGGGCACCAAGGCGTTGCCACAGCTCGGCCGCACCACGGCAGTCATCCTGAGGTGGTCATGAGAAAGCACGTCATGAGAACCAGAATCCGGCTCAAGAGGAGCAGCCCAAGCCCCAAGCAGCAGAGGCTGCACCGCTGGACTCAAGCGCAAAATGCATTGGAAAAGGTTACTCAGCTCATGGCTCAGCAAGGTATCGCGGCCCATCTCAGGCCACTTCCAAGGGCCGCGAAACGACCCCGGTCCCGCTCAATGACTCGACGGGATTAAGGGCGCAAGCCGATCACCAGGCACAAGCCCAAGCACTGCATCCGCGCGCCCCTGATTCACCGCGACCTCGACCAGACCCAGCGCATTCTCGTACCAAAATGCCTCTCCGGGCGCGACCTCGCAGAAGGTCCTGGCATGCTTCAGAAGGTGAGGTCCCACCGGAAGTACCTGGTCAGCAGTCCCAACCGGTGCGCGCATGCCGGTCAGACAGTTCCCATAGCGATCGACGTAGATCACCCGATCGAGATCCGCCGGCCAGTCAGCCCCGATCACCTGGCTCGGGTTCAGTTCCTCGAGGCCCAGATCCTCGGCGCGACAGAGTCGCGCAGCAGCAGGCGCAAACCAGTCACGCCCATGAAAGCTCGCAGACAAAGCCTCGGGGCGCCAACCGATCCGCCACACCCGAGCACGTCGCGACCGCAGGATCATCGGCGCGAAGAGACCATTGTCCGGCCCTAGCAGCCAGTCGTCGTCCACCTGCAGCACGAGCGCGGAACGATCCCCGCCCACGCCCGGATCGACGACGCAAAGATAGAGGGTGCGAGCCGGCATATCCCGAGCCAGGGCCGGCAGCAGATAAGCCGCCAGGTCCGGTCGAAACGCCGGCAGATCCTGGACCAGATCGACCTGCGGCATGGAAGGCATCAACGCCTGAAGGCGCGCGCGCATCTGGCCGACATAGATGCCATCGCCAAAATCCGTCACCAGCGCGATCCGATCTGCAAGCGTCCGACTCATCTGACCTCTCCAATGCATCGACCTGAAGACAAACCTCGATCCGGCGCCATCTCGTGGGAGAGTTTCCGGCAATCGTCTGAGTCTTTCCAGCAGACACAAAAAAGCCGGGCATCTGCCCGGCTCTTCAGCGTCACCCTCATTGGCTGTCGCGCTCAGTCGTCGTCCACCTCGGCAGCAGCTTCAACGATTGGACGATCAACCAGCTCGACGTAGGCCATGGGCGCAGCGTCACTAGGACGGAACCCGCACTTGAGGATGCGCAGATAACCGCCCGGCCGGCTCTGATAGCGCGGACCTAGCTCGGCAAAGAGCTTGCCAACGGCCTCCTTGTCGCGCAAACGCGAAAAGGCGATACGACGCTTATGAACGGAATCGGACTTCGCCATGGTGATCAAGGGCTCTGCAACACTGCGCAGCTCCTTCGCCTTAGGCAGCGTAGTCTTGATCAGCTCGTGACGAAACAGCGAGGCGGCCATATTACGAAACATGGCCTCACGATGAGAGCTGGTCCGATTCAAGTGCCTTCCGGCTTTGCGGTGACGCATGGTCCTGATCCTGAATCAATCGTTAAGTCTTTAAATTCATGGGCCTAGTCGCGGAACATCCCGCGACCAGGGTTATCGAACGCTGAGTTCGGCGATGTTCTCTGGAGGCCAGTTCTCGAGACGCATGCCCAGCGAGAGACCGCGAGTCGCGAGGACATCCTTAATCTCGGTCAGCGACTTCTTGCCGAGGTTCGGGGTCTTCAGAAGCTCGACCTCGGTCCGCTGAATCAAATCGCCGATCAGATAGATGTTCTCCGCCTTCAAGCAGTTAGCGGAGCGAACCGTCAGCTCGAGATCGTCTACCGGGCGCAGCAAGATGGGGTCATAGGGCGACTCGTCACGCGACTCGGCAACCTGACTCTCGGCCGGCCCAGTTCCCTCCAATGCGACAAAGCTCGAGAGCTGATCGCGCAGGATGGTGGCGGCGCGCTGGATCGCCTCTTTCGGGTCGATGGTCCCGTTGGTCTCGAGATCAATGACCAGGCGATCCAGATCGGTGCGCTGCTCGACGCGTGCGGACTGCACCTCGATCGCAACGCGACGGACCGGGCTGAAGGACGCATCGATTGGCAGCTTGCCAATCGGCCGATCCTCGCTTTCCAGCTCGCGCTGACTCGCCGGCTCGTAGCCGAGACCACGACGCACCGTCAGCGTCATACTCAGCTCACCCTCGGTCAAATTAGCGATGACCAGGTCGGGATTCGCGATCTCAGCGGTGTGATCGATTTGAATATCGGCGGCCGTAACCGCACCAGCACCACTCTTGCTCAGCGTATAGGTCGCTTCGTCCTTGCCTTTCAGTGAGATTGCGAGATGCTTGAGATTCAGCAGGATCTCGAGCACGTCCTCCTGAACACCTTCGAGTGTCGTGTATTCATGCAGAACACCCTGAATCTCGACCTCCGTTACGGCGCAACCGTCCATCGACGAGAGCAAGATTCGCCGCAACGCGTTTCCGAGGGTGTGACCGAAACCGCGCTCGAGGGGCTCCAGCGAGACCTTGGCATGGCTCGCGCTGCCATCGACCAGGTCGACTTTAACGATGCGCGGTTTCAGAAATTCGCCAATAGCGTCAGTCATTCAGTGCCTCTCTGGGTGCTCCTTACTTGGAGTACAGCTCAACGATCAAAGACTCGTTGATATCTGCCGGCAGATCCGAGCGGTCTGGGACACGTTTGAAGACGCCCTTGAATCCCTTGCTATCGACCTCGACCCAATCGGGGAAGCCGTATTGCTCGGCGAGCGCGATGGCGTTCTGCACACGAACCTGCTTACGTGCCGGCTCACGAACCTCAACCTGATCTTCCGCACTGATCTGGAAAGATGGGATGTTCACGATGCGACCATTCACTAGGACGCCCTTGTGGCTCACGAGCTGACGGGCCTCGGAGCGCGTTGAGCCGAACCCCATGCGATAGACCACATTGTCCAGGCGACGCTCAAGGAGCTGCAAAAGCACCTCACCGGTTGCACCCTTACTCTTGGCGGCCTTCTTGTAGTAGTTGCGGAACTGCTTTTCGAGAATGCCGTAGGTGCGGCGCACCTTCTGCTTCTCACGCAGCTGAACGCCATAGTCAGAGAGGCGCCGACGCCGGTCGGTGGTCTGACCGGGCTGTTTCTCTAGATTGCACTTGGTATCCAAGGCGCGAGCGCGGCTTTTGAGCGAAAGATCGCTGCCTTCGCGTCGTGCCAGCTTGCAGGTAGGGCCTGTATAGCGTGCCATGTCTCTTCCTGTTGAACTGTCAGACGTCAGACGCGCCGCTTCTTGGGCGGACGACAGCCATTGTGCGGGATAGGCGTCACGTCGGTGATGCTGGTGATCTTGAACCCGGCGTTGTTGAGTGCCCGCACAGCCGATTCGCGGCCAGGACCAGGCCCCTTCACATTGACGTCAAGGTTGCGAAGACCATATTCCTTCGCCGCCTGACCTGCCCGATCCGCAGCCACCTGCGCGGCGAACGGAGTGCTCTTGCGCGAGCCACGGAAGCCGGAGCCACCCGAAGTCGCCCACGCCAGGGCGTTGCCTTGACGGTCGGTAATGGTGATGATGGTGTTGTTGAAGGAGGCATGGACGTGAGCAACCCCGTCCGCGACCTGCTTCTTGATCTTCTTCTTTGTACTGCGAATCGGTTTAGCCATTCGACCTAATCCAGCTCGTGTGCAGCGCGCGGGCGCTTAGCGTTTAATCGGGCGGCGCGGGCCCTTGCGGGTCCGAGCATTGGTTCTGGTCCGCTGACCACGCAGCGGCAAGCCGCGACGATGACGAATACCGCGATTGCAGCCGAGATCCATGAGACGCTTGATGTTCATCGACACCTCGCGACGCAGGTCTCCCTCAACAGAGAACTTCGCGACTTCAGCGCGCAGCTTGTCGACCTCTTCCTCGGTGAGGGCCTGGACTTTGGTCTCGCGCGGAATACCCGCCGCATCGCAAATCTGACCCGCACGGGTGCAACCGATGCCGTAGATCGCGGTCAATGCGATCACGGCGTGTTTTTTATCTGGGATATTGACGCCGGCGATACGGGCCATAGCTTACGAACCCCTTTATCCTAAAAGCTCAGCGGGTAAACCGCGTAGTATACCAAACTGCCTGGAACGGTCAACCAAAAAGCACTCAACCTTGGCGCTGCTTGTGACGCGGGTCCGAGCAGATGACCCGTACTGAGCCATTGCGCCGGATGATTCGGCAGTTTCTGCACATTTTCTTGACAGATGCACGCACTTTCATTGTTTATCTCCTAAGACTCGAGCGCCGACGGGAAAGGCAGCGCAACCGCGCTTCCCGTGCAGGATAAGGGAAACCCTCACCCTTCTTGAGCACCTAAGCGCCTGAAAATTGAAAGACTCGAAAACCCAGTTCTCGAGTCGTAAGGCCAGTGGATACCGCCACGGCAGCCAATCAGTGGCTCGCTAGCGGAGCATGCCAGCACCCGGCGACTTCAGATTCGCCTTCTTCATCAGGCCTTCGTATTGATGCGACATCAAATGGGCCTGAACCTGGGCCATGAAGTCCATGACCACCACAACGACGATCAGCAACGAGGTGCCGCCAAAGTAGAAGGGCACGTTGTAGCCAACGATCAAGAACTCCGGCAGCAAACAAACCGCAGTGATGTAGATCGCGCCGGCACCCGTCAGTCGGGTCATGACAGCGTCGATATAGCGCGCGGTCTGCTCGCCCGGTCGAATGCCGGGAATAAAGGCCCCCGAGCGCTTTAGATTGTCCGCCGTGTCCTTCGCATTGAAGACCAGTGCGGTATAGAAGAAGCAGAAGAAGATGATGGCTGAGGCATAGAAGAGAACATAGATCGGCTCACCAGGGGCAAGCTTGGAGGTAATGTCCGCAATCCAGCGCAAATTTTCACTGCTCCCGAACCATTGCCCGAGGGTTGCCGGAAAGAGAATGATGCTCGACGCAAAGATCGGCGGGATAACGCCGGCCATGTTGAGCTTCAGCGGCAGATGCGTGCTCTGCGCCTGCATCATCTTACGGCCCTGCTGACGCCGGGCGTAGTTCACCGTGATGCGCCGCTGCCCACGCTCGACGAACACCACGAAGGCCGTCACCGCGAGCGCCATCGTCAAGAGCGCAAGCACCGCCAGGGCATTCATCTCACCGGTCCGCGCGAGTTCTAGCGTACCGCCCAAGGCTGCAGGCAGCCCCGCCACGATCCCCGCGAAGATGATCATCGAGATGCCATTCCCTATGCCGCGTTCGGTGATCTGCTCGCCGAGCCACATCAGGAACATCGTCCCCGTCACCAGGGATACCGCCGCCGTGAAGACGAAGCCAAAACCGGCGTGACTCACGAGCGCAGACCCACCCGCCGTCTGCCCCTGCAGGGCCATGGAGATGCCGATGGCCTGGAAAGTCGCAAGGAACACCGTACCGTATCGGGTGTACTGGGTAATCTTGCGGCGCCCGGACTCACCCTCTTTCTTCAACTGCTCGAGCTGAGGCACCACGGACGTCATCAACTGCACGATGATCGAGGCCGAGATGTAGGGCATCACGCCCAACGCGAACAAACTCGCGCGCTCCAGGGCACCACCCGAAAACATGTTGAACATGCCCAGGATGGAGCCCTGATTCTGCTCGAAGAGGATGGCAAGTGCCTCTGGGTTAACCCCAGGGACCGGAATGAAGGTGCCGATGCGGTAAACGAGCAGGGCCCCCACTAGGAACATCAAGCGCTGCTTCAGCTCGGTCAATTGACCGGCCGAACCGAGCGCCTTACCCATGGATCCGACGTTTTTAGCCATCCGTTTCGCGCCTTTCGCCTAGTCTTCGACTTTGCCGCCAGCAGCCTCGATCGCAGCCCGCGCACCCTTGGTCACGCCCATCCCACGCACGGTCAGCGCGCGTTTCAGCTCACCGGAAGCGATGACCTTGGCGATCTTGACGCCTCGATTCACCACGCCGGCGGCCTTCAGGGACTCGAGGTCGACAACGTCGCCTTCGACCAATGCCAGCTCGGGCAGGCGCACCTCGGCGCGATAAAGCGCCTTGCGGGAGCGAAAGCCGACCTTAGGCAGACGACGCTGCAACGGCATCTGGCCGCCCTCGAAACCGACCTTGTGGAAGCCGCCGTTGCGGGACTTCTGCCCCTTGTGGCCGCGACCGCAGGTCTTGCCAAGGCCGCTGCCGATACCGCGCCCAACGCGCTTGGCCGCGGAGCGACTGCCCTCGGCGGGCTTCAGATCATTGAGACGCATCTCAGGACTCCTCCACGACCTTGACCATGTAGGACACGGCGTTGACCATGCCGCGCGTACAGGGTGTATCTTCGACTTCCACAACCTGATGCATGCGGCGCAAGCCCAAGCCGCGCACGCAGGCCTTGTGGCGCTCTAGGCGTCCGTGGGCGCTGCGCACCAAGGTCACCTTCATCATCTTCTTGTCAGCCATCGCTTACCCCAGAATCTCTTCGACGGTCTTGCCGCGCTTGGCGGCAACGGTCTCGGGGTCGCTCATGGCGCGCAGCCCATTCACGGTCGCGCGCACGACGTTGATCGGGTTATTGGTCCCGATACACTTCGCCAGCACGTTCTGAACACCCAAGACTTCGAACACCGCGCGCATGGCGCCGCCGGCGATGATGCCCGTACCGTCGGAGGCCGGCTGCATGAAGACCTTGGCCGCACCGTGACGCCCCTGCAGCGGATACTGCAAGGTGGTGCCGTTGAGCTTGACCTCGACCATGTTCTTGCGAGCGCTTTCCATCGCCTTCTGGATCGCAATCGGCACCTCGCGTGCCTTACCACGCCCGAAGCCGACACGGCCTTTACCGTCACCGACCACGGTCAGTGCGGCGAAGCCAAACTGACGACCGCCCTTGACAACCTTCGCGACGCGGTTGACCGAGACCAGCTTTTCGAGGAGCTCGTCGCCCTCGGATTTAGGATTGAAGTTCGCCATTGTCCGACCCCCTTAAAATTTCAGTCCGGTCTCGCGCGCAGCGTCCGCAAGCGCCTTGACACGACCGTGAAAACGGAAGCCGGAACGGTCGAACGCAACCGAATCCACACCAGCTGCCAAGGCGCGCTCAGCGATGGCCTTGCCAATGACGGTCGCTGCCGCGATGTTCGCCTTGTTGCCTTCGATCGACTGTCGGAGTTCTTTCTCGACCGTCGAGGCGCTCGCTACAACCTTGTCACCAGTCGGAGCGATGATCTGGGCATAGGTGTGACGCGGGGTGCGATAGACGCACAGGCGATAGACACCCAGTTCCTGGATCTTGGCGCGAGCCCGCGTCGCACGACGCAGGCGAGCCTGTTTCTTATCCATTTATGAGACCCCTTATTTCTTCTTGGCTTCCTTACGCCGGACGTTTTCGTCAGCGTAACGGACACCTTTACCCTTGTACGGCTCCGGAGGCCGGAAACCACGAATCTCCGAGGCGACCTGGCCGACCTGCTGCTTATCCGCACCAGTGACGACGATCTCGGTCTGACTTGGGGTCTCGATCGTGATGCCCTGGGGCACCGGATAATCGATCGGATGGGAGAAACCCAGGCTCAGGTTCAACACCGAGCCCTTCGCCTGCGCGCGGTAACCAACGCCGACCAGGGTCAGCTTGCGCGTAAAACCTTCGCTGCAGCCCACAACCATGTTGTTGAGCAGGGCACGGGTGGTACCCGCCATGGCCCAGGCATCTTGCTGACCTTCAGCCGGCGCAACCTTGATCACGCTCTCTTCCTGGCACACGACAACCGAAGGGTGGACAGTCCACTCCAGGTTAGCCTTGGAGCCCTTCACCTTGACGCTCTGCCCAGAAATCTCGACGGCGACACCTTTCGGCACCTGGATGGGTGCCTTTGCTACGCGTGACATATCCGCCTCCCCTTAAGCAACGTAGGCGATGATCTCGCCACCGTGCCCAGCTTGCCGGGCGGCGCGATCGGTCATCAGACCCTGTGAGGTGGAGACGATGGCAATGCCAAGACCCGCCCAAACCTTGGGCAGTTCACTCTTGCTCCGATAGATGCGCAGGCCGGGGCGAGAGACGCGCTTCAGGAACTCGATAACTGGCTTGCCGCGATAGTACTTGAGCTTGATAACCAGTTCAGACTTGCCGCCGTTGGTCTCGACCGATGCGTCGGCGATGTAACCTTCTTCCTTCAGCAGGTCAGCGATCGCGACCTTTTGCTTCGAAGAGGGCATCACGATCGTGATCTTGCCGCGCTGCTGGCCGTTGCGAATGCGTGTCAGCATATCCGCAATCGGATCCGACATACTCATGTGGGCTTCTCCTGGGTCAGACCGCCGTTGCGACGCGATACCCTGAAATCAGGTAACAGTTGTCAGTTGTCAGTTGTCAGGGGGACAGCAGGATCACTGCGCCTTTCCTGAGCGAACCGGCAACCGCATTGGTGCGCCCTCACAGAGAGATGGGTTGCGCCTATCTCACCGGACGGGACTTCGACAAATGGTCCTTGGACAGCTGTAGGTCTCAGGAGTCATGCAGACGGCCAAGTGACCGCCGAGATCCTGATACCTGACAACTGTCCACTGACAACTTCTTCCTACCAGCTCGCCTTGACGACGCCGGGGACGTCCCCGCGCATCACGGCCTCGCGTAGCTTGTTACGCGACAGCCCGAACTTACGATAGACGGCATGCGGACGACCACTGATCCGGCAGCGTCGCTGCTGCCGACTCGGACTGGCGTCACGGGGAAGCTTCTGCAGCTTCAACATGGCTACGTCGATCTGCTCGGGGCTGGAACTCTTATCGTTGATCACAGCCTTCAGGGCCGCACGCTTTGCGCTGTACTTGGCTGCGATTTGAGTGCGCTTTCGGTCGCGCGCAATCATGCTTTTCTTCGCCATAATGCCGTCTCAGGTCGGTTCTATCAGGTACGGAAGGGGAAGTTGAAGGCTTCGAGCAAAGCCCGTCCTTCTTCGTCCGTCCGCGCCGAGGTCGTAATGGTAATATCGAGTCCGCGGAGCGTGTCGATCTTGTCGTAATCGATCTCCGGGAACATGATCTGCTCGCGCACGCCCATCGAGTAGTTGCCGCGACCGTCAAACGCCTTGGGACTCAGCCCGCGGAAGTCGCGAATACGGGGGATCGAGACGTTGATCAGCCGATCCAGGAACTCGTACATGCGCTCACGTCGCAGCGTGACCTTACAGCCGATCGGCCAACCCTCGCGGATCTTGAAGCCGGCAACGGATTTGCGCGCATAGGTGACGATGGGCTGCTGCCCAGCGATGGCACGCATATCTGCCACTGCGTTCTCCATCACCTTCTTATCGGCGACGGCCTCGCCCACACCCATGTTGAGCGTGACCTTTTCGATCCGCGGCACCTGCATGACGCTCTTGAAGCCCAAGCGGTCCTTGAGTTCGCCGACCATGCGCTCTTTGTATTCAGTCTGTAATCTGGACATCTCGCTTCCTTCCCTCAGACGTCGACGACTTCGGCGTTCGACTTGAACACGCGAACCTTGCGCCCGTCTTCGAGGACCTTGAAGCCAACGCGATCTGCGCCACCCTTTTGCGGATTGTAGAGCGCAACGTTGGACACGTTGATCGGCATCGCCTTGTCGATGATCCCGCCTGGCTCGCCGGCTTGGGGATTCGCTTTTTGATGCTTGCGCGCGATATTGATGTTCTCGACGACCACATGCTCGGCGTCGACCACCTTGAGCACCGTCCCGCGCTTACCCTTGTCCTTACCCGCGATGACCATGACGTCATCACCTTGTCTGATCTTTTGCATGACGTCAGTCTCCTTACAGCACTTCCGGCGCCAGCGAGATGATCTTCATGAAGCGCTCGCCGCGCAGCTCGCGCGTCACGGGGCCGAAGATACGGGTGCCGATGGGCTGAAGCTGGTTGTTCAGCAACACGGCCGCGTTGCCGTCGAAACGGATCAGCGAACCGTCGGGGCGACGCACACCTTTGCGCGTCCGCACGACGACCGCGTTGAAGACTTCGCCTTTCTTCACCTTACCGCGTGGAATGGCATCCTTAACGGTGACCTTGATGACATCGCCGATGCCCGCGTAGCGCCGATGCGACCCGCCAAGCACTTTGATGCATTGCACGCTCTTCGCGCCGCTATTGTCGGCGACGCTGAGATTCGTCTGCATCTGAATCATTGTCTTCTACCTAAAGCTCGTTGCTGATTCCGGGACGAGCCCGGTTGCTCTGCGAATGACCGCGCTAACCGCGACGACGGACGAGTAGCAAGTGGCGAAGCGACTAAAGGTCGCTCAGCGCGCCTTCTCCAGGACCTCGAGCAGCCGCCAGGTCTTGGTCTTGGACAGCGGCCGGCACTGCTCGACGCGAACCCAGTCGCCCTGGTTGCAGCTGTTGTCTTCGTCGTGCGCATGAACCTTGGTGGAGCGACGCAGGAACTTGCCGTAGAGCGGATGCTTGACGCGGCGCTCGACCAGCACGGTCACGGTCTTGTCCATGGCGGCACTGACGACACGCCCTTCCAATGTCCGGTTGATCTTGATCTCGTCGCTCATGAGTTGCCGCCCGCCGTCAGTTCAGCCATGACCGTCTTGACCCGAGCGATATCCCGGCGCACGGCCTTCACCTGCGAGGGCTTCGCCAACTGTCCGGTGCCCTTTTGCATGCGCAGGTTGAACTGCTCACGCAATAGCTCCAGCAGTTGCTTTTGCAGCTCCCCGACACTGGTGTTTCTCAATTCACTTGCCTTCATCACAGAATTGTCCGCTTTTCAAAGGTGGTCTGCACCGGCAGTTTGGCTGCGGCCAGCTTGAAAGCCTCGCGGGCCAGCTCTTCGCTGACGCCCTCGATCTCATAGAGCACGCGACCCGGCTGAATGAGTGCCACCCAGTACTCGACGTTACCCTTACCCTTACCCATCCGCACCTCGAGAGGCTTTTTGGAGATGGGCTTGTCCGGGAAGACGCGGATCCAGAGCTTGCCGCCACGTTTGACACGACGCGTGATGGTACGTCTCGCCGCCTCGATCTGACGGGCCGTGATGCGGCCACGACCAACGGCCTTGAGCCCGAATTCGCCGAAGCTCACCCGGTTACCGCTCTGCGCAAGCCCGCGATTGCGACCCTTGTGTTGCTTTCTGAACTTGGTGCGTTTTGGCTGCAGCATGGCTTAACCCTTCTTACCAGCGGCTTTAGGCGCGGGCTCCTCGGGCTGTTGGTCGGTGAAGACCTCGCCCTTGAAGATCCAGACCTTGACGCCCAGCACGCCATAGGTGGTTCGCGCCTCGGCAAAGCCGTAGTCGATGTCAGCACGCAGGGTATGCAGCGGCACGCGGCCATCACGTGCCCACTCGCTGCGGGCAATCTCGGCACCGTTCAGACGGCCTGCCACGTTGACCTTAATCCCCTCGGCCCCAAGGCGCATGGTGTTCTGGATCGAACGCTTCATGGCCCGACGGAACATGATCCGGCGCTCCAGCTGTTGCGCGATCCCCTCGGCGACCAGCTGGGCGTCGAGTTCGGGCTTGCGAATCTCTTCGATGCTGATGTGCACCGGGATTCCCATCATCGCCGAAACTTTCTTGCGCAGCTTGTCGATGTCCTCACCCTTCTTGCCAATCACCACGCCCGGACGTGCCGTGTGGATGGTGATGTGTGCATTCTTGGCAGGACGGTCGATCTGAATACGACTGACCGAGGCCTTGGCGAGCTCCTTACGCAGGAAATCACGGACCTGAAGATCAGTGTTCAGCAGATCGGCGTAATCTTTCGAACTCGCGTACCACTTGGACGTCCACTCTTTGACGATCCCAAGCCGGATACCATTCGGATGAACTTTCTGTCCCATGCTGGTCCCCTGGGTCCCCTAGGCTTCGGCCACAGTCAGCGTGATGTGACTGGTGCGCTTCATAATGCGGTTCGCACGCCCCTTGGCGCGGGCGCGGATGCGCTTCATGGTCGGCCCTTCGTTGACCTGAATGGCCGCGACCTTGAGCTCATCGATATCCGCACCCTCGTTGTGCTCGGCGTTAGCGATGGCGGACTCCAGGACTTTCTTGACGATCCCGGCTCCCTTCTTGGTGCTGAACGAGAGTGTGGTCAGGGCCTCCTCGACATGGCGGCCCCGAATCAGATCAGCGACCAGCCGTGCCTTTTGGGCCGAGATCCGGGCGTACTTGTGTGTTGCTACGGCTTGCATCCTCGATCTCCGACTAGCGCTTCTTCGCCTTGCGATCGGCCGCATGCCCGCGATAGGTCCGGGTCAGTGCAAACTCACCCAGCTTCTGGCCAATCATGTTTTCGTTGACGAGCACCGGCACGTGCTGACGCCCGTTATGGACCGCAATGGTCAGACCAACCATCTCGGGCAGCACCATGGAACGGCGCGACCAGGTCTTGATCGGGCGCTTGCTGTTTTGGGCGACGGCCTCTTCCACCTTCTTGATCAGGTGGTGGTCCACAAAGGGTCCTTTTCGAATCGAACGTGGCACTTGCTCAACCTCGACTTAATTACTTGCGACCGCGACGACGCACGATCATGCCGTCAGTCCGCTTGTTGTTACGCGTCTTATGGCCCTTGGTCGGCACGCCCCAGGGGCTTACCGGGTGACGGCCACCAGAGGTGCGGCCTTCACCACCGCCGTGCGGGTGATCGACCGGGTTCATGACGACACCGCGCACGGTCGGGCGGACGCCGCGCCAACGGCTCGCGCCGGCCTTGCCAAGCTTGCGCAGGCTGTGCTCACTGTTGCCGACCTCGCCGATCACGGCGCGGCAGTCAGCGTGCACCTTGCGCATCTCGCCCGAACGCAGACGCAGCGTCGCGCCCGAGGACTCGCGCGCAACCAACTGAGCGGAAGCGCCGGCCGAACGCGCCAACTGAGCCCCCTTGCCAGGGCGCATCTCGATGCAATGCACCAAGGTACCCACGGGGATGTTGCGCAGCGGCATACAATTGCCGACGGCCACGGGAGCAGCCTCTCCGGCCATCACCTCGGCACCGACAGCCAAGCCCTTTGGCGCGATGATGTAGGTGCGCTCGCCATCGGCATATTTCAGAAGCGCGATATTGGCCGAGCGATTCGGGTCATACTCCAAACGCTCGACCGTCGCCGGCACGCCGTCCTTCTTACGCTTGAAGTCGATGATGCGATAGCGCTGCTTATGGCCACCGCCTTGGTGACGAACGCTGATGCGACCCTTGTTGTTGCGACCGCCGTTCTTGGTCTTCTTCGCGAGCAGTGGGCTATGCGGAGCGCCCTTATGCAGCTCCTTCGTCTGCACCTTGACGACGAAGCGGCGCCCGGCAGACGTCGGTTTAGTCTTTACGATTGCCATCTTGATCTATCCGTTGCTGTCCGCCGCGCAATTAAGCTGCGCCGCCGAAGTCAATGTCTTGGCCGGCCTGCAGGCGGACATAAGCCTTACGCCAGTCCTGGCGCTTACCGAGCCGTTGCCCGAAACGCTTTTGCTTGCCCTTGACGTTGAGGATCTGGACCTCGTCCACTTTTACCTCGAACAGCAGCTCGACCGCCTTGGCAACCTCTTGCTTGGTGGCGTCCCGCACCACTCGGAAGGCGACTTGCCCGGCGGTCTCCGCCAGACGCGTGGACTTCTCCGAGATAATGGGCGACAGCAGCACCTTCATCAGACGCTCATTGTTCATGCGAGGCGCTCCTCAAGCTTCTTAATCGCGGCCTCGGTCGCGATCACGTGACCGAAGGCGATCATGCTGACCGGATCAACCTCCTGCGCCGACAGAACCTCGACCTTCGGCAGGTTGCGAGCGGACAGATACAGATTCTCGTCAAGATCCGCGGTCAGGATGAGGACATCCTCGACCTCATAGGTCTTCAGCAGCGCGACCAGATCTTTGGTCTTAGGCGCCGAGACCTGCAGCTCGGACACAACGATCAAACGCTCGGTCCGCACCAACTCCGAGAGGATCGAGCGCACCGCACCGCGATACATCTTGCGGTTGACCTTCTGGCTGTAATCGCGGGGCTGAGCGGCAAAAGTCACGCCGCCTGAGCGCCAGATCGGACTCCGCGAGGTACCCGCACGAGCGCGACCGGTGCCCTTCTGGCGCCAAGGCTTGGAGCCGCCACCGGAAACCGCTGCCCGATTCTTCTGCGCCTTGGTCCCGGCGCGCGCGCCCGCCAAATAAGCGGTCACGACCTGATGAACCAATCCTGGTTTGAAATCCACGCCGAATACGGCGTCGGAAACCTGCACACTGGACGCGCCAGTGCTGTTTCTGATGGCGATCTCCATGAGTGCTTAGCCCTTATTCTTTTGCTTCACGGACGGCAGCACGACCAGTCGACCACCCGTAGGCCCAGGCACACCGCCACGGACCAGCAGCAGATTGCGGTCGGCATCCACACGTACTACCTCGAGGTTCTGCTGGCAGCGATTGGCGGCACCCAGGTGACCTGCCATCTTCTTGCCTTTCCAGACGCGCCCCGGGGTCTGATTCTGACCAATCGAGCCGGGCGCGCGGTGCGACAGCGAGTTGCCGTGGGTGCGATCTTGGCCGGCAAAGTGGTGACGGCGAATGGCACCGGCAAAGCCGCGCCCCTTGGTCACGCCGCGCACATCGACCTTCTGACCAGGCTCGAAGATGGAGACCGTAATCTCCTGCCCGACCTGGACGCCGGCATCCTCGCCGCCTTCCAGCCGAAACTCCTTCAGCACTTCCCCAGCCTCAACGCCGGCCTTGGCGAAATGCCCCGCCATCGGCTTGGTCACGCGCGAGGCGCGACGGCTCCCAAAGGCAACCTGAACGGCGCTATAGCCATCCGCCTCGGCAGTCTTCACCTGGCTGACACGATTTGGCGTCACCTCGATCACAGTGACCGGAACGCTTTCCCCGGCCTCGGTGAAGAGGCGCGTCATGCCGGCTTTTCGGCCGATAACTCCAATTGTCATCGTATCGTCCTCAGCTCAGCTTGATCTGGACGTCGACGCCGGCGGCCAGATCCAATTTCATCAGCGCATCGACCGTCTTATCGGTCGGATCGACGATGTCCATCAAGCGCTTGTGGGTGCGCAACTCGTATTGATCGCGCGCGTCTTTGTTGACATGGGGCGAGATCAGGACGGTAAAGCGCTCCTTCTTGGAAGGCAGCGGAACCGGACCACGCACCTGCGCACCCGTGCGCTTAGCGGTGTCCACGATCTCTCGAGCAGACTGATCGATCAGACGGTGATCGAACGCCTTGAGTCGGATTCGGATTCTCTGATTCGTCATGTCCTTACTCGATGATCTTGGAAACCACACCAGCGCCGACGGTCCGACCGCCTTCGCGCACCGCAAACCGCAGACCCTCTTCCATCGCGATCGGCGCGATCAGCTGGACGGTCATCTTGACGTTGTCGCCAGGCATGACCATCTCGATGCCCTCGGGCAGCTCGCAGGCGCCGGTGACATCCGTGGTACGGAAGTAGAACTGCGGACGATAACCGTTGAAGAAGGGGGTGTGACGACCGCCCTCTTCCTTGCTCAACACGTAGACTTCGGCCTCGAAGTGGGTGTGCGGCGTGATCGAGCCGGGCTTGGCCAGCACCTGACCACGCTCAACGTCTTCACGCTTGGTGCCGCGCAGCAAGGCGCCGATGTTGTCGCCAGCCTGACCTTGGTCGAGCAGCTTGCGGAACATCTCAACACCGGTGCAGATCGTCTTGACGGTGTCTTTGATGCCAACGATGGCAACCTCTTCACCAACCTTGACGATGCCACGCTCGACACGCCCAGTCACAACGGTGCCGCGACCGGAGATGGAGAAGACGTCCTCGATCGGCATCAGGAAGGCACCGTCAACGGCACGCTCGGGCTCGGGGATGTAGCTGTCGAGCGCCTCCATCAGCTTGTCGATGGACGGACCGCCAATCTCAGACTCGTCACCCTCGAGGGCCAGCTTCGCCGAACCGGTGATGATCGGGGTGTCGTCACCCGGGAAGTCGTAGCTGGAGAGCAGCTCGCGCACTTCCATTTCGACCAGCTCGAGGAGCTCAGCGTCGTCGACCATGTCAGCCTTGTTCAAGTAGACGACGATGTAGGGCACACCAACCTGACGTGAGAGCAGAATGTGCTCGCGCGTCTGAGGCATGGGGCCGTCAGCGGCCGAGCACACCAGGATGGCACCGTCCATCTGCGCCGCACCCGTGATCATGTTCTTGACGTAGTCAGCGTGACCGGGGCAGTCGACGTGCGCGTAGTGGCGCTTGTCGCTCTCGTACTCGACGTGCGCGGTCGCAATGGTGATACCACGCTCACGCTCTTCCGGGGCGTTGTCGATCTGGTCGTAGGCACGCGCCTCACCACCAAACTTCTTCGCCTGGTGAATGGTGATCGCCGCCGTCAGCGTGGTCTTGCCGTGGTCGACGTGACCGATGGTACCGACGTTGACGTGAGGCTTGCTACGCTCGAATTTTGCTTTGGACATCCCGCTCTACCTATGAACTCGATTACTGTTTCTTGGAGACCGCTTCGGCAATGCTGGCGGGCACCTCGTTGTACTTACCGAACTCCATGCTGTAGGTCGCGCGACCCTGGGTCGCCGAACGGAGGTCGGTCGCGTAGCCGAACATCTCCGAGAGCGGGACCTCCGCACGGATGATCTTGCCGGAGGGCGCATCTTCCATACCTTGGATCATGCCGCGCCGGCTGTTGAGGTCGCCCATGACGTCGCCCATATTCTCCTCGGGCGTGACCACCTCAACCTTCATGATGGGCTCGAGCAGAACCGGCTTAGCCTTGGCCGCCGCTTCCTTGATCGCCATGGAGCCTGCGATCTTGAACGCCATTTCGCTCGA
This sequence comes from Thiorhodococcus mannitoliphagus, assembly GCF_010915725.1. Lineage (GTDB taxonomy): Bacteria > Pseudomonadota > Gammaproteobacteria > Chromatiales > Chromatiaceae > Thiorhodococcus > Thiorhodococcus mannitoliphagus. Next base: position 75,668 of record NZ_JAAIJR010000004.1, read on the forward strand.
GTCGACCTCATGGTAGGAGCCGTCGTAGAGCTCGACCTTGACATCGACCATGGGGAAGCCAGCCAGGATGCCGTTCTGCATAGCCTCCTGGATACCCTTATCGACCGCAGGAATGTATTCCTTCGGAATGGTGCCGCCCACGATGGCGTTGACGAACTCGTAGCCCGCGCCTGCCTCTTGCGGCGAGACCCGAATCAGGACGTGACCGTACTGACCGCGGCCACCGGACTGGCGGGCGAACTTGGTATTCTGCTCCACCGAGGCACGAATGGTCTCGCGGTAGCTAACCTGCGGCGCACCGACGTTAGCCTCGACCTTAAACTCGCGACGCATGCGGTCGACGATGATCTCAAGGTGCAGTTCACCCATACCGGAGATGATGGTCTGCCCGGACTCTTCGTCAGTACGCACCCGGAAGGAGGGATCTTCCTGCGCCAGCTTGGAGAGGGCGACACCCATCTTTTCCTGGTCACTCTTGGTCTTAGGCTCAACCGCGACCGAGATGACCGGCTCGGGGAACTCCATGCGCTCTAGGGTGATGATGTCGCCCATCGCACACAGGGTGTCACCCGTGGTGACATCCTTGAGACCGACGGCCGCCGCGATGTCGCCCGCACAAACTTCTTTGAGTTCCTGGCGGTCGTTGGCATGCATCTGCAGGATGCGACCGATACGCTCCTTCTTACCCTTGACAGGGTTGTAAACGGTGTCACCTGACTTGAGAACACCCGAGTAGACCCGGAAGAAAGTCAGGGTACCGACAAAGGGATCGGTCGCGATCTTGAACGCGAGCGCCGCGAAGGGCTCATCATCCGAAGAGTGACGCTCAGCCTCGGTCTCATCCTTGTCATCGAGGATACCCTTGATGGCCGGAACGTCGACCGGGGACGGCATGTAGTCGATGACCGCATCCAACATGGCCTGGACGCCCTTATTCTTAAAGGCGGAGCCACACATCATGGGGACGATCTCGGTCTTGAGCGTACGCGCGCGGAGACCAGCCATGATCTCTTCCTCGCTCAGCGCCTCGCCCTCGAGGTACTTTTCCATGAGCGCTTCGCTGCCTTCGGCCGCAGCCTCGACCATCTTCTCCCGCCACTCATCGCAGGTCGCAACGAGATCTTCCGGGATGTCGCGCAGTTCATACTCCATACCGCGCGAAGCCTCGTCCCAGAAGACGGCCTTCATCTTGACCAGATCAATGACGCCCTTGAAGTCCTCTTCGGCACCGATTGGCACCTGAATTGGCACAGCGTTGCCGCCAAGGCGATCCTTGACCTGCTGGACGACACGGAAGAAGTTGGCGCCCATACGGTCCATCTTGTTGACGAACGCGATACGCGGCACACCGTACTTGTCGGCTTGACGCCAGACCGTTTCAGACTGGGGCTCGACACCGCCGACAGCGCAGAACACGGCACAAGCACCGTCAAGCACGCGCAAGGAGCGCTCAACCTCAATGGTGAAGTCGACGTGCCCAGGGGTATCGATAATGTTGATTCGGTACTCAGGGCGCTCACGGCTCATGCCACGCCAAAAGCAGGTCGTCGCCGCAGAGGTGATGGTGATACCACGCTCCTGCTCCTGCTCCATCCAGTCCATGGTGGCGGCACCATCATGCACTTCACCGATCTTGTGCGAGACACCCGTATAGAACAGGATGCGCTCGGTCGTAGTGGTCTTCCCAGCATCGATGTGCGCCATGATGCCGAGGTTGCGGTACCGCTCGATGGGTGTGCTACGTGCCACGACTAAATCCGCCCTGATGAATCCGAAAAAACTAAAGAACTCGAGAAACGATGCGCCCGAGGGCGCATGAAGGAACTACCAACGATAATGCGAGAAAGCCTTGTTCGCTTCCGCCATACGATGGGTATCTTCCTTCTTCTTAACCGCCGTACCGCGCGCGTCAGCCGCATCCATCAGCTCGCCCGCCAAGCGCAGGGCCATGGATTTCTCGGAGCGCTTACGGGCCGCATCAATCAGCCAGCGCATCGCGAGGGAGTTCCGACGCGTCGGACGTACCTCAACAGGAACCTGGTAAGTCGCACCACCAACGCGACGCGACTTGACCTCCACCGCGGGCCGCACATTCTCCATCGCCTGCTCAAGCAGCTCGATGGGCGCAGCGCCCTTTTTCTCGGCGACCTGATCCAAGGCCTTGTAAATGATTCGCTCGGCGACGGACTTCTTGCCGTCTTCCATCATCATGTTGATGAACTTAGTCAACAGCTCGCTTCCGTGCTTTGGATCCGGAAGGATTTGGCGACGGGCGGCAACGCGTCTTCTCGGCATGTTCTTTAAAGCTCCGACCTTAGTCGTTGGTAACTGATCGCTTCAGCGCGCAATCACTTCTTCGGGCGCTTAGCACCATATTTGGAGCGACCCTGACGACGCTTTTCGACACCAGAGGTATCGAGCGTGCCGCGCACGGTGTGATAGCGCACACCCGGCAAGTCCTTCACACGGCCACCTCGAATCAGCACCACGGAGTGCTCTTGGAGGTTGTGCCCCTCACCACCAATGTAAGAAGCAACCTCATAGCCGTTGGTTAAGCGCACACGCGCAACCTTACGTAGCGCCGAGTTCGGCTTCTTAGGTGTCGTGGTGTAAACCCGCGTGCAGACGCCGCGACGCTGCGGACAAGCCTCGAGCGCGGGCACGTTGGACTTTGCCACGTTCCGCTTGCGAGGCTTGCGGACGAGTTGGTTAATCGTAGCCATGCAAAGAGTCTCCAGCGGCGCCCTCGCGCCATGATCTCTAATAGAGTCAAACGAAGCCTGCACGAAATCTCACCAGCGCTGGAAGCGCCAGCTAGCGCGCAAAAACAATCGCTTACTCGGGGACCGGGCAGAAAAGCCCAGACCAAGGAACCGGACAATCGAAAATGAGACTAGCCGACAGAGTGTCGGCTAGCTGAGACAGAGCAGTATAGGGATCTACCTAGATGATGTCAACAACCACAATCACATCCAGGTAGGACCCGCAGCCTGGCTATTCCGCCTCGGAGGTATTGAGCGCCTTCTTCAATGCCTCTTCGAGATCCTCGGTAGCCATCTCGACCTTGCCGCCACCCTCGGCATCCAGACGCTGACGCCGCCGCTCCTGGTGGTAGGCCAGACCGGTGCCCGCAGGAATGAGTCGGCCAACGATGACGTTCTCCTTCAGCCCGGTCAAACGGTCGGTCGAGCCGCGTACGGCAGCCTCGGTCAGCACTCGGGTCGTCTCCTGGAAGGAAGCCGCCGAGATAAAGGACTCCGTCGCCAGCGAGGCCTTGGTGATCCCCAGAAGCAGCGGCTCGAACAAGGCCGGCTGCTTGCCTTCTGCGGCAACGCGCTTGTTCTCGTCCATGAGGTGCGAGTGCTCCACCTGCTCGCCACGCAGCAGATTGGTATCGCCAGCCGCCGTGACCTCGACCTTACGCAGCATCTGGCGGACGATCACCTCGATGTGCTTGTCGTTGATCTTCACGCCCTGCAGACGGTAGACGTCCTGGATCTCCTTCACTAGGTACTCCGCCAGCGCGGTCACACCCTTGAGGCGAAGGATATCGTGCGAAGACAGCTCGCCATCGGCGATCACCTCGCCGCGCTCAACGCGCTCGCCCTCGAAGACATTGACATGACGCCACTTGGGAATCAGCTCCTCGACCGTCTCGCCATCGTCCTTCGTAATCACGAGCCGCTGCTTGCCCTTGGTATCCTTACCGAAGCCGACGTTACCACTGGCCTCGGCCAGAAGGGCCGGCTCTTTCGGCTTGCGTGCCTCGAAGAGGTCGGCAACACGCGGCAGACCACCCGTGATGTCGCGCGTCTTACTGGACTCTTGCGGGATACGGGCGAGGATGTCGCCGACGCCAACCTCTGCCCCGTGAGAAACGCTTACGATAGCGCCTGAGGAGAGCGCGTAGCGCGCCGGCAGGTCCGTTCCGGCAATATTGAGTTCGTTGCCGTTCTCATCGACCAGCTTGACCATGGGACGCAAATCCTTGCCGGAGGCCGGACGCTGCTTGGGATCAATGACGACCAATGAGGTCAGTCCCGTCACATCGTCGACCTGGCTCTGGACGGTCACACCATCGATGAAGTCCTCGAACTCCAGCTTGCCAGCCACCTCGGTCACCACCGGGTGAGTATGCGGGTCCCAGTTCGCGACGACGTCGCCGGGCTTGACCGCATCGCCGTCCGCCACGCGCAGGGTCGCACCATAGGGGACCTTGTAGCGCTCCTTCTCCATGCCGCGCTCGTCGACCACGGTCAGCTCGCCTGAGCGCGAGACCGCGACCAGGTTGCCCGAGTGATGCTGCACCGTCTTGATGTTGTGCAGGCGCGCCGAGCCGCTGTTCTTGATCTCGATGCTGTTGACGGCCGCGGCCCTGGAGGCCGCACCACCGATGTGGAAGGTCCGCATCGTCAGCTGCGTGCCGGGCTCGCCGATGGACTGCGCCGCGATCACGCCGACGGCCTCACCCATGTTGACGCGGTGTCCACGCGCGAGGTCGCGCCCGTAGCACTGCGCACAGACCCCGAGCCGAGACTCACAGGTAATGGGAGAGCGCACGCGGACCTGGTCGATACCCACCTCTTCGAAGTGCTCGACCCAGCTCTCATCCAAGAGCGTGCCAGCCTTACAGACCAGCTCGTCGGTGCCCGGACGATAGACATCGAGCGCGCAGACGCGACCCAGGATGCGCTCGCGCAGCGGCTCGACCACGTCGCCGCCCTCGATGACCGGGGCCATGAGCAAGCCCTCGTCCGTGCCGCAATCCGGTTCGAGGACAACCATGTCCTGAGCGACGTCGACCAGGCGACGCGTGAGGTATCCGGAGTTGGCGGTCTTGAGCGCGGTATCCGCAAGACCCTTGCGCGCGCCATGCGTCGAGATGAAGTACTGGATGACGTTCAGGCCTTCGCGGAAGTTCGCGGTGATCGGCGTCTCGATGATGGAGCCATCCGGCTTCGCCATGAGTCCGCGCATACCGGCGAGCTGACGAATCTGCTGGGCGGAGCCACGAGCACCGGAGTTGGCCATCATGTAGATGGAGTTGAAGGAGTCTTGCTTGCGCTCCCCGACGACACGTGACTTGGCCGCATTCAATCCGTCAGTGATCCGCTCCTTCGCGCCTTGCGCCTTGACCTGCTCAAGATCGAGGTGCTCGAGCACCTGCGGGCGAAAGATTTCGGTCAAGGCATCAGCCTTAGCGCCAAAGTCCTCGTTCGACAGCGTACCCGCGGTGAGCTGGGAGCAAATCGCCTTCAGCTCCCCCTGCCACTCGCCGAAGATCCGGCGCGCCGCATCGCGCTTGTCTTCATCGATCACAGCCAGCACCGCCTGACGATACTCGCCGACGATACGCTCGGCCTCGTAGGCGAGGTTCGCCATTGCGGTGTCGGTACCAAGCTTGGCCATCATGGCCTTGGCCACCTGATCATTGGTGCGCGACCAGATATCGACAACCTTGTTGTAGCGCTCGCCATTGGTCACCAGGCCCGAGGCGTACTGCTCCTGGATCTCCTTGACCTCAGTCTCGGCCGCGGCGAGCAGGGCGCCCTTATCCATCCTGGCGTCGTGCTCGTCTGTCGGGACCTCCATGTCCTCCAGGCCGATGGAGACACCGGCCTTGGTTGCCATGCGGAAGCCCAAGTACATGATTTGGTCAGCAAAGACGACGGTGTCTTTGAGGCCGAGGCGGCGATAGCAAATGTTGATCAGCAGCGAGATCTGCTTCTTGCCCATGGCGCGATCGACCAGTTCGAACGGCAGACCGTCCGGCACGATGGAGAAGACCAGGGCTCGGCCGAGCGTCGTCTCCTTCACGCTAACGACCGTGCGGATGTCGCCGTCCTGGTCCTTGATGACCTCGCGGATACGCACCCGACAGCGGGCGTGCAGATCGGCGTTGCCGGTTTCGTAAGCGCGCCGTGCCTCGTCGATGTCGACAAAGCAGCTACCCTCGCCCTTGGCGTTCACGCGCTCGCGAGTCATGTAGTACAACCCCAGCACCACGTCCTGTGAAGGCACGATGATGGGCTCGCCGTTTGCGGGCGAGAGGATGTTGTTCGATGCCATCATGAGCGCACGCGCCTCGAGCTGAGCCTCGAGCGAAAGCGGCACGTGAACGGCCATCTGGTCGCCGTCGAAGTCGGCGTTGAAGGCGGTACAGACCAGCGGATGCAGCTGGATGGCCTTACCCTCGATCAGCACGGGCTCGAAGGCCTGGATGCCGAGACGGTGCAGGGTCGGCGCGCGGTTGAGCATGACCGGATGTTCGCGGATGACCTCTTCGAGGATATCCCAGACCTCCGGGGTACCGCGCTCGACCATCTTCTTGGCGGCCTTGATGGTCGCCGCGAGGCCGCGCAGTTGCAGCTTGCTGAAGATGAAGGGCTTGAACAACTCCAGCGCCATGCGCTTGGGCAAACCGCACTGATGCAGCATGAGCGTTGGGCCAACCACGATGACCGAACGGCCCGAGTAGTCGACGCGCTTGCCGAGCAGGTTCTGCCGGAAGCGACCCTGCTTGCCCTTGATCATGTCGGCGAGCGATTTGAGCGGGCGCTTGTTGGTGCCAGTGATGGCACGGCCGCGCCGGCCGTTGTCCAACAGGGCGTCGACAGACTCCTGCAACATGCGCTTCTCGTTGCGCACGATGATGTCGGGCGCGACCAGATCCAGCAGCCGCTTCAGGCGATTGTTGCGATTGATGACGCGACGATAGAGGTCGTTCAGGTCAGAGGTCGCAAAGCGCCCGCCGTCCAGCGGCACCAATGGACGCAGCTCGGGCGGCAGCACCGGCAGCACGGTCAGGATCATCCACTCGGGGCGATTGCCGGACGCGAGCAACGACTCCATGAGTTTGAGTCGCTTGGAGAGCTTCTTGATCTTGGTCTCGGAGTTGGTGCCCTCGATCTCCTCGCGCATCTTGCGGATCTCGGCCGCCATGTCGATGGTGCGCAGCAGTTCGTAGACCGCCTCGGCGCCCATGCGCGCGTCGAACTCGTCGCCGTTGGCTTCGAGCGCCTCCAGATACTGCTCATCGTTGAGCAGCTGGCCGCGCTCGAGGTCCTGAACCAGGCCCGGATCGATGACGACGAAAGACTCGAAATAGAGGATGCGCTCGATGTCGCGCAGCGTCATGTCCAGCAGCAGACCGATGCGGGACGGCAGCGACTTCAAGAACCAGATGTGCGCGACCGGGCTAGCCAGGTCGATGTGGCCCATGCGCTCGCGACGCACCTTGGCGAGCGTCACCTCGACGCCGCACTTCTCGCAGACGACGCCGCGGTGCTTGAGGCGCTTGTACTTGCCGCAGATGCACTCGTAGTCGGTGATGGGTCCGAAGATCTTGGCGCAGAAGAGCCCGTCACGCTCCGGCTTGAAGGTGCGGTAATTGATGGTCTCGGGCTTCTTGACCTCGCCATAGGACCAGGAACGGATCATCTCGGGAGAGGCGAGTCCGATCTTGATCGCGTCGAACTCGAGCGCCTGGCCCTGTTGCTTGATGATTTTCAGTAGATCTTTCAAGACCTTAATCTCCTGCCTGGGATAACCGGCTTGGGATGGGTAGAGCGGTGGCGAAACCCATCGCCGCAACGTATGCGCTTCGGACCTCCCGGGCGCGGCTCATACGGCACCGCGCCCGGGTGCGTCCACTAGTCCTGCTGAAGCTCCACGTTGATACCGAGCGAGCGAATCTCCTTGACGAGCACGTTGAAGGACTCTGGCATGCCCGCCTCCATCCGGTGATCACCGTCGACGATGTTCTTGTACATCTTGGTGCGACCGTTGACGTCGTCGGATTTGACCGTGAGCATCTCCTGCAAGGTGTAGGAGGCGCCATAAGCCTCGAGCGCCCAGACCTCCATCTCACCGAAGCGCTGCCCGCCGAACTGTGCCTTACCGCCGAGCGGCTGCTGCGTCACGAGACTGTAAGGACCGGTCGAGCGCGCGTGCATCTTGTCGTCGACAAGGTGGTTCAGCTTGATCATGTACATGTAGCCAACGGTGATCGGACGCTCGAACTGTTCTCCAGAACGCCCGTCGAAGAGCACCGTTTGGCCGCTCGGGATGCCCTGATCGACGTTATCGCGGTCGGCCAGCCGGAGCATGGCCTTGATCTCCTCCTCGGTTGCACCGTCGAAGACTGGGGTCGCCAGGGGCACACCCTTGATCAGGTGACGCGCCAACTCGACCAGGTCCTCGTCGGAGAAGGAATCCAGATCTTCCTGCTTGCCACTGGTGTTGTACACCTGCTCAAGGAAGGCGCGCAGCTCCGCGACGGCGACCTGCTGCTTGAGCATGTGATTGATCTTGTCGCCCAGCCCATTCGCCGCCCAACCGAGATGCGTCTCGAGGACCTGCCCCACGTTCATGCGCGATGGCACGCCGAGCGGATTCAACACGATATCGACCGGGACACCGTCGGCCGAGAAGGGCATATCCTCCACCGGCACGACCTTGGAGATAACACCCTTGTTGCCGTGACGACCGGCCATCTTGTCGCCAGGCTGGATGCGGCGCTTCACGGCCACATAGACCTTGACCATCTTGAGCACGCCCGGCGCGAGGTCGTCGCCACTGGAGATCTTCCTTTTCTTGACCTCGTAGCGCTCGCGGAATTCCTCGCGCTGCTGCTTGACCTGAGCCGCGACCGCCTCGAGCTGCGTGGCGATCCCCTCATCCTGCATGCGGATCTCGAGCCAGGCATCCCGCGAGGACTTCGTCTTCAACCCCTCGAGATACTCGCTGGTGATCGTCGAGCCGGGACGCAAGTTGTTCGGCCCGCCATCCGCCACCTTACCAACCAGCATCTTCTCGACGCGGTCGAAGGTGTCGTTCTCCATGATGCGCTGCTGATCCGCGAAGTCCTTACGGACACGATCCAGCTCCATCTCTTCGATCTGAAGGGCGCGCTTGTCCTTATCCACACCGTCGCGGGTAAAGACCTGGACGTCGACCACGGTGCCGTTCATGCCCGAGGGCAGACGCAGCGAGGTGTCCTTCACGTCGGACGCCTTCTCACCAAAGATGGCGCGCAGCAGTTTCTCTTCCGGTGTCAGCTGGGTCTCACCCTTGGGTGTGACCTTGCCGACCAAGATGTCACCATCGCGGACTTCAGCGCCAACATAGACGATGCCCGACTCGTCGAGCTTGGAGAGCGCCGACTCACCGACGTTGGGGATATCGCCGGTGATCTCCTCCGGCCCCAGCTTGGTGTCGCGCGCCAGACAGGACAGCTCCTCGATGTGGATGCTGGTAAAGCGGTCTTCCTGCACCACGCGCTCGGAGATGAGGATGGAGTCCTCGAAGTTGTAGCCGTTCCAACACATGAAGGCGACGCGCAGGTTCTGACCCAAGGCCAGCTCACCCATATCGGTCGAGGGGCCGTCAGCCAGAACGTCACGGCGCGCGACCACGTCACCCGGCTTCACCAAGGGGCGCTGGTTGATGCAGGTGTTCTGGTTCGAGCGGGTGTACTTGGTCAGGTTGTAGATGTCGACGCCTGGCACGTCCGGAGTCTTCATCGCCTCGTCGTCGTTGACGCGCACGACGATACGGGCGGCATCGACCGACTCGATGACACCGCCGCGACGCGCGACCACACAGACACCCGAGTCCTTGGCGACCACGCGCTCCATGCCGGTACCGACCAAGGGTTTCTCGGCGCGCAGCGTCGGCACGGCCTGACGCTGCATGTTCGAGCCCATGAGCGCCCGGTTGGCATCGTCGTGCTCGAGGAAGGGAATCAGCGAGGCCGCCACCGAGACGATCTGACGCGGCGAGACGTCCATGTACTGGACCTCTTCCGGCGGACGCATGGTGAACTCATTCGCGTGGCGGCAGGACACCAGGGCGTCGCTGAGCAACCCCTCCTCGTCGAGGGTCGCATTGGCCTGCGCGATCACGAAGTTGCCCTCTTCGATCGCCGAGAGATAGTTGATCTCATCGGCGACTCGACCACCCTCGACCTTGCGATAGGGGGTCTCCAGGAAGCCGTAGGAGTTGGTCCGCGCATAAACGGCCAGCGAGTTGATCAGACCGATGTTCGGACCTTCAGGGGTCTCGATCGGGCAGACGCGGCCATAGTGGGTCGGGTGAACGTCACGCACCTCGAAACCGGCGCGCTCACGCGCCAGACCGCCCGGGCCGAGCGCCGAGACACGGCGCTTGTGGGTGACTTCCGAGAGCGGGTTGTTCTGGTCCATGAACTGCGAGAGCTGGCTCGAGCCAAAGAACTCCTTGATCGCCGCAGAGACCGGCTTGGCATTGATCAGCTCCTGCGGCATCAGCCCCTCGGACTCGGCGAGGGAGAGACGCTCCTTCACGGCGCGCTCGACGCGCACCAAACCGACGCGGAACTGGTTCTCCGCCATCTCGCCGACGCAGCGAATACGCCGATTGCCGAGGTGGTCGATGTCGTCCACGGTGCCGCGCCCGTTGCGCAGTTCGACCAGCACCTTGAGCGCGTCGATGATGTCGGAAACCTCTTCGCCCTGCTCAGCGAACAACGACTTCGAGAATTCGTCCGAACGGGCGCTGAAATAGCGACCGTCATAGACAACCCCAGGACCTTCCTCCGTCGGCCGGCCTAGGCGACGGTTGAACTTCATCCGCCCGACCGCGGAGAGGTCGTAGCGGTCCGAGGTGAAGAAGAGGTTGTTGAAGAGATTCTGGGCAGCTTCCTTGGTCGGCGGCTCACCCGGGCGCATCATGCGGTAGATCTCGACCTGCGCTTCCAAGTCGTTAGTGGTCGGATCGATGCGCAGGGTCTCGGAGATGTAGGGACCCTGATCCAAGTCATTGACGAAGAGGGTCTCGAGGGCCTCCACGCCCTTAGTCAAAATAGTCTCGAGCAGCTCGGCGGTGATCTGCTCGTTGGCCTCGGCAAAGACCTCGCCGGTCTCGGTGTCCACCTGAGCATGCGCCAGCGTGCGACCAATGAGGAACTCGACCGGCACTTCGAGGCGCTCGACACCAGCCTTCTGCAGCTCACGGATGTGCCGTGCGGTCACGCGACGCCCGGATTCGACCAGGACCTCGTCGCCGATCTTGACATCAAAGCCGACGGTCTCACCGCGCAGACGCTCCGGCACCAAATCGAGGGTGACCGTGCGGTCCTTGATGCGGAAGGTATCGGTCTCGAAGAAGCGCGAAAGGATCTCCTCCACGCCATAACCAAGGGCGCGCAACAGCACGGTCGCCGGCAGCTTGCGTCGACGGTCGATGCGCACGAAGACGTTGTCCTTGGGGTCGAACTCGAAGTCGAGCCAGGAGCCGCGGTAAGGGATGACGCGCGCCGAGAAGAGCAGCTTACCCGAGGAATGGGTCTTGCCCTTGTCGTGATCGAAGAACACACCCGGCGAGCGGTGGAGCTGGGAGACGATGACCCGCTCGGTACCGTTGATGATGAAGGTGCCAGTCTCCGTCATGAGCGGCAGCTCGCCCATGTAGACCTCTTGCTCACGGATATCCTTGACCACCTTGGAGCCGGCCGGGGCTTCCTTGTCGTAGATCACCAGACGCAGCAGCACGCGTAAGGGGGCCGCGAAGGTGGCGCCGCGCAGGTGGCACTCGCGCTCGTCGAAGACCGGCTCGCCCAGCCGGTATTTGACATACTCGAGAACAGCATTGCCCGAGTAGCTCTCGATTGGGAAGACGGACTGGAAGGCCGCGTGCAGCCCCATGTCCGAGCGATCCTTGGGCGCGCTGTCGGCTTGCAGGAATTCCTTATAGGAATTGATCTGCGTCGCCAATAGAAACGGCACGTCCAGAATACTGGGACGCTTGCCGAAGTCTTTGCGAATGCGCTTTTTTTCGGTGAACGAATAGGCCATTATGCCTTCCCTCGAGGTGCTTGCGTGGGTCCCTGACAGGGCGCGGACACGAGTGCAGATTGCGGACGGCTTGGAACGAGCATCGATCCGGCGCCTCGGTCGGCATGGCTTACGCCCCACCAACCGAGGCAGAATTCGTCGCTGGACTCGTCGAGCCCAACGGGAAAAGGCCGGCGGCTCTCAGCCGCCAGCCAATTCTTCTGGTCGAAAAGGTTGCGACGCAACGCGCCGTTACTTGATTTCGACAGTGGCGCCAGCCTCTTCGAGCTGCTTCTTGGCCTCTTCGGCCTCGCCCTTGGAAATACCTTCCTTCAGGGTGGTAGGCGCGCCTTCCACTGCGTCCTTGGCCTCCTTTAGGCCCAGACCCGTGATCGCCCGCACTGCCTTGATGACGCCCACTTTGTTCGAGCCGAAGGAAGCAAGCACAACGTCGAACTCGGTCTGCTCTTCGGCAGGCGCGGCATCGCCGCCGCCAGCGCCAGGCGCGGCAGCCACCATCGCAGCGGCCGCGGTGACGCCAAACTTCTCTTCCATCGCGCTGATGAGGTCAACGACCTCTAGCACGGTCATATTGCCAATCGCTTCGAGAATCTCGTCTTTCGAAACGGCCATGGTCTTCTCCTAGAACTTAAGACTATAGATCGGATTGCTGATGAATGGAGACGGCCGATTAGGCCGCCTCTTTGGCATCGCGAACCGCGGCAAGGGTGCGGACGAGCTTGCCCGGCACCTCGTTGATGGTCGCTGCGAGCTTCTGTACCGGAGCCTTCATGGTGGCCATGAGCATGCTGATCGCCTGTTCGTAGGTCGGCATCTTCGCAAGATTGCCAATTTCGGAGGGATCAAGCAGCTTGCCGCTCAGGGCGATGAGACGCACCTGAAACTTGTTATGCTCCTTTGCAAAGGCTTCGAGCACGCGCGCTGCCGCACCCGGATCTTCCTGCGAGAAAGCGAGGATCATCGGCCCAGTCAGGCCATCTCGCATGCAGGCGAAATCCGTGTCTTCGAGCGCACGCCGCGCCAGGGTATTCTTGACCACTCGAACGTAGACGCCAGCCTTGCGTGCTTCGACGCGTAACTGGGTCAGCTGCCCGACCGTCAAGCCCCTGTACTCAGCACCGATGGCCGAGTAGGCGGTCTTAGCGACTTCCGCGACTTCGGCGACGATTGCTTCTTTTTGCGCAAAACTCAGCGCCATTGTCGTCACCTCTTCCACTGATTACCCGACGTTGGCCGGGCGGGGAGACAAGTACCACGTCCAGTGGGACTCGCCTCACCGGGGTCGTGCACCTTCATCAGCATTCGATCTGAATCCGGAGCACCGTCTGCGCAGGCGTTGGATGCATTAAGCCCCAGCAGCCAAGTCCTATCGGACACTGAGGCACCTACGGTCTTTGACGGTCTCCAGCCATTGCCGAGACCTCAAAGAAAATCACGGAGGGATTCTTCCCGAAACCCGCCATCACAGCCTGTGATCTGAACGCTCAGAACTGAGAGACCCAAGCAGGGCTCAGTAAGGACACCTGAGCCCCTCTCGTCGCTCTCGAAAGGGCAGCCCTAGCTAACGCCAGGGCGAACCATCAGAAGGTTAGCGTCGAATGATCGATGGTCACGCCAGGCCCCATGGTGCTGGAGACCGTCACCTTCTTCATGTAGACGCCCTTAGCCGCGCTCGGCTTGGCCTTCATCAGATTACCCAAGAGGGCCTCAAGATTTTCCCGCAGCTTGACGGGCTCGAAGTCCGCTTTGCCAAGCGGGCAGTGAATAATGCCCGCCTTGTCGGTGCGATAACGTACCTGGCCAGCCTTGGCGTTATTGACAGCCTGAGCGACATCAGGCGTGACAGTGCCAACCTTGGGGTTCGGCATCAGACCGCGCGGCCCGAGAATCTTGCCCAACTGCCCCACGACTCGCATCGCGTCCGGAGACGCAATCACGACGTCGTACGCGAGCTGCCCAGCCTTCATTTCTTCAGCTAGGTCTTCGAAGCCAACGCGGTCCGCGCCCGCCTCGGTCGCTGCGTCGGCTGCAGCACCCTGAGCGAAAACGGCGACGCGCACCGTCTTACCGATACCATGGGGTAGAACGGTCGAGCCGCGGACAACCTGATCCGACTTGCGAGGATCAACACCCAGATTCACGGCGACGTCGATATTCTCAACGAACTTGACCGTAGAGACTTCATTGAGAAGCGTAAACGCCTCTTCCGCAGGATAAAGCTTCCCATGCTCGAGACGCTCACGGATCGCGCGGACGCGCTTGGACAGAGCTGCCATCAGTTCACCCCCTCGACATTCAGACCCATGGCTCGTGCGCTGCCAGCGATGGTACGCACAGCCGCGTCCATGTCGGCCGCGCTCAGATCAGGCATCTTGGTCGTAGCGATCTGCTCGAGCTGCTCGCGCGTGACAGTGCCAACCTTGACGGTATTCGGGGTCGCGCTGCCCTTGGGGATGCCCGCTGCCTTCTTCAGCAGGATCGCAGCCGGCGGGGTCTTGGTGATGAAGGTGAAACTGCGATCGGAGTAGACGGTGATGACGACCGGAATCGGCATACCCTTCTCGAGTTCCTGCGTGCGCGCGTTGAACGCCTTGCAGAACTCCATGATATTCACACCATGCTGACCAAGCGCCGGACCGACTGGCGGGCTCGGATTGGCCTCACCGGCCTTCACCTGCAGCTTGATGTAGGCATTGATCTTCTTTGCCACAGTATTTCTCCAACGGGTGCAAGCGCCAGCCCATGCGTGAGCTGGCTCCCCATAAAAAACCCCGATCAGGGGCTGACTAAATCAGCTAGACCTCAGCAAGTGAGACCCAGCCACGAAAACTGCTGCGAGCTGCGGAGCGGCAGAAGCGCGCCCCGGAGAGAAATCAGCCTTTCTCGACCTGCGAAAATTCGAGATCGACAGGCGTCGAGCGACCGAAAATCAGAACAGAAACCTTGACGCGGCTCTTGTCGTAGTCAACGTCCTCGACAACGCCGTTGAAATCCGTGAAGGGCCCATCGACAACCCGAACGACCTCGCCCGGCTCGTAGAGCACCTTTGGTCTGGGCTTCTCGCCGCCTTCCTCGAGACGCCGCAGGATGACCTCCGCCTGAGAATCCGGGACCGGCGCAGGCTTATCACCGGTGCCGCCGATGAAGCCCATCACACGAGGGACACTCTTCACGAGATGCCAGGTCTCGTCGGTCATCTCCATCTGAACCAGGACGTAGCCCGGGAAGAATTTCCGTTCACTCTTGCGTTGCTGCCCGCCACGCACCTCGACGACTTCTTCAGTCGGCACCAAGACCGAGCCAAAATAGTCCTCGAGACCGGCACGCTTTACGCGGTCTTCAAGAGAGCGTTTAACCTGCCCTTCGAACCCCGAGTACGCATGAATCACGTACCAACGCTTGGACATCCTCAGCCCCCTTGACCAGTCAGGAAGCGCAAGATGGACATTAGCACCATATCGAAGAGCCAGAGTACGATGCCGACGACGATCACCATGACCACGACGACCAAGGTCGTCTGCAACGTTTCCTGCCGCGATGGCCAAACGACCTTACGGACCTCCATGCGCGCATCGGCAACGAACTGCCAGAGCTGACGCCCCAGTTCCGTCTGAAAGACAACTGCAGCCGCACCAGCGCCGATGACCAAGAGACCCACAACCCGCAGAAGGGTCGAGATGCCCGAAAAGTAGTAGAAGGCAAAGATGCCAGCGACGAGCAAGAATATGGCGACAGCCAGCTTGATGGTATCCAAGCCGGAGCCACGGGCCTCTGCACGTGAATTCATGAAATCGCCTGTTAACGAAGCGATGGAAAATGGCAGGCCAGGAGGGACTCGAACCCCCAACCTGCGGTTTTGGAGACCGCTGCTCTGCCAATTGAGCTACTGGCCTAAAACGAAAGGACTTGCGATGCACGGAGCCGAACGCCGTGCATCGAAAGCACCTCTATCTTACTCGATAATCTTGGAAACCACACCAGCGCCGACGGTCCGACCGCCTTCGCGCACCGCAAACCGCAGACCCTCTTCCATCGCGATCGGCGCGATCAGCTGGACGGTCATCTTGACGTTGTCGCCAGGCATGACCATCTCGATGCCCTCGGGCAGCTCGCAGGCGCCGGTGACATCCGTGGTACGGAAGTAGAACTGCGGACGATAACCGTTGAAGAAGGGGGTGTGACGACCGCCCTCTTCCTTGCTCAACACGTAGACTTCGGCCTCGAAGTGGGTGTGCGGCGTGATCGAGCCGGGCTTGGCCAGCACCTGACCACGCTCAACGTCTTCACGCTTGGTGCCGCGCAGCAAGGCGCCGATGTTGTCGCCAGCCTGACCTTGGTCGAGCAGCTTGCGGAACATCTCAACACCGGTGCAGATCGTCTTGACGGTGTCTTTAATGCCAACGATGGCAACCTCTTCACCAACCTTGACGATGCCACGCTCGACACGCCCAGTCACAACGGTGCCGCGACCGGAGATGGAGAAGACGTCCTCGATCGGCATCAGGAAGGCACCGTCAACGGCACGCTCGGGCTCAGGGATGTAGCTGTCGAGAGCCTCCATCAGCTTGTCGATGGACGGACCGCCAATCTCAGACTCGTCACCCTCGAGGGCGAGCTTCGCCGAACCGGTGATGATTGGGGTGTCGTCACCCGGGAAGTCGTAGCTGGAGAGCAGCTCGCGCACTTCCATTTCGACCAGCTCGAGGAGCTCAGCGTCGTCGACCATGTCAGCCTTGTTCAAGTAGACGACGATGTAGGGCACACCAACCTGACGTGAGAGCAGAATGTGCTCGCGCGTCTGAGGCATGGGGCCGTCAGCGGCCGAGCACACCAGGATGGCACCGTCCATCTGCGCCGCACCCGTGATCATGTTCTTGACGTAGTCAGCGTGACCGGGGCAGTCGACGTGCGCGTAGTGGCGCTTGTCGCTCTCGTACTCGACGTGCGCGGTCGCAATGGTGATACCACGCTCACGCTCTTCCGGGGCGTTGTCGATCTGGTCGTAGGCACGCGCCTCACCACCAAACTTCTTCGCCTGGTGAATGGTGATCGCCGCCGTCAGCGTGGTCTTGCCGTGGTCGACGTGACCGATGGTACCGACGTTGACGTGAGGCTTGCTACGCTCGAATTTTGCTTTGGACAT
>NZ_JAAIJR010000494.1 GCF_010915725.1 Thiorhodococcus mannitoliphagus
TGCGCCCGGATGTACTACGGACCACCGCCGAGGCTTCCCGACCACGAAATCTTCGGTGTCACGACCTTCGAGCTGGGCTGAGGATGGACGCCTGGCACCCGCGAGACCTCAAGGGTGACGGACGGCACCCGCCAGATCCGCAGTGGCCGGGCGGGGCACGGCTGGTGGTCCAATGCGTCCTCAACCTTGAGGAGGGCGCCGAGCGCACCCTGCTCAACGGCGATGACGGCTCCGAGGACTACCTGCCCGAGCTTCCCGGCCTCCAACGGCGCTTGGGACAGCGTCACTACAGCGCCGAGAGTCTCTTCGACTACGGTGCCCGTGTTGGCTTCTGGCGCCTGCTGCGCCTGTTCGAGGAGCGCCGT
>NZ_JAAIJR010000495.1 GCF_010915725.1 Thiorhodococcus mannitoliphagus
TTCGGGCGCCCCGGCAGTGGCCGCGCGCCGGGAGCCTTTCCGCAGGTGCGGGTGTTGGCGCTGTGCGAGACCGGCAGTCATGTCATGTGGAAATGGCTGGTCAAGTCGTTGCGCTCGGCGGAAATCACCATGGCGCCAGCCCTGCTGCGCTTCCTGCAACCCGATAGGTTGCTGTTGTGGGATCGGCATTTCCTCACCCACGCCACCGTCAGCGCCGTGCGCGCGCGTCAGGCCCATCTGCTGGCACGCATCACCTCCAATCGCGTCTTCACCCCGATCCAACACTTGCCCGATGGCTCGTACCTCGCCAAGTTGTATCCTAACGCCGCTGATCGGCGCCGTGATCGTCACGGCTTGCTGGTA
>NZ_JAAIJR010000496.1 GCF_010915725.1 Thiorhodococcus mannitoliphagus
ATAGCGTAAAGGTGTATGGGCATTGTCTGAATTCATCTTGATCTCCTCCGAATGAAAAGAGGGCATTCGTATTAAATCGCCATGTTATTCAGATTTTTTCGACAGCGAATCAGTTACTTAGTTCCTATACAGCGTCTAAGAGTGGAGCCAGCACAAAATGCGCGGCATCCACAAAATAGACATGGCGCTGGCCTAGGGAGTTCAATCTGACCCAAAAAGGCGCCCAATGATTCATGCTGGTTTCGTGTCGCGGTGCGGGCGGTGACGCGCCCGTGGTCGTCGTGCTGGTTGGCATCGACAGCCCCGTCGCCTCCAGGCATCCTTTGCCTCACGATCCTCTGACACCGTGAATCTGAGCCG
>NZ_JAAIJR010000497.1 GCF_010915725.1 Thiorhodococcus mannitoliphagus
GGTTAATCGTATAGACCGCCCCCAGCAACGCCATCTTTTTCGTCCCCGCACGTGGGCCAGAGGGATGGAGATCCTTCTCCGCCATGCTGGGCGCAGGCGCCTCTTGTGGTGGCTTGTCCGTCACCGCGTGCGCCGAGGAGGCGGGGACCGGGGGCTTGTTCGGCGCCGTCTCGCGACGCGTCGGGACACCCTTTCCGTCCGCCGTGCAGACCAGGATGGCACCTTTCTCCTCGGGCGGCGGCAGCGTTTGTTCCTCCCAAAAGGCCGCCACGCTCTGGGCCATGTGCGTATTCCAGTGAAACCGGACACCCAGTCCGAAGGAAAGCGGACAGCCGTTCCGATCGAAGCCGGACAGTCAGT
>NZ_JAAIJR010000050.1 GCF_010915725.1 Thiorhodococcus mannitoliphagus
CGACGGCCTTGGATGGTCGGACGCTTCATCGAAATTTGACTCATCTGCGAGCATTTTGCGCCCTCAAGGATCCTAGGGGCCTCTACGATGATTTCCAGACAGCCTCTCAGGGCGCGGGATTGGGCTGCCTGACGTGAATGGCCTCGATCGCGTCGATCACACTCTGGTCCAGGGACAGGTCGATGCTCGCGAGATTGCTCTCCAGTTGCTCCAGGGTTGTCGCCCCGATGATGTTCGAACTGGTGAAGGGGCGGCTGGTCACCCAGGCGAGGGCCATTTGGGCTGGGTCGAGGCCATGTTGTCTGGCCAAGGCGACGTATTCAGCGGTCGCCCGCTCGGCCTCGGCATTGGAGTAGCGGCTGAAACGGTCGAAGAGGGTGATGCGCGCGCCTGCCGGGCGCTGTCCCTTCAGGTACTTGCCGGAGAGGACGCCGAAGGCGAGTGGCGAGTAGGCGAGGAGCCCGCAGTCCTCGCGGAGTGCGATCTCGGCAAGCCCGATCTCGAAGGTGCGGTTGAGCAGGCTGTAGGGATTCTGGATGCTGACCATTCTGGGCAGTCCCTCGGCCTCGGCGAGGCTCAGGAAGCGCATCAGCCCCCAGGGGGTCTCGTTCGAGACCCCGAGGTGCCGAATCTTGCCGGCCTTGACCAGGTCAGCGAGGACCCGAAGCGTCTCGAGCAGCGGAACGCTGTCGTCTTGCTGGCTCGATGTGAAGCCGAGCTTGCCGAAGAAATTGGTCTCGCGATCCGGCCAATGCAGCTGGTAGAGGTCGATCCAGTCCGTCTGCAGCCGGCGCAGGCTCTCGTCAACGGCCGCCTCGATATTCTTGCGGTCGAGTCGGGCCCCGGCGCCGCGGATGTGCGGCAGCCAGTCGGCTGGGCCGGCGACCTTGGTGGCGAGCACGACCTTGTCGCGGCAGCCGCGGGCCTTGAGCCAGGTGCCGATGTAGCGCTCGGTGCGTCCCTGCGTCTCCGCGATGGGCGGAACCGGATACATCTCGGCCGTGTCGATGAAGTTGATCCCGGCATCGAGCGCCCGATCGAGCTGCGTGTGGGCCTCTGACTCGGTGTTCTGCTCGCCAAAGGTCATGGTGCCAAGGCACAGGGCGCTTATTTTGATGTCGGTTCGGCCTAGCTGACGGTAGTGCATGCACATCTCCCGGGTCGGTTTTGAGTCATGGCGCGCGCTCAGGGTCTGGTCCAGGTTCGCCGCCCAGCGCTAGAGGTCAGTGGCTGGCGACAAGACTGGCGCCTGCCTCGTCCTCGGTCAGAGGGATGATTATGGCAGGCTCGGCCGCATTGAGAGACTGGGCGCGTTGCGCGATTCGATGGCATCCCCATGATCTGGCAGAGAGGCGACCTCTTTGGCGCGCTTGATCGGGAGTCTCTCTGCTGCGCTTGCGCCGCCCAGCTGGAATCAAACCGCCTTGTCCGAGGGGCCTTGAATGACCATCGATGCCGGCCTGCTGTCTCCGCTGTTGCTCTGGGTCCTCATCGCGCTCTTTGCGCTTTCTTTCCTGCTTGCGCTGCGTTTGGCACCTTGGCGCAAGCTCAAGGAGCCGGAGCAAGCCAATGTCTTCTTCGGGGCCTCGGTCGCACTGCTGCTGCTTTGGCATCTGGAGACCCAGGTCCAGCCCGGGCTCTCCTATCACTTGCTCGGCGTGACGGCCGTGACACTCATGTTTGGCTGGTCCCTGGCGGTGGTCTCCGCGACGCTCGCCCTGGCCGGGGTGACGCTGAATACCGGGGGCGCCTGGAAGGATTTCGCGGTGAACGCTTTTCTCGCGGGCGTCGTGCCCATCACGCTGACACAGTTTGCCCTGATCCTCATTCGCTGGTATCTGCCCAAGCAGTTCTTCGTCTACGTCTTGATCAATGGCTTTGTCACTGCGGGTCTGGTTGCTGCCTGTGCCGCCTATCTTGCGATCGCCTTGCTGGTGATGAGCGGCGCTTACAGTTTCGCCGAGATGGGCGAGAAGGTGATCCCCTTCTTCCCCTTGATGTTCATGCCGGAGGCCTTTCTCAACGGTTGGGCGATGGTCGTGCTGGTTGCCTTCAAGCCAGGGTGGGTCTACTCCTTCAGTGACGAGCAATATCTGAAGGGAAAGTGACGCCGGGGTTGTGGTGCCCGCGCTCGACCTGAGTATCCTCAAGGCGCGGTCAGCGCCCTGTCGTGGACCTGGCTCCTGCCAGCTCGCCACGCGTGGAGTGAAAACTTCTCTCGCTTGGGTTAGAGTTGCGGCCTTTGACCTACCCGATTTCAACACAAATGCTGGCCTTGTTCGCGGTGCTGATCCGTGAACGGGCTTGCGGAGGACAGACAGATGGCGGTTGATCTCATCGCTCCCTCGATATTGTCGGCCGATTTTGCCAAGCTCGGGCAAGAGGTCGACAACGTGCTGGCCGCCGGCGCCGACATCGTTCACTTCGATGTCATGGACAACCACTATGTGCCCAACCTGACCATTGGGCCGCTCGTGTGCGAGGCGCTGCGCAAGCATGGCGTGACTGCTCCGATCGACGTGCATCTCATGGTGAAGCCGGTAGACCGCATCATTCCGGACTTCGCTAAGGCCGGCGCGACCTACATCACCTTCCATCCGGAGGCGAGCGAGCACATCGACCGCACCCTGCAGCTCATCCGCGGCGAGGGCTGCAAGTCCGGCTTGGTCTTCAACCCGGCAACGCCGCTGAGTCACCTCGACTACGTGCTCGATAAGGTGGACATGATCCTGCTCATGTCGGTGAATCCCGGCTTCGGCGGGCAGAGCTTCATCCCTGGGGCCTTGGATAAGCTGCGCGCGGTGCGCAAGATGATCGACGACTCGGGCCTCGACATCCGCCTCGAGATCGATGGCGGCGTCAAGGTCGACAACATCGCCGAGATCAAGGCTGCGGGCGCGGATACCTTCGTTTCCGGCTCTGGCATCTTCAGCAAGGGCAAGGATACGGACCCCCATCGCTACGACGGCATCATCGGACAGATGCGCGAGGCACTCGGCAGCGTGAGCCGCTGAGCGCGAGGATCGAGAAGGAGCAGTACCAGATGTTTCGACCCAAGATGATTCTCTGTGATCTGGATGGGACGCTCGTAGACAGCGTCCCTGACCTCGCCTACTGCGTCGACGCCATGATGGCGCGGCTCGGCCTGCCGGCGCGCGGCGAGGCGGCAGTGCGAGACTGGGTGGGAAACGGCGTCGAGCGTTTGGTGCGGCGCGCCCTGATCGGTCAGTTGGACGGTGAGCCGGACGAGGTGCTCTATCAACGCGCCTATCCGCTGTTCCTCGAACTCTACTCCGCCAATACCTTCAACCGCTCCGTGATCTATCCAGGGGTGCGCGAGGGCATCGACTTCATGAAGTCGGCGGGTTACCGGCTTGGATGCATCACCAACAAGGCCGCGCGCTTCACTGAGCCCCTGCTCCAGCACCTAGGACTGTTCGAGGACTTCGGGATCGTGGTGAGCGGCGATACACTGCCGCGCAAGAAGCCGGATCCTCTGCCCTTGATGCACGCGGCTGGGCATTTCGGCGTGGCGCCCGAGGATGCGCTCATGATCGGCGACTCGGTGAGTGATGTGTCGGCGGCGCGGGCGGCCGGCTTCAAGATCATCTGCACCAGCTACGGCTACAATCACGGCCAGGACATTCGCGATTCGCAGCCGGACGCGGTCGTGGATTCCTTGGCCGAGCTGCCGGGTCACTTGGCCCCGCAGGCATAGGCTAGGGGCGAGTCGAGGACGAACCGAGATGCAGCTGCATCGCATGCGAGCAATCAGAGGATGGCGATGGCGACGCTAGCGCGCGCCCGTTGAAACCTCGTTACCGATTTCTGCTCGGAGATCCTCATGACTCCCAAGACCTTCCGTGCCCTCGCAGAGCAGGGCTATAACCGTATCCCTGTCGCATGCGAGGTGCTGGCGGACCTCGAGACCCCGCTCAGCGTCTATCTCAAGCTGGCTAAGGGGCCTTACTCGTATCTCTTCGAATCCGTTCAGGGCGGCGAGAAATGGGGGCGCTACTCCATTATTGGGCTGCCCTGTCGGACGCTCATCAAGATTCGCGGATACAAGATTCAGCTCGAGCGCGACGGACGTGTCGTCGAGGAGGTCGAGAGCACCGACCCGCTCGCTTGGATCGAGTCCTATCAGGCGCGTTTTCGTGTTGCGGAGCTGGGTGATCTGCCGCGCTTCAACGGCGGGCTGGTCGGTTATTTCGGCTATGACACCATCCGCTATATCGAGCCCAAGCTGGCGCAGTGTCCCAACCCGGATCTGTTGGGGACGCCCGACATTCTGCTGATGGAATCTGATGAGGTGGTCGTCTTCGACAACCTCAGCGGACGCATGTACATCATCTTGCACCTGGACCCGACCGCGGGCGATACGCTCGAAGCAGGTGAGGCGCGCATCGCCGAGCTGACCGAGCGCATGCGGCACGGCACGCCGAGCGCCAGCAGCGGCACCGAGCGTGAGGTCGGCGAGGCCGATTTCGTCTCGGGCTTCACCGAGGACGGTTTCAAGTCGGCGGTCGAGCGCATCAAGGACTACATCCTCGACGGCGACTGCATGCAGGTGGTGCTCTCGCAGCGGTTGTCGATTCCCTTCCAGGCGTCGCCGCTGGACCTCTATCGCGCGCTGCGCGGTTTGAACCCATCGCCCTATATGTACTTCTTGGATTTGGATGATTTCCAGATCGTCGGCTCTTCGCCCGAGATCCTCACGCGTCTGGAGGACGGTGTGGTCACGGTGCGGCCCATCGCGGGCACCCGGCGCCGCGGCTACACGGAGGAGGAGGACCGCGCGCTCGAGGAAGAACTGCTGGCGGATCCCAAGGAGCTTGCCGAGCACCTGATGCTGATCGATCTGGGGCGCAATGATGCCGGTCGAGTGGCGGAGATCGGCAGCGTGCGGCTGACGGACCGTATGATCGTCGAGCGCTACTCGCACGTCATGCACATCGTCTCCAACGTCATCGGCCAGCTCAAGGAGGGGATGAGCGCCATCGACGTGTTGCGCGCCACCTTTCCGGCCGGAACCGTCTCCGGGGCGCCCAAGATCCGCGCCATGGAGATCATCGACGAACTCGAGCCGGTCAAGCGCGGCATCTACTCCGGTGCCGTTGGCTATCTCTCCTGGAACGGCAACATGGACACGGCGATCGCCATTCGCACGGCCGTCATTCAGGACGGCACCCTGCATATCCAGGCGGGCGCAGGGATCGTCGCCGACTCCCAGCCCGATCTGGAATGGCAGGAGACCATGAACAAGGGGCGTGCCATCTTCCGCGCCGTGACCGCGGCGGAGGTCGGTATCGATCGCTATGGCTGTGGGCTGAAGAGGGTCTGACCATGCTGCTCATGATCGATAACTATGATTCCTTCACCTACAACCTGGTTCAGTATTTCGGCGAGCTGGGTGCGGATGTCAGGGTCGTTCGCAATGATGAGCTGAGCCTGGAGCAAGCCGCCGCGCTCGGCGCGGATCGGGTTGTCATCTCGCCCGGACCCTGCACACCCACCGAAGCGGGCATTTCGGTCGCGCTGATTCAGAAGCTGGCGGGCCAGGTGCCTATTCTCGGCGTTTGCCTCGGTCATCAATCCATTGGCCAGGCCTTCGGCGGTGAGATCGTCAAGGCGCCGGCGGTCATGCACGGCAAGACATCGCCGATCTATCACCTGGATCAAGGCGTCTTTTCGGGGCTGAGCGACCCCTTCGAGGCCACGCGCTACCATTCACTGGTGATCGACGAAAAGAGCCTGCCCGACTGCCTCGAGGTGACGGCGTGGACGCAGACGTCGCAAGGCGAGCGGGAGGCCATCATGGGGGTGCGGCATCGCGAGATGCCGATTCAAGGCGTGCAATTCCATCCCGAGTCTATCCTGACGCAACATGGGCATACCTTGCTGAAGAACTTCCTGGAGGACCGCTGACATGGAGATCAAGGACGCGATTACGCGCTGTATCCAAGCCCTGCACCTGACTGGCGACGAGATGACGGCGGTGATGCGCACCATCATGACCGGCGGTGCGACACCCGCTCAGATCGCTGGCTTTCTGATTGCGCTGCGGATGAAGGGCGAGACAGTCAGTGAGATTGCCGCCGCGGCGTCCGTGATGCGCGAACTGGCGACCGGAGTCGATATCTCTGGGCTCGACCACGCGGTCGACATCGTTGGCACGGGCGGGGATGCGTCGGGGACCTTCAATGTCTCGACGACGAGCATGTTCGTTGCCGCCGCCGCGGGCTGTCACGTGGCCAAGCATGGCAATCGCTCGGTTTCTAGCAAGTCAGGGGCCGCCGACGTCCTCGAGGCGGCCGGCGTGCGGCTCGATCTCTCGCCGGAGCAGGTGGTCCGATGCGTGCGCGAGGTCGGCGTTGGCTTCATGTTCGCACCCGGTCATCACAGCGCGATGAAGCACGCCATCGGTCCGCGTCGCGAGCTGGGTGTGAGGACGGTCTTCAACGTCTTGGGGCCCTTGACCAATCCCGCGGCTGTCCCGAATCAGCTCCTAGGCGTCTTCAGCGCCGATCTGCTGGAGCCGCTTGCGGAGGTGCTGCGGCAGCTCGGCAGCCGGCATGTCTTGGTCGTCCATTCGCGCGACGGCCTCGACGAGATCAGCATCGCCGACACCACCGATGTCGCGGAACTCAAGGACGGCGAGATCCATCGCTACAGCATCCAGCCGGAAGATTTCGGTCTGGTGCGCGACGCTCTCGACAAGATCCGCGTCAAGGATCCCGCCGAGAGCTTGGCGATGCTGCGCGGCGTGCTGGAGGGGCGGCCCGGTGCGGCGCGAGCGATCGTGCAGCTCAACGCCGGCGCCGCCATTTACGCGGCAGGCCGCGCCAGGTCGCTCGCGGATGGCGTAGCCGCCGCTGATGCAGCCATTGTCAGCGGCGAGGCGCTGACGCGCTTGGATCGCCTCGTCGCCTTGACGGGCAGCTTTCCGCCCTAGGAGCCTGTCCGACTTAGAAAGCGTCCATCAACAACTTCCCCCTTTTCGCAAAGGGGGGGTGGGGGGGATTTCGGGCGGCATCGCTCGCATCGGGAAACAATTGATGGACACTTTCTTAGGATGAATCGGCTGCGGAATCGGGAGAAGGGTCCCTTTCGCCCCGCTTTTTCGTTACACAGAACCACTATGCGCCTCAAAACCGGAACGAAATGGCCTCGCTCTCCCACTTCCTCGCTTCGATCCCCCCAAGTCGGACAGGCTCCTAGCGACCTGTGCGGCTCGAATTGCCTGATTTCGGCTCATTGACCGGGTACCTTTAGGATCCCGGTCCTTTCAACTGAGGGCATGCGCTCACCCATGTCAGAGACCCCAGACATCCTCAAGAAGATCGTTCGGCGCAAGCTCGAAGAGATCCAGGCGCGCTCGGCGCAGCGCACGCAATCCGACCTGATCGCCGAACTGGCGCATGTCGACCCCACCAGAGGCTTCGCGGCGGCACTCGAGGCCAAGATTGCCGCGGGTCAGTCCGCCGTCATCGCCGAGATCAAGAAGGCGAGCCCGAGCAAGGGTGTGCTACGAGAGGATTTTCGCCCGGCCGAGATCGCAGCGCGCTATGCCGGAGGCGGGGCGGCCTGCCTGTCGGTGCTTACGGATGTCGACTTCTTCCAGGGCAGTGAGGCCTACCTCAAAGAAGCGCGTGCGGCCTGTGGGCTGCCTGTGATCCGCAAGGACTTCATCGTCGACCCCTACCAGGTCTATGAGGCCAGGGCGATGGCGGCCGACTGCATTCTGCTGATTGCGGCCTGCCTGGATGACGCTCAGCTGAGTGAGCTGAGCGCCTTGGCCCATGAGCTGGGGATGGACGTGCTGATCGAGGTGCATGACGCGGATGAGCTTGAGCGCGCGCTTGCGGTCCCAGGGCGTCTCATCGGCGTCAACAATCGAAATCTGCGCACCTTCGAGGTCAGTCTCGAGACGACCCTCAGCCTGCTTGGCGCCATCCCGGCGGACCGGTTGCTGGTCACGGAGAGCGGCATTCTGAACCCTGACGACGTGATGCGCATGCGTCGTCATGGGGTCAATGCCTTCCTGGTTGGCGAGGCCTTCATGCGGGCGCCCGATCCAGGGGTCGAATTGGCGAGGCTGTTCTCTCTCTGAGGGTGTCGGCAAGGGGTAGAGGACCCCGAGGCGCTGGGTCGCGAGATGCCCAGCCGGCTCGGGTCCTGAACCAGACGCCCCGCTCGATGCCATCCTGATGCGAGGCGCTGCCGCCTTTTCAGGGCGGGATTCGCGAGGGCCGCCCACCCGCCTGGCGATGCTATCTCGTCCCGAAGACGACGATCGTCTTTCCCTTGACGCTCACCAGGCCCTGCTCTTCCAGGTTCTTCATGACGCGCCCGGCCATTTCGCGCGAGCAGCCGACGATGCGGCCGAGTTCCTGGCGGGTGACGCGGATCTGCATGCCGTCCGGGTGCGTCATGGCGTCCGGCTGCTTGCAGAGATCCAAGAGGGTTCCGGCGATGCGGCCGGTCACGTCCAGGAAGGCCAAATGGCCGACCTTGCGGCTGGTGACTTGGAGTCGTGTCGAGAGCTGCTCGCCGATGCTGAAGAGGAGTTCCTTGGCGACATCCTGAAGCTCGTCGTTCAAGAGCCGGTCGAGTCGCTGATAAGTGATCTCGGCGACCTTGCATTTGGTGCGGGTGCGGATGATGACGCTGCGCATGTTCTGCGGGATGAATAGGCCCATCTCGCCGATGAACTCGCCCTTATTGATGTAGGCGAGCATCAATTCGCGGCGCTCTTCCTCGTCGTACATCAAGGCGGAGACTGAGCCCTCGATGAGGTAGTAGAGACTCTCGGCGGTCTGGCCTTGGCGAATGAACTCGATGTTCTTGTCATAGCTCTTGGTGTGGCATTGGGCGAGAAAGGGCTCAAGCCACTTTGGCGACTCTTTTGGCTGTTGGACGATGCTGCTCATAGCTAGGCCTGTCGTAGGGGACGGGTTAGACGTGATTCTAGGTGCGCTGTGCTGCCTTGTCGAACTGTGCTAGCCTCGCCCGAGCCACGCGGGAAGGGTCTTGATGTTCACCGAGCCTCAGGTGCGGGCTTGGATCGAGCTGCAGATGGTCGGCTTCGATCTTGACGCGACCAAGGCTGCATCAAGTGTCTCGCGGCCTTGTGCGCATCTTAGCAGCTGACCCATCAGGGTTTGAGTCAATATCCTGCCGGCTCGTCCAAGATTAGTCGATAGATAGGTTTGCGAATGAAGGCGAGAGTCAAGTGGATCGATGGAGTCGCGATGCTCGGTGAGTCCGGCTCGGGGCATGGTGTCGTCATGGACGGTCCCCCTGAACTCGGAGGTCGCAATGTTGGCGTGCGGCCGATGGAGATGCTCTTGCTGGGCATGGGGGGCTGTACGCAGTTCGACGTTCTGCTGATCCTGCGCAAGGCGAGGCAAGCCGTCACGGATTGCGTCGTCGAACTCGAGGCCGAGCGTGCCGCGGAGGACCCCAAGGTCTTCACCCGGATTCATGCGCACTTCATCTTGACCGGTAAAGGGCTCGATCCCAAGCGTGTCGAGACGGCGATTCGGTTGAGCGCGGAGAAGTATTGCTCTGCCTCCATCATGCTGGGGGCCACGGCGACCGTCACTCATGATTTTGAGATCCGCGAGGACTGAGGCGATTCTGGTGTGCGTTCGGCGCAAAATCCCGCAGACGCTGACGCTTGTCCTTGCATTCGCCGCTCCTCATGGTTAGTTTTCGCGGCCTCGGTTTTTTCCGGACTGGAAGTGATGCCCACCACCCTCAAGAAGCTGCGCCTGCATGGCTTCAACAATCTCACCAAGACGCTGAGCTTCAATATCTATGATGTCTGCTACGCGGCCTCGGAAGAGCAGCGCGAAGCCTACATCGCCTACATTGATGAAGCCTACAACGCGGAGCGTCTGACCGCGATTTTGACCGACGTCGCTGAGATCATCGGCGCCAATATCCTCAATATCGCGCATCAGGACTACGATCCCCAGGGTGCCTCCGTCACCATGCTGATCTCCGAAGAGGGTATCGTGGCCGAGGGCATCTCCAACAACGCAACGCCTGGCCCGCTGCCGGATGCCGTTGTCGCCCATCTCGACAAGAGTCACATCACGGTCCATACCTATCCGGAGACGAATCCGCAGACGGGCATCAGTACCTTCCGGGCGGACATCGATGTTTCCACCTGTGGCCGTATCTCGCCGCTGAAGGCGCTCAACTATCTCATCCATGCGTTGGAGTCGGACGTCGTCATCATGGACTATCGCGTGCGCGGCTTCACGCGCGACGTCAATGGGCGCAAACACTTCATCGACCACAACATTAGCTCGATCCAGAATTACCTGTCGCGCAGCACCAAGAATCGCTACCAGATGGTGGATGTGAACGTCTACCAGGAGAATCTCTTTCACACCAAGATGGTGATTCGCGATTTTCGACTGGACGACTATCTCTTCTGTATCGAGGAAGAGGATTTGAGTTCGCAAGATCACAAGCGCATCCAGAAGCTGCTCAGGCGTGAACTGAGCGAGATCTTCTACGGGCGCAATCTGGGCAGGAATCTGGAGTTCATGGGGGATTGATCGGGCCTCGGCGGCGCATCTAAGGAAGTGTCCATCAACAACTTCCCCCCTTTCGCAAAGGGGGGCTAGGGGGGATTTCGGGCGGCATCGCTTGCATCGGGAAACAAGTGATGGACACTTGCTAAGTCCAGCTGGGTCGTCCGCGCCCCGTGACGGCGCCGCTTGCGCCACCGCAGGGCGGACGTGAGGCTCGACTCAAACCCAGTAGACGGTGCGCGTCATGACGCGCGAGGTGACTTTCATGGCGAGACGAACCGGGCCGGGCAAATCCGCGCCGCCAGCCGACTTGGCCACTTGCGCGTGCTTGATCTCATCGACCTTCATTTGCTCGAGGATGGCTCGGCTCTTCTCGTCTTGAGCCGGGATTTGCTCCAAGTGGCTATCCAGGTGACTCTCGACCTGGCGTTCAGTCTCAACCACAAAGCCCAGGCTCCATTTGTCGCCTGCTAGGCCGGCGGCCGCGCCCATGGCGAATGAGCCTGCGTACCAGAGCGGGTTCAGCAAGCTCTTGTGGTCTCCCAGCTCCTCTAGCCGAGTCTCGCACCAGGCCAGGTGGTCGTTTTCTTCTTCGGCCGATTGCTCCATACGCTGGCGTGTGTCGGGCAGCTTCGCGGTCAGTGCCTGACCCTGGTAGAGGGCCTGAGCACAAACCTCGCCGGTGTGGTTGATCCGCATGAGTCGGGCGACATGCTTGCGCTGATCCTTGCGGAGTTCGGTTTCCGCCAGGTTGCTTGCGGGGTTGCTGCGCGCGGTGGTCTGCGGGCGGCCGAAGAGGGTACGCATGGCGTGGTCTGCATTGATCAAGAGCCGGTCTAGCGGCGAATAGCGTCGAGTGCTCATGGCATCAATCTTCATCATCTCAAAGGTGTGTCCGAAGTGACTGCAATGCCAGCATTCTGCGTGCTGGTTGCGGTCGATTCAACCAGGTACATCCACAGGAAAGCGGCCTTGCGTTGCCTCAGGATTGGCGTCTTGCCTCGACATCGGTTCCTGTCTATGCCGGCTCGCATCTGTTGTTTCCAACACTATTTCGTCGCGAATTTCTTAGATTCGCCCGCTTCGCCACCGGGGTCTTGATCATCGTTCCGGCCGGCTGCAAAGCTGACTCTGTAGTCAGGCCATCTTGGCCTGACGATCTCAGGGCTAGGAGCCTGTCCGACCTGGGGGATCGAAGCGAGGAAGTGGGAGAGCGAGGCCATTTCGTTCCGGTTTTGAGGCGCATAGTGGTTCTATGTAACGAAAAAGCGGGGCGAAAGGGACCGTTCTCCCGATTCCGCAGCCGATTCATTCCTAAGTCGGACAGGCTCCTAGAAGCCCTGACTACAAATAGGCCCAAGCGATCGGCCGAAACGATGATCAAGGCCGCCACCGGCGATGTTGCCTGCATTGCCACATCGCTTAAGAGGAAGGGAGAAGGTCAGCAATCGACCCAAAGAGGTCACCGAAGCTTGCGAGTCGACTGACTCAACGGCCCCACTTCCGGTCACTGGCTTGTCCGACCTGAGCGTCCGGTGCAATGCGCTGAGCGGTCGGTCGCGGCGAACTGGCCAAGCGCCTGCGCTCACCCATTAGAATCGGTCAATGGCGACGCCAGTGCCCCCGGTGGATGAGGAAACCCATGAAGAACTACTCGGCGCGAACCCTGTAGCAGGCGGCTCGCTGCCCATCCAGGTCACGGCAGCGCAGCTCGAACAGCCGAGACTCATGCAGCACCTGTCGCCAGCTGGCGCATCCGTACTTCTTGGGCTGCTGCTCAGGATTCCGTTCCATGATCCATCGCCCAGCCGCTGCAACGGGCGTCCAGCCGTCCACGGCAAGTTCGTTCGCCGCCTCGCGCAAGACGCGGACGATGCCTGCGGCTGGCCAGTTCACTGTGCCGTCCGGAGCGATCCCATTGACCATTAAGTCGTAGCCGGCATCGGACTGCATGAATTCCGCTGCCAGGCGCCTGGCCTGATCCATGTGGTCAGCCCAGCTCCGAAGCTGTTCGAAATGCTTGTCGATGCGCTCGTAAGCGGCAACGAGGGCATCACGTGCGGTCAGGCATCCGTCTGTCGACCAGAGATCGTGCTGGTCGATGAAATGGTGAACCAGGGTGTTTCGCAACTGCACCAGTTCCTTCAGGTCGCTTTGTGTCCGGGCGTAGTCTTCGGCAGACAGACTCAGCTGCATCCGCATTGCGAAATGAATCGTGTCCACGGGCTCGCTCGCCGTGTCATCGGCGGCAGTGTCGGCACCCTCGGTCACGACGCACGATCCGAACAACCGCCCCATCAGGGTGCCAAGCGTCTTCGTGAAAGCATCATCGACGCGCGCCGCGCGGATGCTCTCCAGCGCATGCGCTGGCCCCGAAATGTCGTGGTGGGCGACGATCGCCTTCATCAGGCGCTCGTACTGTTGTAGGCGCAGCAGACAGCGCCCCAGCAAACGTTGAACCTCGCGCTGTTGTGCCTGTACGTCCCCGTCGTTCATAGCGAACTCGGAATCGACAACCTGCAGAGAGATCATCGCGCCCAACTGGACATGTTGCGAGGGAGTCGCCCGTCGGGGTCGTTGACGGCGACCGAATTGCCATCCTCGAGCCGCTCTGAGTAAACGACCACGTTCGATCCACCCTCATGCGTCTGGCTCGGAAAGAGGATGCCGGTGTATCCGTGGGCCAGCACCATATCGGCGAGAACCCACGTTGGGGGCTCTATGTGCAGCTCGAACTTCAGGTGACGCCAGTCCTCGCGCCAGTCATGCCATAGCTCATCCCAGGGCGCACCGTCGTGGAGCTGACGCAGGTCGACCAGGTCACGCAGGGCCACGGTGTACGAGCACATCGTGCAGGGTGGTAGGAAAGGCGAAGTCTGCTGGTACTCGCGCAAGGCGGTCACCTAATCCAGAGACAGGTACAGCGCCTCGACACCCTCTCGGTTGAATCGTCCCCCTCGGGTTGCGGCGCCTGCGCCGCTGGTGGGCCGGCTGGCCCACTGCGGGGTATGCGCCCGGAACAACAGGGTGCCGGGGGGTAGGTCGCACAGGATCATCCGATGAACCCGGCGCTGATCGACTCCAGGTAGCCGATCGCATCCTCAGTCCGCCCTTCTTGAATCAGTTGCAACAGGGTCTTGTGACGAAACGCCGGAATGGGCTCGTTCTTGACTAGGAAGATGGCGCGTTGCGGGTCCGGCTGCACCGCCGTAGCGGCCGACAATACGCGCATCAGGTCACGCAGTGCGGATTGCAGTCTTGGCGATTCCGGATGGGTGCGCAGGGTGTTGCGATGAACCCCCGCCAGTGCAGCCAGATCCTGGTGTTGCAGGCCGAGGATGTCGGCAACGCCCGATGCCGAAAACCGCGATGTACCCGGCTCCCGCGCCGATTCGAGCACCTCTGCGAAGATAGCGGCCATGACGTTTCTCCTGAGGTAGCACGTCAGAAATGCATATTATACGCACAGAATATGCATAGCTACAGTCGCCGCCCGCCCCGGACACGCCCGAGTGGCCTCTTTGAGTGTCAGCTGCATGTCCGACTGCGGCCCCGTAGCCTTTCCCGCTGACTGACAGCTATGGACAGTGACTTGTCACTCGCAAAACGAGAGCGACTTTCCGCTAACAGGATTCAGCGGACGCAGGGTGGACAGGATCCGGTGACCGCTCCTGGCCGTTGCTACCACAACGAAGACCAAAGACGGGTATCGCCGTGGCTCACGAGCCTCGACCTCGACAACTAGCGGTGGCGTAAACTGGCAGATCTAGCGGGGATTATCCTGGGAAAAACTCGCGGAACAACGTGACCGACAACAGCATGCGTGCGCCCCAGCAATGGTGCGCTGGGTGATGCGGCAATCAGGTCCTGGCGGCTTTATGCATCGAGTTCCGGGAGTTGCCGAGCAATCAGCTCGACGGGATGACAGACCTCGATCGCCAAGCCGGCCTCGCGGATTCCGCCGAGGAGGTGCAGGGCGCACCCTGGATTGGTCGTGACCACGACATGCGGGCGCAGCTCGCGCAGAGGCCGGAGCTTGTCTTCGAGAAGTGCGCCCGACATCTTGGGCTGCTGCAGCAGGTAGGTGCCTGCGGCCCCGCAGCAGTGCTCATTGCCCGGCATCGGCGAGACATCGAGTCCGGGGATGCGCTCCAGCAGTCTGTAGACGGCCTGGGTGCCGCCAAGCAGATTGCGGTGTGAGCATGGCTCGTGAACCAGCACGCGTCGGACGAGCGGTTTGAGGGTAAGCGCGCTTGGCCATGGCTGCTCGGCGATGAAGGCGCAGATCTCTCGAGTCTCTGAGAGCCCCGGTTGCTCCCGCAGCTCGGCGATGCAGGCGCTGGCGATTCCGACGAGAGGGCGGTGCTCGTGCAGGCGCGCGCTGGCTTCGCGATGGCGGAGAGCTTCTTCCGGGAAGCCGTTGTGTCGCAAGATGGCGCCGCAGCAGTCGGGCTCCGCCGGGATGCGGGCCTTGAGGCCGAGTCGCTGGCAGACTGCGATGGCTGCCTCGATTGCGGCGCCCTGTGTGCTTGAACCCATGCAGCCGACGAAGAGGTCGAAGTCCGGGTCTGCGGGCGTCCGAGCGATCTGGCGCCGGGCGCTTTCTGCCATGGCGATGGCGAGTCGATGGTAGCTTCGCGCCAGGGGCAGTCGGGCGGCGCGCAGCCCTTGTGCGAATCGAGCCAGTCCGCTTGAGACATAAGCCCCGGCGAGCTGAGCCAGCCGTCGGTTCAAGGTTGCGCTCGAAAGGCCTTGTAGTGCTTGCCTGGCTAATGCCCGACGCCAAGCTGAGCGCAGGGTGACCCGTCTGGCCTTGGTGCCATCCGCGAGGCGGCCATAGGCGACGAGTGAGGGGCAGGCGGTCTCGCAAGCGCGACAGGTGAGGCAGCCGTCGAGATGCCGCGCGAGCGCGGGCGACATTTGAAGCTCGCCGGAAACCCAGCCCTGAATCAGTGCGATACGTCCACGTGGTGAATCTGCCTCGTTTCGGGTCTTGAGATAAGTTGGGCAAGCGGGTAGGCAATATCCGCATTTCACACATTGATCGGCCAAGCGGAGCAGCTCATGGTCTGTCGCGTCGAGGCTTGTTTGTGGGGCCTTTAGCAATACCTTTGTGTCCAAGGTGGGTCTTGTGTGTCCAAGGTGGGTCTTGAAAGTTGAGTGGATCTTGAGAGATGAGTGGATCTTGAGCGTTGAAGTAAAACGAATCGGAGACGGCGCGAGGGCGCTGGACTGGGACGCTTGCGGCGATGTGGGGCGGTTCGGTCTTGGTCGCGGCTAGCGCCGCGGCCGACATAGTAACCTCTGAGCCGCTGTGCTTGCTGCAATTCAGGTCATTGACGATGGCATACTATCGGTATCATGTCTTTCTCTGTACGAATCTGCGTGACAATGGGCGTCAATGCTGTGCTTTGTCCGGCGCCTCTGCGGCTCGCGATTTCCTCAAGGCTCGCGCCAAGGAGCTGGGCCTCTCCGGCTCGGGTGGTATTCGCGTCAATGCTGCAGGATGTCTCGGTCGCTGTGCCGAGGGGCCGACCTTGGTCGTTTATCCGGACGGGGTCTGGTACAGCTACGTCGACAACGAGGACCTTGAAGAAATCCTGCAGGAGCATCTGATCAAGGGGCGCGCGGTCGGGCGCCTCCAGCTTTCAGGCTGAGGTCGCCTTACAGGTCGTTCCCGTCGTGCCTCGCTGTGGTAAATGGCCGCGCTTGTGAGTGCCTCCTGCGTTCAGCGCGGCATTCATCTACTGCCCGCGATCGCCGCAAGCCCCCCAGGGGGTTCCGTCCGCGAGCCACGCGCTGAAGGGCAGCTGGCGCTGGGTCCAATCAAGGTCGCTCGAAACGGGGGTTGCGCGTCTTGCGTGGGTCGCGTATAGTTCGCGGTCTTTCTCGA
Organism: Thiorhodococcus mannitoliphagus; assembly: GCF_010915725.1. Taxonomy (GTDB): domain Bacteria; phylum Pseudomonadota; class Gammaproteobacteria; order Chromatiales; family Chromatiaceae; genus Thiorhodococcus; species Thiorhodococcus mannitoliphagus. Next base: position 16,444 of record NZ_JAAIJR010000050.1, read on the forward strand.
TGTAGATAACGTATTTTACGGCTGGCGCGCGGTTTTCTAGGCCGTGCGCGGGCTTCCCGGAGCGAAGGATCATGACGACGACTGTTAGCGCCAAACCCGCCGAGGTTCGCCGCGCTTGGTACCTGGTCGACGCTGAGGGTAAGACCCTCGGTCGGCTTGCTGCCGAGCTTGCGAAGCGCCTGCGCGGTAAGCACAAGCCTCAGTACACGCCGCACGTGGATACCGGCGACTACCTTGTTGTGATCAATGCCGAAAAGATCCGCGTCACCGGCAATAAGCTTCAGGACAAGATGTACTATCGCCACACAGGCTGGGTCGGTAACCTCAAGTCGACCAACTTGAGCAAGTTGCTCGAGAGTGCGCCTGAGCGTGCCATTCAGCTTGCTGTCAAGGGCATGCTGCCTCGCGGGCCGCTTGGTCGCTCGATGCTGAAGAAGATGCGCGTCTACGCTGGGCCTCAGCATCAGCATCAGGCGCAACAGCCCCAAGTCCTTGAGCTCAACGTTTAGGAATTAGATCCATGTCGGAGACGCAACTCTCTACTGGTCGCCGTAAATCCTCTGCTGCGCGTGTCTTTTTGGCGGTGGGCTCAGGTGATATTACCGTTAACGGTCGTCCGCTCGACCAGTACTTCGGTCGCGAGACCGCGCGGATGATTGTTCGTCAACCGCTGGAAACGGCCGGCCTTGCCGATCGGCTCGATGTCAAGGTGACCGTGCGTGGTGGTGGTACCACCGGGCAGGCCGGTGCAATCCGCCACGGCATCGCGCGCGCCCTGGTCCAGCATGACGAAGAACTGCGCAGCCAGATGCGCCGGTCAGGCTTCCTGACGCGCGATGCGCGTGCCGTTGAGCGGAAAAAGGTTGGTCTGCACAAGGCGCGTAAGCGTCCGCAGTACTCGAAGCGTTAAGCTCGAAAAGACTCTTTGCTGGGGCGCTGTTTGCCGGCTTGGCTGGCTGTCAATAAAGCAGGGCCTTTGCCAAAGATAGAAGTTCTTGGGGGATCGTCTAGCGGCAGGACTACGGACTCTGACTCCGTCAACCTAGGTTCGAATCCTAGTCCCCCAGCCAGCTATTTGAAAATGAAGGCCCCGGTTCTGGATCTCAGAGCCGGGGCCTTTGTCTTGCTGCAATCCTCTCCCGACGGGGCGCCCTTGCGCTCGCTGCTCTCTTCGGACGATTCTTCTTTCTCTATCTCTTTCTTTTTCTCTCTGCTCTCAACACCTATCGGTTTCCCGAAATCAACCGGAACAGCCGCTCCAAGCCTGCGTAGCCAGGCCATCCTGGCCTGGTTTGCCAGGGCTGGAAGCCCTGGCTACATAAAACCCATAGGTGGTGAACTCTCTGCTCGTCTGCCTTGCCCTTCTTGTTCAATACGGATCCTCTGGCAGGTCCGGCGGTTCTGAGCTTGCCGCTGAGATCATTGTCGCGTGGGTTCGTGGGCCGCTTGGCCTCGTCCTGTTCTTCCCCGTAAAATGTGCTCTATTTGCAACAACTAGGTGTGTGCGAGGATTGTCTTCCCTCTAGGATCAAGACTCTCCTGGCTGGGGAACTGTTGTCAGTCGGGCGGTCAAGGTTTGTTTCTTTGATCTCCGTCAGGTTTGGGGTGCTCCATCTGCGGCCTGCGCTTGGTGTGCGCTTGGTTGCTAGGCATCGACTGAATCGGACGGGCGGATTGGTGTTGCGCTCTTGGGGTCGAAGGGTTTTCGTGCTTTGTTATTAGATTCAGGCGCTTAAGGAGGTACGCGCTCGCTACCTCCAGGTGTCTGGTGCGAAAATGCTACACAAACTGAGGGTGTGTCTTTTTTTCGCCCAATCTGTTGCAAAACACCATGCCGTCCTCTATAGTTCACAGCGCAAAGCATGATTGCGCTCGGTTTCTGCAGTCAAACTGACAAATTCACAACAGCGGAGAACAGCATGAACAAGAAACTCCTTACTCTAGCGGTCGCCGCCGCCATGGTCGCTCCGACCGCCGCGATGGCAGAAGCGATTCTTTACGGCAAGCTGCATGTCTCGATCGACTGGGTTGATATTGAAGGCTATGACTCAGTCCCTGTCGTCAATCCCGTCACCGGTCAGGTCACTGGCTACGTGCCGGAGAACTACACGGGTTGGGGCGTGAACTTGGGTGGCCCGCTGAAGGCAACGACGGGTTCCACGCATGCTAACCGTATCGGCGTAAAGGGCTCCGAGGATCTGGGTAATGGTCTGAAGGCCATCTATCAGGTCGAGTTCGGTGTTCAGCTGAGCCAAGAGAGCACCAAGGGTAGCGCTGTCTCTGGCGCAAATGACGAAATCGTCAGCATGCGTAACAGCTTCGTCGGTCTGGCCGGCGGCTGGGGTACTGCCTTCGTGGGTCGTCACGACACCCCTCTTAAGATCTCCACCGGCAAGCTGGATCTCTTCGCCGACACCATAGCTGACTACAACTTCACAGTTGGCTTCAACGACCTTCGCGTCGACAATGCTATCGCCTACATCAGCCCCGATCTGAGCGGCTTCCAGCTCGCAGCTGCGGTCCATGCAGGTGGTGCGGCCACGGCTGGATTCGGTGAGAACGTCAACGCCGACAGCATCGCCGAGGGTTACTCCATCGCTGGTATCTACAGCAATGGTCCTTTCTATGGGTCTCTGGCCTATGAGTCGCTCAGCAATAACCTCTTCATGGATTCGCTGACCAGTCAGCTGGGTCGCACCTTCCCCGACGGCACCCCGCGCTCAGGCTACGTCGAGGACGACTTCACCAAATGGCGCGTCGGTCTTGGCTTGTTGGATTGGAATGGTTTCACCCTGACCGGCATCTATGAAGAGCAGTCGAATCTTCCTGCTGGGCAGATCAACCCGATGGAAGATCCTGAGAAGCTGAAGCTTTGGCAGGTTCAGGCCGGCTATGCCTTTGGCAACAACATGGTCAAGGGCATGTACGGCAGCGGCAACCGTGATGGCCGCTTCGACGAGGCGAACAACATCCAAGAGTTCAAGGACTCGATCGAGGGTGACTACTACACCTGGGCCATCGCTTTCGATCACAACTTCAGCAAGCGCACCAAGGCCTACGTGGTCTACACCCAGGTTGACGATGACGCCCCGCAGTCGGGTTGGGATGGCTTCTCGGTTGGTATGATCCACGACTTCTAAAGTGCTGCTAGGCTAGCGCTTGGAAGCAAAGCGGGGCCTTCGGGCCCCGTTTTTTTTGCGAGTACCTGGCAGGGTGTTCCGGGTTGAGACGTCAGTTTTTTTCATCGTCCCGCAAGCGGAAGCCTTGGTCGAGCGGCACCAATGGTCTTGCGGCGAATGCTGTCCAATGACCCTGCTGTCCTGCTTGGCGCGACTCACCAAGTCGATGAGGGCTGCTCGGTTGACCTGCCCGGTAGGACAGATGCCAATAGCTGAACGATTGGATCGGGGCGATGATTGGCTCGGATGGTTGAGCCCCGGGGACGGAGGGCAGCCGATTGGTCTGGTTCTGCTTGCACCCAGTCTTCTTTGCTTGCGCGAGGGTTTAGCGGCGGCGGCCCAGTCGTCGTGTCCGGGCCGCTCGCTGCCTAGGTCGCTTTCAGGGACCGAGGGCCTGCTGCGGATCCGAGGATGAGGACGTCGGCGGGCCGTAGGGCGAAAATGCCGACGGTCACGACGCCGGCGATGTTGTTGATCTGCTGCTCCAGCGTCATCGGTTCCACGATCTCGAGATTGTGCACGTCGAGGATCAGGTTTCCGTTGTCGGTGATGAAGTTTTCTCGCCAGATGGGTGTTCCGCCGAGCTGCACCAGTTCACGAGCGACGTAGCTGCGCGCCATGGGAATGACTTCGACGGGAAGTGGGAACTTTCCAAGGACTTGGACGAGCTTGCTTTCGTCGGCAATGCAGACGAAAGTCTTGCTGGCGGCTGCGACGATCTTCTCGCGCGTGAGCGCTCCGCCGCCGCCTTTGATGAGCTGCAGCTGCGCATTGGATTCGTCCGCGCCATCGACGTAGATGGAGAGCTCCCCTGCGGCGTTCAGGTCTAGCACGGGAATTCCGTGGCGCTTGAGTCGCTCTGTCGACGCCTCGGAGCTGGATACGGCTCCCTCGATGCGACCTTTGATTCCCGCTAAGGCGTCGATGAAGTGGTTTACTGTGGAGCCTGTGCCGACGCCGATGACGCCTCCTTCCACATAATCTAACGCCGCTTCCGCAGCCTGTTTTTTTAGCGCGTCTTGGCTCATTCGTTTGTCCTCCGATTCTATGATTTGCCGTTAGCCAATCATACCAGAGGCCCCTTCTGGTTCGTCCCCGTCCGGCTCCTTTGAGTACAGGCGCGCCTCTGTCACGATGGCGTCGAGTCGGATGTCCCAGGGTTGGCGTGTGATCGCCGTGATCCGCTGGCATTCATGTGCAAGGCCCAGCAGTCGGGGGCGACGCCAGTGCTTGTGATGTCTTAGATAGGCCAGGGTCCTGTCGTAAAAGCCGCCGCCCATACCAATTCGATTGCAGTGGTCATCGAAGCCGACAAGCGGAACGATAAGCAGGTCCAGTGCGATTGGTCGGGCGAGATGTCGACCCCTCCCTCTGGGCTCTGGGATGCCGAATCGGTTGGCTTGAATTCGCTGAGTCGGGAGGTGCCGCGCGAAGAGCAGCTTGTTGCGGAGCGCGCCGACGCGGATGGGGCTGAGGACTGGCAGATAGCATTGCTTGCCAAGTCCGTCGGCGAGGCGCAGCAGGGGCAGGGGGTCCAGCTCGCCGTCGGCAGGCCAGTAGAGTCCGATCCGCGAGGCGCGCAGGAAAGGCCAGCTGGTGCTGATGCGCCGCACGACCCGCGTTGCGTGGTCTTTCTGTTGATCTGGGGTCAGCGCCCGCCTTGCGGCGCGAAGCTGACGTCTTGAAGGGGGCTGAGACGGCATTTGAATGGAGGGACACCCCCCGTCTGTGCCGTTGCAGGCCTTTGTTCCTGAACCAAGAGGTTCAAGTGGGAACACTTGGCTTGGCTTCAGGCTTTCCGCTCGGTGACGGACATGCGCAACGGCTTCGCTTTCATGTCCCCAGGGTCGCGATTAGGCTCAAGAAAATACCCAGGCCACTATCGAACACTACAGGGGGTGTCTGTGAATAAGGCTATACCCTTTCGTCCGGGGCGTCCAGCTGCGACGGACCATCGGTGTCTGCGTCGGCCGTTTGGTTTGGTTCTAAGGCTTCTGCCCGCTCGGCGGAGAGTGCTGCGTTGATGCGCTCTTGGAGCTGGCGCAAACGCTTGCCTGGTTCGCCATCGGATCCAGCGCGGGAGCGCTGCAGCTGGATGAGGTCATGTGCAATGTTGAGCGCTGCCATGACTGCGACCCGATCCGTACCGATCACACGGCCGGACTGGCGGATCTCTCGCATGCGGTGGTCGAGCAGGCGCGCGGATGCCCTGAGGTCCTCCTGCTCGTGATACTCGCAGGCGATTCGATACTCCTTGTCCAGTATCTTGATGCTGACTTGCAACGGCTCTTCGATCACAAATTCTCCTCCATTGCGCGTAACCGGGACAGCATGGCTTCAACGCGACTTCGCGCTTGTTCGGTTTTTTCAATGAGTTCGCTCCGCTCGGCGACCAAGGATTCCTGGCGCACGCGCAATGAGGCGTTCTCCTCGCGGAGTCTCTCGATCAGGCGGATCAGGGCATCTACCTGAGACTCAAGCTGGTCGAGGTCAAAGCTGGCCAAAGTCCACGACTCCGTTGAAATTCTGCGCATTATGGAAGGGGCTAGGTGAGCGGTCAATGAGGCCGAGGCCCGTGCTATGATCGCCGCGATTCGAGGTCATGACCCCAAGCCCGGCAATCCGAACCGCAAAGGTGCGAAGACGCAAAGTGTAGGACGAAAAGCCACACCTTGTTTCGCCCCGGCGCTGCAGCCAGAAGATGCGCCTCGGCGCTGAGGCAAGGCATTGAAATCTTTCGCAAGCTTTAGGCGCTTTAGGGTTCGGCTGATCCCTTTCGGATGACAGATGCGCGCTGCATCAAGGAGCATCTCACGGATATCGACGACGCACAGCTTGCCTTTTACCTTGAGGCAAGTCCCTTGAACCCAACGGTCGCCGAGGCGCACGGCATGCTCTGCGGCGTCGTCTGCGGCGCTGCCGCCGACCCTGTTGCCCTGTGGCTCGAACAACTGCTGCCCTCCGCTGCAGCGGGCGGGACGCCCGACCTCGAGGCGCGCGAGGCGCTGCGGGAGATTGCCGAGCCTCTTGAGAAGGCGGTGCGCGGCCCGGATCTCGCAGTGGAGATGCTGCTGCCGCAAGAGTCCGCGGCGCTAGCCGAGCGCGCCACCGCAGTCTACGACTGGGTGCGTGGCTTTCTCTACGCCATGGGGATTTTGGGTATCTCTGAGCTTGACCTTAGCGGCGAGGCGCGAGAGGTCTATCGCGACTTGGCCGAGGTGACCCGGATGGATCTAGAGCATTTGGAGGATAGCGAGGAGAACGAACAGGCATTGATGGAGATCACCGAGTTCGTTCGCGTTGCCGCCATGATTATCCATGACGCGCGCGTGCAGGCTCCACAGCAAATGAAAGACGCATGACCCGAGCTGAGTACAAGAGTCGTCGACGTGCCCTCGCCAAGCAAATCGGCGAGGGTGGGCTTGCCATCTTGCCCGCTGCTCGCGAGGCGATCCGCAATCGCGACGTCCATTACCCCTTCCGGCAGGATAGCGATTTTAGTTACCTGACCGGCTTCCTGGAGCCGGATGCCTTTGCCGTGATCGCGCCGAAGCGTAAGGAGGGTGAATTCATTCTCTTCTGTCGGCCACGTGACGAAGCGCGTGAGCAGTGGGATGGCTCTCGGCTTGGCGTGGAGGGCGCGATCGCGCAACTTGGCGCTGATGAGGCCTATCCTCTGAGCGATCTGGATGAGGTGATGCCGACTCTGATCGATGGGCACGCGCGGCTCTATTTTCCGATCGGTGCCGATCCGGCGTTGGATGCCAGGGTTTTGGGTTGGGTGAATCAGGTCAGGGCCAAGTCAAGGGCTGGGGCCCGGGCCCCCGACACCTTCGTCACCATCGAGGCTGTGGTGCACGAGCAACGTTTGCGCAAGAGCGAGGCTGAGGCCGGGGTCATGCGGCGGGCCGCGCGGATCTCGGCCGAAGCGCATTGCAGGTTGATGTCGGTGTGCAAACCCGGCATGCGTGAGTATGACCTCGAAGCCGAGTTCGATCATGCGTGCGCGGTCCGCGGCGCCCGGCATTTGGCGTATCCCTCGATCGTCGGTGGCGGAAAAAACGCCTGTGTGCTGCACTACACGGAGAATGCGGCCCGGCTCGAAGAGGGTGACCTGGTGCTCATTGATGCCGGGTGCGAACTCGACGGCTACGCCTCGGACATCACGCGGACCTTCCCTGTCAATGGACGCTTCACCCCGCCTCAGCGCGCGCTCTACGATCTGGTGCTCAAGGCGCAGCTGGCGGCCATCAATAAGTTGCGTCCCGGTGTGTGCTGGAATGAGCCGCACGACGCCGCTGTGCGCGTCTTGACCAAGGGGCTCGTGGCTCTGGGCGTGCTTGCGGGCAAGTTGGGCAAGCTGGTCAAGGACGAGGCCTACAAGCCCTTCTATATGCATCGCACCGGGCATTGGCTGGGCATGGACGTTCATGATGTCGGTGCCTACAAAGGCGCTAGCGGATGGCGGGAACTCGAGCCTGGCATGGTGCTCACCGTCGAGCCCGGCCTCTATATGCCGAGCACCGACGCCGTGCCCGAGGCCTATCGTGGGATTGGCATCCGCATTGAGGACGATGTCCTCATTACCGACAAGGGCCACGAGGTCCTGTCGGCGGCTGTGCCCAAGGACGCGGAGGAGATCGAGGCGCTGATGGCGGCCTGACCTTCAGGCGCGCCGTCAGCCTTTGTCCCAACCTTCGCATGCGACTAAGCGAGACCTGAGATGTATGACTATGACCTAGTGATTGTCGGAGGCGGTCTCGTCGGCGGCAGTCTGGCGTGCGCCTTGAGTCGCGCGCCGCTCAAGGTGGCCCTCATCGAGGCCGTGCCGCCGCGCTCGGATCAGCAGCCGAGCTACGACGAGCGGGTCATTGCGCTCTCACTTGGGAGTCGGCGCATCTTCGATGCCATGGGTGTCTGGCCGGAGATCGAGCCGGAGGCGGAGCCGATCTGCGATATTCATGTCTCCGATCGCGGTCATTGCGGCTTCAGCCGACTGAGCCATCGGGAGGAGGGCGTCGATGCCTTGGGCTATGTCGCTCCGGCGCGCGCCATGGGGCAGGCGATCTATTCAGCGCTCCGATATGCGCCAAACGTGGAGGTCTTTTGCCCGGCTCAGCTCCATGGCTACCAAGTGAGTGCGGCCGGCGTCGACCTCGATCTCGAGACCGAGGACGCGAGGCTCAGTCTCCATGCCAAGCTCCTCGTGGCGGCGGATGGCGGCGATTCCGCCGTGCGACGCGGCTTGTCGCTGAAGAGCGAAGAGCGCGCCTATGGCCACGACGCCGTCATCACGACGGTGACACCGGATCGGCCGCGACGCGGCTGGGCCTTCGAGCGCTTTAGCGATTCAGGCCCCCTGGCCATGCTGCCGATGACGCGCGGGCGCTATTCGGTCGTCTGGACCTGTCGTGAGTCGGAAACGGCCGAGATCCTCGGTCTCTCGGATGCGGCCTTCCTGCAGCGTCTGCAGGCCCGTTTCGGCTATCGGCTGGGTCGTCTCGGCGAGGTGGCACCCCGCCGCGCATACCCCCTCAAGCTGTTGCTCACACGCGACGCGGTTCAGGAGCGTCTGGTGCTGATCGGCAATGCCGCCCATACCCTGCATCCCGTGGCGGGGCAGGGGTTCAACCTCGGGCTGCGCGACGTTGCGGCCCTCGCGGAGGTCCTGGTCGAGTCTGCCGCCAGGGGCGGCGATGTCGGCGCCGCTTCGGTCCTCGCTGATTATCAAAAATGGCGTCGGCGCGACCAGGTCGGAACGGCGCGTCTGACGGACACACTCGCTCGGCTCTTCGTGCTCCCCTGGTGGCCGGTTCGCGTCGGGCGCAATCTCGGCATGCTGGGTCTGGACCTGATTCCGGCCGTGCGGCATGGAGTCGCTGAGCGTTTCATGGGGCTGAGCGGCCCTTTGCCGCGGCTCGCCCGAGGATTGTCGCTGGAGGGTCGTCATGTCTGATGCTGCGCGGGACTTCGATGTTGTCGTCGTCGGTGGCGGCATGGTGGGCGCCGCCTTCGCGGCGGCTTTGTCCGGCAAAGGGCTGAGCATCGCGGTGATCGAGGCCCGCGAACCGGCTCGCGATTGGCCCGAGGGGGAGATCGACCTGCGCGTCTCCGCGCTCAGTCGGGCCAGTCAGCGCATCCTCGAGCGGCTGGACATTTGGTCGCGCGTTCAAGTGCTCGGCAGCAGTCCCTATCGGCACATGCATGTCTGGGATGCCGTTGGCGGTGGCGAGATCCATTTCGATAGCGAGTCCGTCGGGCAGGCCGATCTCGGGCACATCGTCGAGAACCGTGTGATTCAGCTCGCGCTCTGGGAGTCGCTCGAGCAACTCGATGACGTCACCCTCTTTTGCCCTGGCGCGATCTCGGATATCGAGCGTGAGCGCGGGCGCTCGCACTTACTCTTCACGGACGGACGCGCCATCGAATGCGGGCTCTTGGTCGGTGCGGACGGGCGCGATTCGCTGGTGCGCTCGCTCGCGGGCATCGAGACCGAGGGCTGGGACTATGGTCAGCGTGCCATCGTGGCAAACGTCAGGCCCGCCGAGTGGCATCAAGAGACGGCCTGGCAACGTTTCCTGCCGACGGGGCCGCTCGCCCTGCTGCCGCTTGCCGACGGGCGCTGCTCCATCGTGTGGTCAGCAACCGACGCACGGGCCGCAGCGCTGATGGCATTGGATGATCAAGACTTCTCCAATGCCCTGACCGATGCCTTCGAGGCGCGTTTGGGCCGGCTGACGGTCGAGGGGCCGCGGGCCGCCGTGCCGCTGCGGCTGCAGCACGCCAAGCACTATGTCCAGCATGGCCTGGCACTCATCGGGGATGCTGCGCACGCGATCCATCCCTTGGCCGGGCAGGGTGTCAATCTCGGATTCCTGGACGCCGCCGAGCTGGTCGTTGCGCTTGAGCACGCCATTGGCTGTGGCCGCGACATCGGTGGACTCTGGGCGTTGCGTCGCTATGAACGGTCGCGGCGCGGCGACAACATGCTGATGCTGGCCGCCATGGATGCCTTCAAGCGCCTCTTCAGTAACGATCATCCTGCGATCTCTGCCGTGCGCAGCCTGGGGCTCGAGGTGACCGACCGCGTCAAGCCCGTGAAGCGTCTCTTCATGACGCGTGCTCTAGGTCTGGGCGTCGATCTGCCGCCGTTGGCCGCGCCCTAGGAGCCTGTCCGACTTAGGATGAATCGGCTGCGGAATCGGGAGAACGGTCCCTTTCGCCCCGCTTTTCGTTACATAGAACCACTATGCGCCTCAAAACCGGAACGAAATGGCCTCGCTCTCCCACTTCCTCGCTTCGATCCCCCAAGTCGGACAGGCTCCTAGAATCCTTGAGGGCGCAAAATGCTTGCAGATGAGTCAAATTTCGACGAAGTGTCCGACCATCCAAGGCCGCCGGTATCGGGATCGGGATCGGTATCGAACCGACGATAGCCATCCCGATGGCATGACGCGTCGGTCTGAGGCGAAGCCTCGCGAGTCATCTGGTGATCAGTCGCTTGCATCCATGCACGGATTTTTTCGATTTGGATGGGTCCCGGCTTTTGGTTAGTCTTTCCGGCCGCGGGGGCAAGCGTCCAGGGGGCACGTCGACGCCTCGATCGATACTGAGACGATTTCATGGCCAAAATTCCAGAGCTGCAAGGTCTGCGAGTGCGCCTACCGCCGCCAATTTTTCTACAAGCCCTAGAAGCAGATAGGGGCTGGCATCCATGAGTACGACGACCTCGCCGAATGCACGGTTGTCGTGCTTTAGGCGCAGGCTGACTTCAGGGCCGAGGAGCGAGGAGATTTGCCGGCCCGGCGCCGTCCCTGATCCTTGCCTCGCGCTCCAGCCAGCCGTAACCCTGACCCAGTGAGGATAACCATGTCAGTAAAGAATGCCTTCTACGCCCAGTCCGGCGGTGTCACCGCGGTCATCAACGCCTCCGCCTGCGGCGTCATCGAGACGGCGCGCCGGCACAGCGACCAAATCGCCAACGTTTATGCCGGCCGCAACGGCATCATCGGTGCCCTGACCGAGGAGCTGATCGACACCAGTCAGGAATCGGACGAGGCCATCGCCGCCCTGCGCTATACGCCCTCCGGCGCCTTCGGGTCTTGCCGCTACAAGCTCAAGAGTCTCGAGGCGAACAAGCGCGAGTACGAGCGCCTGATCGAGGTCTTCAAGGCCCACAATATCGGCTACTTCTTCTACAACGGCGGCGGTGATTCAGCCGATACTTGCTACAAGGTCTCCCAGCTTTCCGAGAAGCTGGGCTATCCCGTCCAAGCCATTCATGTGCCCAAGACGGTGGACAACGACCTGCCGATCACGGACAACTGCCCGGGCTTTGGCTCCGTCGCCAAGTACATCGCGACCTCGGCGCTCGAGGCCTCCTTTGACGTCCGCTCCATGGCCAAAACCTCCACCAAGATCTTCGTGTTGGAGGTGATGGGGCGCCACGCCGGCTGGATCGCGGCCGCGGGCGGCTTGATCGAAGACCACAACATCCCCGTCCTCATCCTCTTCCCCGAGATCGAGTTCGATCAGGAACGCTTCCTCGCGGCGGTCAAGGCCAAGGTGGAGTCATCCGGCTTCTGCACCATTGTCGTCTCTGAAGGCGCCAAGTATCCGGACGGCCGTTTCCTCGCCGAGCAAGGCACCCGTGACGCCTTCGGTCACGCTCAGTTGGGAGGTGCCGCGCCCGTGGTCGCCAACATGATCAAAGACGTGACGGGCTACAAATTCCACTGGGCCGTCGCCGACTATCTCCAACGGGCCGCGCGGCATCTGGCCTCCAAGACCGATGTCGAGCAGGCCTATGCGATGGGGCGCTCCGCGGTCGAGTTCGCACTCGCGGGGCATAGCGCCGTCATGCCCACGGTCAAGCGCACCAGCAATGACCCCTATGCCTGGGAGGTCGGCGAGGCACCGCTCTCCGAAGTGGCCAATGTCGAGAAGTTCATGCCGAGCGAGTTCATCTCGGAGGATGGCTTCGGGATTACAGCGGCCTGCAAGGAATATCTGATTCCGCTGATCCAGGGTGAGGACTATCCGCCCTTCGAGCATGGTCTGCCGAAGTACGTGACCCTCAAGAACGCCGCCGTTGATCGTAAGCTCGAACCTTTCGAGGTCTGAGCCCCGCAGCGCGAGGTGGCTTCCGCCACCCCCTTGCTGTCTGAGAGGCTTTCTGACAAACCTCGGGACGACTTTAGTCGCCCTTGGTCCTGGCAGGAGGGCGAATGAATTCGCCCCTACAGCTCGGGCGATTGCAATATTCAGACAGCCTCTGAGCGAACGCTCCCTAGCAAGAGCCGTTGAAACTCATAGGAACACGAAGAGAATCCCTGCCGGCTGTATTCGAAGGATTGAGATTCTCAAAGGGATTTTGGAATACAATTACAGGCTAAGAAAGCGTCCATCAACAACTTCCCCCCTTTCGCAAAGGGGGGGTAGGGGGGATTTCGGGCGGCATCGCTCGCGTCGGGAAACAATTGATGGACACTTTCTAAACGTCTAGAGGCTAAACGTCGCGATGGGCCCGTCAGGGCCTTTTTTCGTTGTGCTCGACCCCTGCGAGCCGCGTGGCGATGGACTTTTTTGAACCGAATCGAGGCTAACTTCATGGATCTATCCAAGGTTTCCCGGGGTGACAATGTCCCTCATGTCCTGAACGTCATTATCGAGATTCCGGCCCATGCCGAGCCGGTCAAGTACGAGATGGACAAGGAGACGGGCGCCATGTTCGTGGACCGTTTCATGTCGACCGCCATGCACTACCCGTGCAACTATGGCTATGTGCCGCATACCCTGTCTTCGGATGGCGACCCGGTCGACGTCTTGGTGGTCACGCCTTATCCACTGATTCCGGGCTCTGTTATCAAGTGCCGCCCCATCGGGGTGCTCACCATGACCGACGAGTCAGGTGACGATGCCAAGATCCTCGCGCTGCCGGTCGACGCGCTCTACAAGGGCTCTAGAAACGTCGAGAGCTTCCGCGACATGCCGCAGCATCTGCTGGACCAAATCGCACATTTCTTCGAGCACTATAAGGACCTGGACGAGGGAAAATGGGTCCGCGTCGGTGGTTGGGGCGGTCGCGAGGAGGCCTGCCAGGAGATCATGGAGAGCGTCAAGATGTTCGAGGACGCGCCGGAGAAGCCAGCCTTCTGATGTCGCTCACGCATTTCGATCAGCGCGGTGAGGCCCACATGGTGGATGTGGGCGACAAGGCGGTGACGCGGCGGCGCGCGGTGGCCGAGGGCCGCATACGCATGGATGCCGCGACACTGGCCTTGATCCAGCAAGGGGGGCACAAGAAGGGTGATGTGCTGGCCATTGCTCGGATTGCCGGCATCATGGCTGCAAAGCGCACCTCTGATCTCGTGCCGCTCTGTCACCCGCTCAGCCTGACACGGGTTGCGATCGATCTCGATGCCCGGGAAGGGGAGTCCGGCGTCTACTGTCGCGCGACGGTCGAGACACAGGGGCAGACTGGCGTTGAGATGGAGGCCCTATGCGCGGTTCAGGTGAGTCTGCTCACCATCTATGACATGTGCAAGGCGCTTGATCGCGGCATGGAGATGACCGATGTCCGGCTGGTGGAAAAGCTGGGTGGGCGCTCCGGGCACTGGACGCGCGAGCCGGCGCAAGCGTCTTGCTGAAGTCGAAGCGACCCTTGAGCCCTTGCGCAGCACTGCGATTGCCAGATGTTCTCTGCCCATCAGTGCTGGCTGAGTCCGGATCCTACACCTGCTCACTGGTACCTGACTGCCCCTTTGGAATGACATGAATCCCTTCTACCAAGGTGCTCGATTCCTCACTGCGGCGGCCAAGCTGGAGCAATGCCCGGACGACCGCGGGCGTGAGGTTGCCTTCGCTGGCCGCTCGAATGCGGGAAAGTCCAGTGCCATCAACGCCGTCTGTCATCAGAAGGCGTTGGCGCGGACCAGTAAGACGCCGGGCCGAACGCAGCAGATCATCTTTTTCCAACTCGATGAGACTCGGCGGATCGTCGATCTGCCAGGTTACGGCTATGCGAAGGTTGCGATCTCTGTGAAACAGCAGTGGCAGCAGCAGCTGTCACGCTACCTCGAGTTCCGTGAGTCGCTCGCGGGGCTCGTCATCGTCATGGATATCCGTCATCCCCTCACGGAATACGATCGTCAAATGCTGGCCTGGGGGCGGCGCGGCGATTTCGATATCCTGCTGCTGCTGACGAAGGCGGACAAGCTCAAGCGCGGCGCGGCGCGCGCCGCTCAGCTCGCGGTTGAGCGCGAAGTCGCTCGGGATGCCGGGGCCGAGAAGCCGGTTGGTGTCGCGCTCTTTTCCGCGTCGGAGCGACAGGGCGTGGAGGCTGTCCAGGACAGGCTCGATCGCTGGCTCGAGGTCGACTGAAGCTTCGGCGCGGGGCGCGCGGTGATCGTCTCCCCCGCAAGCGTCTGCGCTATCTGGGTCAGTGGTCAGTGGTCAGAGATTGGTTTTAATGGCTTCACGATGCCGGTTGCTGGGCCTTGCTTGCCTGTCATTCCTCGCCTAGGAGCATCTCAGCGCGTCCAGTGCGATCAGCAAATCGGGTTGTCTAGCGCCTGGTGCCGAGTCGAACTGCGCTGGGATGAAAAATTCGAGCCTGGAAGTTCGCAGTAACAACAGCCAGCTTGGGGAACCCCACCGCAACGCCCCCCTGTCAGCCATCGGCGAGGCTTCGCCTCAGACCGACGAGGCATGCCATCGGGATCGCTATCGGAATCGGTATCGCTATCGTCGGTTCGATCCCGATCCCGACGGCCTTGGATGGTCGGACGCTGCATCGAAATTTGGCTCACCTGCAAGCGTTTTGCGGCCTCAAGGATTCTAGTCTGTGGCGAGCGGGTGGCCTTCTGGTTCGAATTGCTGGCACTCTGCATCGATTACCCCGCCGCCTTGAATGAAATAAACCCCGTCAGCGCAAACTGCACGCCCATGGCCAGCACGATTAGGCCCATGAGGCGGGTCACCATGTCGCGCCCGAAGCTATTACCCTTGGAGGAGCCAAGCCGCGCGAACAGCCACATCGTGAGCCAGGCAATCAGGGTCGCCACGCCAACCGCGACCAGCGCCGTGATGGGAAAGGCCGAGGGCGTATGGGAGACTGCTAAGGAAATAACGGCGGTGATGGTGCCCGGACTCGCTGCAAACAGGATGACGGGTGCGAGCGAGGAGTCCGTGCCCGTCTCGGTTGCAGACGCAGTGGACGAGGACGCCTTGCCCCCGCCGCTGAGCATTGAGAAACCCATCCAGGCCAGGACGCCGCCGCCCGCCACCAAGAACGCATTGAGAGAAATGCCAAAGAGTTGCAACAAGCGCATTCCGAAGAGGGCCGCCAACACGAGGATCGTCAGAATGACCAGTGCTGCCCGCGTTGCGTCGGCCAGTGGTCGGGGATGGGATTGGGCGGCCTCAACCTGGGCCAACATGAGACCGCAGATTGCCGGGTTGACGACCGACAGCACCGTGACGATGGCTTGCAGATGATCGGTAAAGGTGGCTAGCGAAAGGGCTGGTGCAAGCAAGGCTTGAAGCTGATCCATGACGTCATTCCCACAATGTTTCGCGCATGCAAGCGACGATGAATGTCAGCGGCACGGCTGTCTGATGCTAGATGCCGCTGAGCGCATCCTTCACCGAGTCCTAGCGAGGCTTCGCCTCAGACCGACGAGGCATGGCCATCGGGATCGGAATCGGTATCGCTATCGTCGGTTCGATCCCGATCCCGATCCCGATCCCGATCCCGATCCCGATCCCGATCCCGATCCCGACGGCCTTGGATGGTCGGACGCTTCATCGAAATTTGACTTATCTGCAAGCATTTTGCGCCCTCAAGGATGCTAGGTCAGGGCAACGGGCAAAGCCTGAGGCTCAACCGATGCGGGCTCACGCTTGCGCGAGCCCAACATGATCGAACCCAGGCCCCGTTAGGGGATGTATCCAGGGGCGTTGGGTCCCAGGTTCTTTTCACCCTCGACGGCTTCCTCGTAGGGGTCGCCGGTTGCATAGGCCTCATCACCCGGCATGCCAGTCTCGTTGATCCGGGTGTCGAGTACGCTGTCGCCCACGACGCTTCCATTATCGAGGTCAACGCCCTCGACGACGACCTGATCGCCACAGCCCGAGACCAGCAGGCATACCAGGGTAACCCCGAGACGCCCAACCGATCGCGGCTGAGATGGAGTGAAGTCAGGATTCATGGATACTCCGCTCAGTTGAGCTGATCAAAGATGCAGTCGAGGGCCGGCTGATTGGTGTCGGTCGGATAGAAGCCGTTGATGTCGGTAGTGTAGGTGGACTGGTCGACCTCGCCCGCGTACAGCTTGCTGGTTTCGTCGATGAAATAGACGTCATCGCCGTTGACATCAAGCAGATAATTGATGGGCTGGTTGCCGATCTTGAGCTTGCCGCAGTTGGCGTCCACCTTGTCCAAAAAGGCGTTGCTCGCCGCGCCCTCGGGCGCGAGCATGCCGTCGCCGCAGCCGGACAGGCCGAACAATGCGATCGCTGTGGAGAGGATGATGCGTTTCATTGCTGTTTCCATGATGCTTGGTTTTTTCAGTTGTCAGTTGTCAGTTGTCAGTTGTCAGTTGTCAGTCTTAAATTGCGCCCAGCTCTGGACGCGGTTTTCCTGGTCGCGAACCTCTCGCTTCGTGACCCAGGCGATGAAGCTCTAGCTTCACGCTGCCGGTTGCGGGGCCTTGCCTGACATTCCTCGTCTCGGACCAGGTCTGAGCCGCGCCCGCAGCGCAGTCCACCCGCAACGGTGCGGGATTCGCTGGACTTCGCGCTCGCTCGTCCACCCCCGGTCCAACTGGACAACCAAGGCTCAACTCGGTCTTGGACCAGACGATGCTCGAGGCCCTTGAGTTTATGTTGTTTGGCCTCTTGAAACACAGCGTTCTGACGAAGCGGGCGCACGGATGAGGGCGCTGATTGATTGGAGGTTCCGGCCAAGCGGCGATGCGACTCGTTCGCTCGATCTGCACCCGCAGTGGGCTGATGGTGTCCAGGTGTAGGTCGCGCGGCGGGAAGGCGATGCCGATTTCGTGGCACAGCCGTGCTGCGTCGCCTGTGCTCTGAATCTGCCAGCCTGCGACGGTGAATACTCAGTCACTGTCCATGAACTACCTGCCGATTTGTTCCCTACCCTCTGTCCACAAGCTCATCACCTATCGTTTTTTTGTGTAGCCAGGGCTTCTAGCCCTGGCAAACCAGGCCAGGATGGCCTGGCTACGCAGGCTTGGAGCGGCTGTTCCGGTTGATTTCGGGAAACCGATAGGTGTTGAGGTCCACAAGGCGGGAAGTAGAATTTGGACGTCCTCTTAGAAACCCGGCCTTGATCATCGTCTCGCCCAAGACCGATCAAAGCACTCGGCTAAAGCAAGTGTTATTTGAAAAATCAGAGTCTTAATTGACTTGCTGAGGTTGCATCACGGCAGGTGGGCCGAACGATGATCAAGGCCAGAAACCCGAAGCCGGAAGGGCGCCTAGCCTAGCGCAAAGCTCCGATGCTACTTTCCATAACCTCTGCCGGATGGTCCATAACCTCTGCCGGATGGTATTGTGCCTGCAATGCCGCCAATCCATCCCACCGAGCGACTTTCCTAGACCACTGAATGAAAACCCTACGCGTTCTCTCCTGGTTTCTGCTGGCGGTGGTTTTGCTTGTGGCGGGCGCCATCGGCTATTCGCCGTTCTATCTGCAGGCGCACAAGGCGGACCTGGAAGCCGCGGCGGCTGATGCCCTTGGGCGACCGGTCGCGATCGACAGCGTGGCGCTGGGCTGGTTGCTGCATCCACGGCCGGGTCTTTCGATCGCGCTGAACGGGCTGCGGGTGTCGAATCCAGACTGGGACACCGAGCGGACGCTGGGGCCGCACCTGCTGGAGGCCGAGCGAGTCGATGTGACATGGCAGCTGCGCGCCCTGTTGCAGCGACAGGTCCGCATCGACCAACTGGTGATCCGTGGTGCGCGCTTGATGCTCCAGAAGACCGCCGATGGCCGCGACAACTGGCAACTTGGCACCAGTAAAGGCAAGGGTGCCGACAAGATCAGCCTGCGGATTCCGACGCTGCAGCTGATCGATTCGCAGATCACCTTTGCGTCCCCAACGTCAAGGGTGCGACGCGCCGATATTACGCGGCTTCAGCTCGACGGGCTGGGCGCCGAACCTTTGGTCCTCCAGGCCGAACTGGTGATCAATCAGACGCCGCTGACGGTCAGCGCTCGCGCGGGTGCCGCGGATGCGCCGACCGGCGCCCGCTGGCCCTTCCAGATCGAGGCGCAGAGCGGCGAGACCCGCGTCGAGCTGAATGGCAGCGCCCCCGCGCCCTTCGCGACCACCGGGCTGGATGCCAAGCTCCAGATGCAGGGGCCGACGCTGAGTCCCTTGGGGCAAATCGCCGGGATCGATGGGCTGCCGGCGGGGCCCTTTCGGCTCGACACGGGCCTGAGCTGGGACGGTGAGACCCTGCAGGTCAGTGCGATCAACGGCTCATCGGAGGCCGATGTCCTGCCCGCGCCGCTGACCATCAGCGATGGCGAGATCAGCGTCCCCTTGGATGGCCTCTGGTCCCTGGGGATGACAGGGACGCTCGGCGATCGGCCGGGGACGCTGCAACTGACGCCGGTCGCCAAGCCCAAAGCCGGTGATCAGACTGCCGGCGCCCTGGCGATCAAGGCAAGGCTCGCCGAAGGCCGCTTCGACGGTGAGCTGCGGCCGGCATCGGGTGATGCCCGGGCGCAGCTCAGCGGCAAACTCGAGGTCGGGACGCTCACCTTGGCCGACGGCGCGCAGGATAAGGTTTCTGCGCCCCATGCAAATGGAACCTCGGGGCCTGCGGCAACCAAGACCAAGGCGGCTGGCGCCCCGACCTGGGCCGACAGGCCGCTGCCGTTTTCGGCGCTGACCCGGCTCGATGCGGACCTGGATCTCGCCGTTCAGGCCCTGACCTGGCAGCGGATCACCATGCGCGGACTGCAGGCTCGGGCCAAACTCCGCGATGGCCGGCTGCAGCTCGACGGGGTCAGGCTGGCGCTGCCCGGATTGACCCTCAGGGGCCAGGCGCGCGTCGACGTCGGCCCCAGGGTACCCACGCTCAAACTCGAACTGAACACGGACCGCATCGACCTGGCGCAGGCCCGCTCGATGCTGAGCGAGGGCTCGAAGTTGGGCGGCAGCATCCTCGGCTTGAGCCTTGACGCCGAGGCCAGCGGCACGACTCCGGCGACACTCATCCATGCCCTGAACGGCACCCTGGAGGCCAAATCGGTCCGGCTGCTGCCGCCCGCCAAGCGGGGTCAAAGGGCCAAGGCAATCGAGTTCACCGGCCCCACGCTGCGCATTGATAGCGGCCAGGCGGTGAGGTTCAAGACTCGCTTAGCGCGGGCCAGTCAGGACCGGTCCCTAGAGGCCGTCGACCTGGCGCTGACCGGCGGAACACTGGCCGACCTGCTACCCGGGGGACGGTCCTGGCCGCGGATCGACGTCATTGCCCAGACCCGAATAGACGAGCGTCGGCTGAACATCCGAGGTCATCTGGGGCCGCTCGCGGCCATCCGCACCGGCCGCGACTTGATGCTCGACCTGATGGTCGACTTGGGCCTGACCGATAATGCCGGCCGAACCGAGGCCTTAACTGGCGCCCTAACCGGCACGCTCGCCCGATTCGATGGTCTCGCGGGAAGCCGATTCCAGGCGCAGTTCAGCGGGGAGAGCCTGGCGGCCTTGCATCCCGGACTACCCGCGCAACCCTTCTCGGCGCAGGCGCGCCTCCAGGGCCAGGCCCACCAGATCGAGCTACTGGACCTGAAGGCAAGCAGCGCCGGCAGTGATGTCGCCGGGCAGGTCCGCATCGGCCTCGGCGAGCCTGTGCGAATCGACGCCACGCTGAACGCTGACACACTCGACCTGAGCCCGTTCTTGGCCAAGCACACGAACTCGGCCGACGCCTTGACCGGGACGCAGGGCAGCGGCGCCCCCCGATTCGGGCGCGACAATCGCGGTGAGCAAGCGCTGCCGTTGGAGCGACTGAAGGCCTTCGACGGTTCACTCGAACTGAGCGCCGGTCGCATCGACCTCGGCGACTTCGCCATCGACAATGGCAGGCTCGATGCGCGCATCGACGCCGGACATTTGCTGCTGTCGGCCGATGGCGCTCAGGGTGGCCTGTCATTCGATCTGGAGTTGCGGCCTGGACAGACCGACTGGCGGTTCGATCTGCACCACAAGGGTAAGTTCGACCTCGGCCGGCTGATCAAGACGAGAAATCAACAGGCACTCTCCAGCGTACCCGTCGCCCTCGAGATCCGCATGAACGCTGTCGGTGCCTCCGTCCCTAAGCTGCTGCGTACCGCCGATGGGCGCATAGAGCTGATCCTGGGTGCCGGGCAGTTGGACAGAAAGACATCCCAACTGCCCTTCGGGGGCCTTGTGGTCAGCCTGCTCGACACCGTCAATCCGACCCAGCTCGTCCCGGTCCGCGTCCGCAAGGACCTCCTCAACCTCGAATGCGCGGTGCTGGAGTTCGATATCGCCGACGGCATCGCCACCAGCAAGCACGGGTTGGCACTGCAAACCGACAAGCTCAATGTGCTGGGCGGTGGCGCCATCAAGCTGGAGACGGGTGAGATCGAGCTGCGTTTCAAGACCGTCAAACGCAACGGGGTTGGACTCAGCCTGCTTGGGATCGCCGACCGTTTTGTCGTCGTCGACGGTACGCTGAAGTCCCCCCGCGCCACCGTCGACCGCGGTGATCTGTTCGTCGAAAGCGCCGCCGCCTGGGCCACTGGTGGCCTGAGTCTGGTGGCGGATCAGATCATCCAGCGTCTGACCTCCTTCGGTAGCCCCTGCGAAACGGTGCTGCGGCGGGATGCATCGGACCCCCAACCCTGAGCGGGCGCGGCGGCCTTCACTTGTCGCCTGACCAAGAATTCGGCACCGACACGGCTTGCACGCACTCTGTGCATGTGCGATCCCTTGATCGCCCGAGTCATTCGCCAAGCTGATCCCATGTCTATGCGAACCCTGCGTCAGATCCATCAGGCAGGCAGACAAGGAATGGCTGGAATAGAGAGGCCGCAGGGCTTCAGCTGTCGATGCAAGAGACGCTGCGGCGCCTGATTCGTGAGAAACGACAACAGTCGACGCAGCAAAGCATCGGGATCGCTATCGGGATCGGAATCGCTATCGTCGGTTCGATCCCGATCCCGATCCCGATCCCGATCCCGATTCCGATTCCGATTCCGACGGCCTTGGATGGTCGGACGCTTCATCGAAATTTGACTCATCTGCGAGCATTTTGCGCCCTCAAGGATCCTAGTGGCCTCTACGATGATTTCCAGACAGCCTCTAAGGCTCCCAATTGGGTGCAGGCGCACGACTCGAACTTTCGGAGGAGCCTGATGGGCTGTGGCTTTGCGTCGTTCGCCCTTGTCCCCCGACGGAGATGGCGAGCTTTGCCGCCATGATCAAGGCACTCTCCTGCGGAGCACCGCGCCGGCTGGAAGAGTTCGATACCGCAACGCTGCTGGCGCCTGAGCGTGGCTCTGCTCAATGAAGTCCCTCGACACCAAGGTTCTCGCGGACCTTGCGCAGGCGCTGTCTGCGCTGCTCGGCATTGAGCACGTCACTATCGAAGATCGGGAAGCGGTTGCAGGGATCCCGCGTGTTCTGGGCCATGCAGGCAGCCCGTCAGGAGCCCTTGATAATCCCCGGCCCGATTGCCGGACTCCATGCCGGCAATCGGACCCCGCAGGGATTGGTTTTACCAGACCTGTCCTGGGTTGTTCTCAAGCTGCCGCATCACCGCCTCCGTGGCCTTCTGCAGGCTCAGCGACTCGGCTCGTTGGCGCGGTGGCCATTCTTGCAGGCTCTTCATGTGCTCGGCGATAATCCCCTGTGCCGGCACCAGGGTCCACATCTTCTGCGCTAAGAACTTGCGGCCCATATAGCCCCATTCATGGGACAGGGGGTCGAAGCGTTCCATGGGGTCGGCCTTGATCATCGGTTGGTCCACTGTTGCTAAGCCGCCACAAGGGTGAGGTAAGGCTGCCTCACCGGGCGCGGTCGTCGTTGCGCCGGTCG
>NZ_JAAIJR010000498.1 GCF_010915725.1 Thiorhodococcus mannitoliphagus
CGCCGAGCGCTTGATCCGGAGCAACGCATCGATGGCCGCACGCAGTGCTGGATCGCCGATCAGCGCCTCCACCAGGGCCGCGAAGCGCGTCGGCGCCGGACCGCGTCCCTGCTCGATCCAGAGCGTCGCCAGCAGCGGGCGCAGTACGTAGAGGTACTTCTTCAGCCGCACCCGCTCGCGGGTGAGGAATTCGCGGTGATTGCGCCGGGCCATGTGGACATAGTGATGGAAGGACCGCTCGGGCTGGTGGACCTCACGGGCGAGGGTGCGCAACGCCTCCAGGAAGACCGGCTCTGCTCGGTAGACCACCGGCGAGTCGAGCCATTCGATCAGGGTCGCATTGCCCTTCTTCAG
>NZ_JAAIJR010000499.1 GCF_010915725.1 Thiorhodococcus mannitoliphagus
GGGATTTCGGGCGGCATCGCTCGCATCGGGAAACAATTGATGGACACTTGCTTAGTGTGGACCGGCCGAGCGCAGCGCCTCGATCTGTGCAAGGCTCAGGCCGGTGGCCTGGGCGACCTGAGCATCGCTGAGTAGGCCAAGCTTGATGAGGTTACAGGCAGTCTCTTGAGCCGCTTCCTGGCGGCCTTTCTCCAACCCGATCTGCTCGCCTTTCTCCAACCCAATCTGCTCGCCTTTCTCCAACCCAATCTGCTCACCTTCCTCGCGCGCCTCCAGCAGCAAGGTGGCCTCGTCGCTCTGCGCTTTCGCGCGCGCCTCGGCCCAGTAGCGCGTTTCCTCGTCGGCGCTCAGCG
>NZ_JAAIJR010000500.1 GCF_010915725.1 Thiorhodococcus mannitoliphagus
TATCCGCCCGCCGCCCTGTTCGGATTGGCCATGGCCATCGTCGCCTACAACGCCTTGGCTGTCATCAAGGCGACGCTACGTCAGGTGCATGGTGCCGAGACGGTCGAGACCGAGGTCTCCGGCTATTATATCGTCAACGAAATGGCCCGCGTGGATGAGTGCCTCAACACCCTGATCACGCCCGAGGAATGGGCTAGGATGTTAAATCTCTGGCCATTTCCATCGAAATGGTTCATGCAGTTTTCATGTCGACTTTTGGCGCGCTGAATACCTGCCGTCGTTTGGCTAGCATCGAGTCGCCAAGATGCGTCTTGACCCAATGCTCGACATCTAGGGTGCGCACCGAG
>NZ_JAAIJR010000501.1 GCF_010915725.1 Thiorhodococcus mannitoliphagus
GGCCCACCGGGTGCAAGTCCCGAGCCGGTAAGGATTGGCCATCCACCGGAACCGAGTGTGGCGTGGTTCGGGAGTGATCCCGGCTGCGAAGCGAACACAGGGGGCGTGTAGGCTGTGTGATAGAGCCCCGAAACTGATGCCAGCGGAGCCGACGTCTTCGGAACAGCGGAAGGCAATAGTGTTGGCATTGTAGCGGCCTGATGTTGACACTCCGCCGGGGTCTGAGAGCAGGGCATGCACGCACGGGTCGCCCAGGAACCTGGGAGGGCTCAGTCGTTCCTTGTCAGTGACGCGGTGCGGGCGCCGCGTAAGAAGCCGCCCAGGCCCGTGAGCGGTGGTCCGGC
>NZ_JAAIJR010000502.1 GCF_010915725.1 Thiorhodococcus mannitoliphagus
CCTCTGAATGATGTCTCAGCAACAGCATTCGGCGCCGAACTGATCAATGCGCTGCCAGAACTGAGTCCAGCGCCCGGCGGTCTGCGTGAGGGCCCGTAAGCTGAGGACGATCTTGGCGCCGGTGTTCTTCCAACGCATGCCCGAGGCGCACAGGCGCTGTTTGACGAGGGTCTTACAAGCGGCTTCGGTGACACCCGAGCCGATCGGCAAGCCTTCAGCGACATAGCGAGCGTAGTCCATCTGGTGGTGATGGTTGGCGAAGTAGGTCTGGGCGCTGTCGAGGTCTTCGCGGACCTGCTGAGAGAGGTTGCGGCGCTCGGCGAGTTGGGCCGCCTCCT
>NZ_JAAIJR010000503.1 GCF_010915725.1 Thiorhodococcus mannitoliphagus
CGTGATTGTCGTACCTAAGATACTATCTTATTTGGCATTTTAATTATTAAGCATTTTCTGTTCCGGATATCCTCTAATCCCCCTCGCCTTCCGGCCGAGCCGCCCTTAACTTCCAGCCACAGCTCGGGTAAACGACGATCAGGAGACAACAGCATGCACATTGCCCTCTTCGGCGCGACCGGCGGCACTGGAGCAGGGTCATACCATCACGGCCCTCGCGCGCGATCCCAACAAGCTCCAGCCCCACGACGGGCTGACAAAGATCGGCGGGGATGTGCTCGATCCAGCGGCCGTCGCCAAGTCCGTCGAAGGGGCGGATGCGGTCATCTGCGTGCTC
>NZ_JAAIJR010000504.1 GCF_010915725.1 Thiorhodococcus mannitoliphagus
GAGGTCTACACCCTGCTGACGGGCTGGATGACCGGCCTGCTCGGCAAGGTCATTGCGGTCGCCTTCATCCTGGTCGGTCTGGTCGCCGGCGTCATGCGCCAGTCGATCATGGGCTTCGTGGTCGGTGTCTCGGCGGGGGTCGGGATGCTGGTCGCGCCGAACATCATCAACACCTTCTTCAGCGCGACCCTGCCGCTCGCCTGAGGACGGCTGGCCATCGGCTCACCTCGCGCGCGCCTTCAACGCGCCACCGGCCAACCCCGGCCGAGACCGGGCCGGCAACGGCCCACCCCACGGATCAGAGAGGACCGCCATGTCCCTGTGCTGCCCCTTGCC